>CAXTCL010000038.1:0-21316 GCA_964242035.1 uncultured Acetobacteraceae bacterium | reverse complement strand
AAACCGTAACCTCAGCCACCGTCAGCGCCGGATAATCCCGAACCTCGAACGCCCCATCCCGCACCACCAACGCAAACTTAGGTTCGTCAACAGCCACGCCACTGCACCCCGCCAGAGTAAGCCCCAACGCCAGAAAACAAACGAGCTGTCGCATCTGATGGACCTCGGCACCAACCCGACCAAGTCAATCGCCCAACCCTTCACGAACAAGGACGCCCATGCCCACCCGCACAACCCTATTCCGCTCGAAAGGCATGCAGGCAGTCCGCCTACTAAAAGCCGTAGCCCTTCCAAAGGCGTGCGCAACGTAACAGTCACCCAGGACGGACCGCGCCGGACAATCGCCCCAGCCAACGCAGATGGGACGATCTCCCCAACGCCCCGGCATCGATCCCAACCCCCGCCCACAACCGGCAGCCAACGCTCGCCACGCGTGCTGATCCCGCAAGACCTGCGCCCCACAAACCAATCGCCCCCACCAAACCCAGCACCACTCCACCGAAACAACTTGCCCAGCCGCACCCCAAGTTCCTACTATGTTCACCACCACCACCCCAGGCGCCACACCCAAGTGCACCCCGCCACCCATCTCCCGCCAGAGTCCGCCAACGAGCGCACAGAGCGCCACCTGCGCCAGCTCCGCCGCATGGCAGACCTCGCCGAGATCCTCGCCGAAGCCGCCGCCGCCCGCGCCCAGATGGCGCTCGCCGAACTACCCCCCGGCCCCGAGCAGGCAGGCCAACCGCCCTCGCGTCTCCAGCGCGCCCCAAACCCCACCAAACTTTTCGCCCAGCTCGCGAGCGTCCTCCGCCAGTGCATCAACCTGGAGCGCCGCATCATCGCCGGCCACGCCGCCGCGATGCCCAAACACACCCAGGCAGACCCCCGCCGCGCGAAGATCCGCCGCGCCATACGCCAGGCCACCACCGGCCGCCCGGACCGCGCCATCCGCCGCCAGGAAGCCGACGCCCTGCTGGAGGCCGAACTGGCCCTGGACCCGGACGGCATCGCCTCCCTCCCAGACCTCCTGGAAACCATCTGCCAAGACGTCGGCTTCGAACTGAATTACGACCAACTTGCCGCCGACCTCGCCGTCCCCGAGCCCCTACCGCACCCGCTAGAACTGAACTGGCACCAAGACCGAAACCTCCTGCTCTAAAACACAACCCGCGCGCGCAAGCAAAGAAAGCAAGCAGTCCTTTTTTGAAAAAAAGGACCAAAAAACTTTTACTCCCTGTCGGCGGCCAACCGGATAAAACCGCGACAGCGGAGTCAAAAGTTTTTTGCTTCTTTTTTTCAAAAAAGAAGGCCTTGCTTCCCTACCGAGGCGCCCACCGCGAAGGCGACAACCGTGTCGTCATCGCGTCGAGCTGCCGCGCCCGCTCCACCAAGCCTTCCAGCGCCCTGCTCCCGGCCGCCCCGTCCTCCGCATCGCCGAGCTCGGCAAGCAGCATCGCGTGGAACTCCCGCTCCGCCGGCAGAGGCATCTCGGCCTTCCCGATGATGTAGTCAGGCAAGGACGCAGGCGGCCCGGCCGTGATGTCGCGCTGGTTGCCAAAGAAATGCAGCAGCTCCCCCTCCGCCGAAAACACCGGCGAGATGAACAGCAGGTTCCAGAACATCTCCCCATCCCGCCGGTAATTCACGATCCATTCGACACACCCGCGCCCCTCGGCCAGACAGGTCCGTATGCGGGTCTGCGTCTGCGGGTCGGTATTGGCCCCCTGCAGGAACCGGCAGTTACGCCCCACCGTCGCCTCGCGCGCATACCCCGTCATCGCCTCGAACGCAGGATTGACCGCAATCATCGGATGGTCCGGCAGATGCGGATCGGTCAGCACCATAGGCTCGGTGCTGTGCATCATCGCCGCCAGCAGCGCGCGCGTGATCGGGTTCTGATCGGCCATATCTGTCATACTCAACTGTAGGAACACCTAGTCTGACCGAAATCCCCCAGATGGCCATAGCTGCGGCACCCGCGCCTGGCGCCCGGCAAAACGCCCCGCATCCGCAAAGTCCCGCGACAGCGCCGTCAAACGTCTTTCGCTTCTTTCTTCAAAAAAGAAGGCCTTCCTTGCCCCCGATGCCCCACCGCGGAACCACCAGAACCCCAGGCGCCGACCCCACCCGTCTCCCCATCGGCCTGGACCTGCGCGCGCTGAGCATCGCCGAGGGCATACGCGCCGGCCTGGCCGCGGCCCTCCCGGTCGCCGCCTCAGCCTGGCTCCACCAGCCCCTGCTCTCGCTGGCCGCCCTGGGCGCACTTCTCACCTGCATCTGTGACCCGGGCGGCCCCCTGCGCCGCCGCCTCCCGCTCCTGCTCACCTTCATCATCGGCGGCGCCCTCCTCCTCTCCGGCTTCGGCCTGATACGCGCCGCCGGCATCCCCGCCACCCTGGCCCTGGCCCTCCCGGTCCTCTTCGCCACCGCCTACGCCCGCATCTGGGGCGCGCCCGCCGCCGCCATCGGGAACCTCCTGGCCGTCGTCCTCCTGCTGGGCACGGATGACCCGCTCCCCGCCGCTCAGGCCGTCCGCGTCGCCGCCACCTTCGCCGCCGGCGGTGCCTGGGCGCTGCTCCTCACCCTGGCTCTCTGGCGTATCTACCCCTACGGCCCCGCCCGCCGCGCCGTGGCAGACGTATGGGACGCGCTCGCCCGCAAGACCCAGGACATGCAGCGTCTCCTGCAAGCCGAAGCCGCCGGCCACCCGCACACGGACAGGGACTGGGAAGCCCACGCCCGCGCCACCCGCGGCGCGGTGCGCAACGCCATCGAACGCGCCCGCGCCATCCTGATGGAAACGCTGGACACGCGCGGCCCCGCCAGCAATTCCGCCACCCTGAACCTCATGCGCCTGGAAGCCGCCGACCAGGTCTTCGTCGTCCTGATCGCGCTGTCGGACCAGCTGGAACACGCGCCGCCCGAGACCCACCGCGCCGCCCTTGCCCTGCTGCGCCGCCTGCGCCCGCTCCTGCGCGTGCTCGCCATCGCCACCGAGCGCGAACACGCCGAGCGTGCCCTCCGCCTCGCCCGCACCATCGCCGCCATACAGGCCGAGCCCGCCCCGAGCCTGCAACCCATCACCGCCCCGCTGGCCGAACGCCTGCGCACCGCCACCCGCCTCATCGCTCCCGCCCACCTTCTGCCAGGCACCACCGCCCAGCTGGAAGCCGGCATCCCCCTGCGCCGGCGCCTCATCGCCCCGGCGCGCGCAAACCTCACCTGGCGCAGCGCCACCCTGCGCCACGCCGTACGCGTCTGCCTGGTCACCACCGCGGCGCTGGCGGCCACCCTGGCCCGCCACGGCCCCTACACACACTGGCTCACCATCACCCTGGTCCTGGTCATGCAGCCGTTCTTCGCCACCACCTGGCAGCGCACCCTGGAGCGCGTGGCCGGCACCCTGTTCGGTGGCGCGGTGGCCGCCGCGCTGTCGGCCGTCACCCACTCCCGCCTGCATCTGGCCGGCCTGCTGCCCGTGCTCGGCGCGCTCGCACTCGCCGTCCGGCAGGTCAGCTACGGCGTCTATATCGCCGTCTACACCCCTGTGGTAATACTGCTGGTGGAACAGATCCGCCCGCACGAGAACCAGATTGACATCGCGCTGGCCCGCGCCGGCTACACCATTGCCGGCGGCCTGATCGCCATACTCGCCAACCTCGTCCTGTGGCCCGCCTGGCAGCCCGCCCAGGTGGCGCAAGACCTGCGCACCGCAATCACCGCCCATGCCGCCTTCGCCCGCGCCGTCCTGCTGCCAACAGGTGAGGACCTCGCATCCCGCCGCCGCCAGGCCGGCCTGGCCAGCAACAACCTCGAAGCCTCCCTGCAGCGCGCCATGCACGAGCCCAGGCGCGGCCAGCGCGACCGCCTGCAAGCCACGCTCGTCGCCGACGGCGCCCTGCGCCGCATCGCCGGCCGTCTCAGCGCCATCTCGATCGGCCCGAAGCTGGACACCAATGAACCGTTCCGGGCCTGGGTATCCGCCGCCCTGCTCGCGGCCGCCGAGGCGTCGCCACTACCAGCCCGGCCGCCTGCATCTCACGGCGCGGAGACGCTCGATATTCTGGCACAGCAAGTCGCGTTGCTGGGCAGTGCACTGGCAGAAAAGCAAGGCCTTCTTTTTTGAAAAAAGAAGCAAGAAACTTTTGTTCCCCCGCCGCTCAGCAGCTTCGGTATCTTCCGGAGATACCCGGAGGCCGCAAATGCGAGGGAGCAAAAGTTTTTTGGTCCTTTTTTTCAAAAAAGGACTGCTTCCTTGCCTAGCTTCAATCGCAAAGCGTAACCTGCGAAACAGTGGTCGCGGTGAAACGAAAACAGGTATCAGCGCTAATGCTCGATCTTGAACAGCGTGTCCATCGAGGCGAGTTCCAGCAGTCGTGCGATCTGGTTTGAGGGCCTCTGCAATACCAGGTTGCAGCCGCGGCCCTTGCTCTCGTCGTCCGCCACAAGAAGCATTCCCAACGCTGCGGAGTCGAGAAAATCAACTCCACTGAGGTCGAGGACGTGGTTGCGCCCGGTCACAGTCTTCAGTGTGTCGAGCAGCGCCCTGAAGGAATGATGGTCCTTGAAGGTGAACGCTCCCTGCAGCGCCATGACGGCGCCACTTGCGGTGATTTCCTGCGTGAAAGTCACGTTGTAGGTACTCCTGGCATCTCGGATGGTTATCAGAAAAGTTCTATGTCGCCGGACCCGCCGGCATCATCGGCGGATTGGCTACCGGCGTGGTCTTCCAGCCCGTCATCCTGCCCGAGCAGACGCGTCAGCAGGCGTTTTTTGACGGTGCCCAGCACCTGGCGATCCAGCAGCCGTTCCAGCCAACCCTGGTCGATCGCCCCGGCCTCGAAGATGCCAGGATATTGCGTCAAGGTCGCCTGTTGCATGGACAGGCTCGCCTCGGACAGAACGCCCATGGCATCCGTCACCTGGGCGAGGTGCTGTTTGGTGCGGTCCTGGAACTGCATGCCGGTGATCAGCTGGTCGATTGTCTGTGACATCTCGACGGAGCTTTCCGCGGTGTTTCCAAGCAGTTTGCCAAAGGCGTCATTCTGCTCGATCAGTGCGGTCACGAGGGCATCAAGCCGATCCTTGGCCATTATATGCTCGGACATGTCGAGCGTCGCGATCTCCTGCAAAACAGCGTGGCCGTTGCGCACCCCTTGGGTGACCGAAGCGATGCGCGTGCGGACCTGCTTGGAGATCTCCTCGGTGGCGCAGGAAAGCTCCTTGATCTCGCTTGCGATCACCTGGAACGCAGCGCCTGCGCTGCCTGAACGCGCCGCCTCTATAGCCGCATTCAGCGCCAGATACCGCGTCTGCGTGTTGATCTTCTCTATTTCAACAACGCACAGCTCGGCCGCATCCACGTCGCGCTTGACGTTCTCGAGCGCGTACACCATGCGCATCGCGTGCTTGGAGACGGACAGGATCGTCTCGATGATCTTGCGTAATATGTCCTCGACGGACCGCATCGCCAGGTCCACCCGCTGCGCTTCGCCGGCGACTTCGATCGTGTTGGCGATGGAGATGACCGCTTCCACCCGGCCCATCTGTGCCTGCGCCAGTACGGCCAGCGCTTGAAACCGTTCGCTGAGGTCCTCGGTGCTGCTCTCCACCAAGTCGGAGGAGATCGTGAGTTCACGCGTAAGCGCGGCAAACGTCCGGCGCTCCAGTTCGGAAAGATTGAGCCAGTTGCGCACCAAGTCCAGAGCCGCGCCGTGAGGCGCTGGCCCGGAGGCGGGTGCGCCGGCCAAGAGCGGTGCGGCATGTGAGGGCTCGTCGCTGAGGATGTTCAGTTTCGTCTGCCCGTGCATGGTATTTGCGGCCGATCCTGTCATGCGCCTGCCCGGCATCTGTCGTTGCATGCCGGGCACGGTGTCGTCGTCATTGGGGCAGTATGGGCGAAAGCCCCCAAGAAGCCGTTAAGCTGAACACGCTTCACGAAACAGAAAGACCTTACAGGCATCTTCCTACTGGGGTGGGCAAGGAGCGCTCATCGGGACTTGAACCGGAAATTATGCTATGCCGGCTGCACCATGGCCTCAAGACGAGACGGAGCGGCTTCGCGCGCTGCGGAATACAGGCTTGCTGGAAAGCGGAACCGATCCTGTCCTGGACACGATCGTGCGGCGGGCAGCGACACTTTTCGGCGCGCCGATCGCTGTGGTCAGCCTGCTCGATGACGTAAGGCAAAACTTCAAGGCAAGCGTAGGTGTGGGCGTACACCATACGCGTCGGGAAATGGCGTTCTGTGGCTATGTGATCCTCGGGTCCGATCCGCTTGTTGTTCTGGACGCGCACCGCGACGCGCGATTTTCAGACAACGCGATGGTGGTAGGCGCGCCTGGTGTGCGTTTCTACGTGGGCGCTCCCGTATACAGCGTGGGCGGCCAGAAGTTGGGAGCGTTGTGCGTGATCGACACCGCCGCCCGGGATGCAGTAGCACCGGTGCTCGTCGATGATCTGCTCAGGCTGGCGGCAGACGTCTCGAAACAGTTCGCACGTTCTGCGACAGCGCGCGAGACGACGTCCTCTCTCTAACAGGGCCGTATCCAGGCAGCGATGTTGCCACTTCCGCATTTTCCAGCAATCATATATCTCAGGATAGATTGAGGCAGCTGAATGCGCAGGGACAAAAGTCTTTCGCTTCTTTTTTCAAAAGAAGGACTTACTTTCCCTGACAGTAACCAGCCTTGCGAATTCGCCTACCCAGCCGCCGGCCCGATCGCCGCGCAGATCGCCATGACGTCGTCTGAATGGTCGAGGCACACATGATCGTCTCGCAACGACTCAAGCGCGTGCACCCCGAGCTGTGCCGCCTCCGTCAGGCGCGTTTCTCCGGCGAGCCTGGCTGCGCCGGCCAGGGCAGCCGCGATCTTCTCTCGGGAGATGTCGGGCGCACTGGCCCCGCACTCGTAGAGCCCGTCGCTGAACAGGCACAGGATGCCGGGGCCGGGCAGGCAGGCGCGATAGCTTTGGAAGGCAGCATCCGCCTTGATGCCGAGCGGCAGCCCGCGCCCGGACAGGTCCATCGTACCGCCCGCGGCAGAGACGAAGATCGGCGGCGGGCCGGCGGCGCTGGACCAGACTACGCGGTAGCTGGCCGGATCGATCTGGGCATAGATCATGGTGGCGTAATGGCCACGCGGCAGCAGCGCATGCAGGCGGCGGTTCAGAACCGTCGTCATCCGCCGGGGTGCGCCACGCGGCAAGGTCTGTTCGGACAATATGGCGTGCAGCCGGAACGTGTTAAGCGCAGCACTCAGCCCATGGCCGGCAAAATCGACCACAGCCAATGCGAGGCGTCCGCGGCCGGTGGGCCAGGCGGCCCAGAAATCGCCGCCAACCGCCTCGCCGGACCGGCACAGGCCCGCCAGGCCCACGCTGCATTCGGTCTGCAACATCCCGATCTGCTCGTTCGTGGGCAGCAGGCCGAGCTGCATGCGACGCGCGGTCTCCAGGTGATCGGCCGACTGGTTGCGGTCACGGTCGAGATGCCCCAGTAGGTCGTTACGCTGAAGGGCGGTGCCCACGCGCACCACGACGTCATGCAGCTCCAGCGGCTTCTGCACTACTTCGGACGCCATCGTGCGGCCAAGCGCCAAAGGGTTGGTGGAACCGTTGCCAATCAAGCGAACAAGAGGCGGCGGCGTGCGCGTGTGGTCGGCGGTGATGTGGCGGAGCACCCGCAATTCGGCAGAGGGGGGCAGGCTCTCATCGATTATCAGCAGGCTCACGTTCTGCCGTCCGAGTATGAAGATCGCCTCCTCACAGGTGCGCGCCATCAGTATTGTTCCCAGCCCAGCGCTGCGCAGCCAGTCCGCGATACGCCGCGCCTCGCGCACGTCCGGGTCGAGCACGATTATAGGTAACGGTGCTTCGGGCTCGGCCGCAGGCAATTGCGTCATCTGGGTGGCGGGCGTTTGGTCCAGCAGGAATGCTGCGCAGCGGCCGCCATCGAGCACCTCCAGGCGCCCCGCCTGGCGCGCGATCTTCAATCCCCTGCCTGCCGCGCGCGATAGCCCCGCCGTCACAGATTCTGCGGCGTCACCGTAGCCAGCTCCCTGATCGGCAATGAGTATCGCAACCATCCGCGCGCTCCACCCGACGGCCATCGTCAGCACACGCCCAGACCGCGTCACATCCTGCAAAGCGGCTGCGATGTCACGCTGGCGCGCGGATAGGTCCCGCCAGTTCGTCGATGGTCCCGAGCCGATTTCCAGGTTGCCATGAATAGCGGCATTGAGCAGGAGTTCGTGGACGGCCAAGCTCGCATGCGGTTCCAGGTCGCATCCGGCAGCCTGCAGCCACGCGACGATCGCCTGGCCGAGATCGCTTTCCAGCAGCGTGGCGGTGGATAGGCTGATTGCCGCAGCCGCCGCACAAGGCCGGCCGGCAAGCAGACGCTCCGGCCGGTGTGCCGGCGGCGGCGTATGACCCGCCTCGACCAGCCAGGTTCCCGGGCGCAACGCCGAACACAGGCGTGTGCCAGCGGATTCGCGGTCGCCGAGATCGGCGGTGAGACGGGTGAACTCCATAATCGATGCGTGTTAGCGATGTTCGTCTAACGTCCGGTTAAGCCGGCTTCGGCATAGTGCCGCAATGCAAGCCAGCCTGGAGCTACGTCCTGATGTCGAAGACCCTGATCTGGGGCGCTCTGATGTCCTGAGGGACTTGCTGGAACGTATGCAGGTTGCCAGGAGCGGAAGCTTCGCGTTCGACGCTGCGATCGTGGACGCTTTCGGCGGTCTGCCACGCATCGGCCCGAGTGCGGCCGAAGGAAGGCCGCTCCTGCCGGGACCGCATTGCTCGACCGTTCTGATGGACGTGATGGGATTGCTGCCGTCCGATTACAATTTTTCGCTCGGCCGGCGCGATGGGGTGTGCTGGGCCTGGATCCAGCCGAATGACGATTGGCGGCCGGCCGAGGGCGACGCGCGGCACGATCATCCGGGCGGCAGCGGACTCGCCGTAGCCGACACGCCTGTTCTCGCCGTGGCCTGTGCGGCGATACGCCTGCACATACGGTTGATCGAACACCGGCAGCGCGCCGCTCTGCATCGGCTCATGTATGTCAGCCGCAGCACGCTGGCCCATCCCGAAAGCGATCTGACAAGCATCGTCTCCAGATCGAGGTTCAACAACGCCCGCGACGGTCTCACCAGCGTGTTGCTGCTGTTTGACGACGGTGTGTTCTGGCAAGTTCTGGAAGGCACGTTCACGCAGGTGGAGGCCAACTTCATGCGGATACGCAACGACCGGCGGCACGCCGGTTTGCAGCTTGTACAGTCCGTGCCGACCAGGAGCCGCCGCTATCCCGAATGGCCGATGGGTTTTGCCAGGAACTGTCCCAGCCGCTCCCGGCTCGGGCTCGTCTCAGCCGATGCCATGCTGGATCTGGTTCTCGGCATGGAGTACCAACAGGACCATTGGGCGTATGGTTCCAACATATGCTTGGAGTCTGCCCCGCCAGGGTAACCAAAGCCTTCTTTTTTGAAAAGTGAAGCAGAAAACCTCTATTGCGTTCCCGTATCTGCCAGCTTGATCTGTCCTGCTACACTCGGCTGTTAGAGCAGGCGAGGGGAGCAAAAGCGTTTTGGTCCTTTTTTACAGAAAAAGGACCGCTTGCTTCTTGCCATGCGTCAGCCGGCAACCAGCCGCGGCCAGTCAGCTGACGCCCTGTGCGGCGTGCAGCAGTTCCGAGGCCAACCTAGAGAGCGGCCGCTCGGCGCCGACTGCGCCCAGCAGTTTCGCGGCTTTCGGCATGCCGTAGATCAGGCAGCTTGCCTCGTCCTGGCCGAACGTCGATGCACCTGCTTGCCGCATCTCAAGGAGGCCGGAAGCGCCGTCCTGGCCCATGCCTGTCAGGATGATACCAACCGCACTCGGCCCCGCCACGGCCGCCACCGAGCGGAACAGCACGTCGACGGAAGGCCGATGGCCGGAGACCGCCGGGCCGTCATGCAGGTGGCAGTGGAAATGTGCGCCGGATCGCGCGAGTTCGAGATGCTGCGAGCCGTTGGCGATATAAACGTGGCCAGGCTGCACGCGGCGCCCGGCGGTCGCTTCGACGACGGTGACCATGCAGCACTCGTCCAGCCGACGCGCGAAGGAGGCGGTGAACCCAGGAGGCATGTGCTGGGTGACCAGGATAGCAGGCGCGTTGGCGGGCAGGACGGTCAACAGCGCCTGCAGCGCCTCGACACCGCCGGTGGAGGCGCCGATCGCCACGATGCGGCCCGAGGCCGAGAGCGCCGGGTCGAACACCAGTCGCGCCGGCGGCTTCTCGCCGGCCGAGCGTGCGCGCGGACGGCTCGCGGCAGCCGCGCGTACCTTGGCCACCAGCTCGTCGCGCAGCCCGGTCACGCCTTGACGTATGTCGATCAGCGGCTTGGCCACACAATCGACCGCGCCGAGCTCCAGCGCCTGCAGGGCAGCGTCCGCACCCTTCTGCGTCAGGGTCGATACCACCACCACCGGCATCGGGCGCAGCGCCATGAGCTTGGCGAGGAAGCTCAGCCCGTCCATGCGCGGCATCTCGATGTCGAGCGTTACCACGTCAGGGTTGAGCGCCTTTATGCGTTCGCGGGCGACGTAAGGATCGGGTGCGGTATCGATCACGACTATGCCCGGGTCGCTCTGCAGCAGCTCGGTGAGGAGCTGGCGGATGAGGGCGGAATCATCAACCACGAGGACGCGTATAGGCATTCTGGTGCTCGCCTAGTCGAAGAGTTCGATGGAGCCGGCCGCCGGCTTGCTTTTTATCGTTGCGTGGTAGCCCGCTTCGGCGACCGCCACGTCAGGAGCTCCCAGCGGCAGCTCGCGCAGCATGACGCGGCCGGTCAGCGGGAAATAGTGTACCCGGCGCGCGTGCCTGCCGCGCAGATGCCGTGCGGCGATCGAGAGGCCTTCTGCCTGCAGATAGGCCTCGACGAACTCCGCGTTGCGGGAGCCGACTTCCGTGCCGCCCTCGCTCATCGCGGCCCCGCCGAACACCTTCACCTCCAGGCGGTTCCGGCGGCCGCCCCGGCATAGCAGGTCATTAATGAGGCGCTCCATGGCGAAGTTGCCGTAGCGCAGGCTTGCCGATGCGTGGCCCCAGGCGCCGGTGGCGCTCTCCGGCAGCATGAAATGGTTCATGCCGCCGATACCGGCCAGCGGGTCGCGTATGCAGGCGGCCACGCAGGAGCCGAGAACCGTCAGGATCATCTCCTGCGGGTTCCCGGTGACATAGTGGTCGCCTGGCCCAATCTTGACCGGGCTCGTGGCTTCGGCCTTCCGCTGCGTCACCGTATCTTCCTGTAGATCGTGCGCCCGAGGTGCTCGAAGCGGTCGGATACGCGGAACAGGCTTTCGGAGTGGCCGATGAACAGCCAGCCACCAAGCGGCAGTATATCGGCAAAGCGATCAAACAGGCGGCACTGAGTTTCCTTGTCGAAGTAGATGACGACGTTGCGGCAGAAGATCACGTCGAACATGCCGCGGAACGGCCAGGGCCCGAGCAGGTTGAGCGGCCGGAAGCGTATCAGCTCCTTCAACGCGGGAGACATCTCCACGGTGTCTGCGTCTGCCTTGATGACACGCCCGCGCGCGATGTCAGGCGGGATGGCTGCCGCTTTCGCAAGATCATAGAGGCCGGCCCGGCTCTTGGCGATCATGTCGGTGTCGATGTCGGTCGCCAGGATGCGGGCATCCCATCCGCGAAGGTCGCGTATGGCTTTGTGCAGGACCATGGCGATAGTGTAGGGCTCCTCTCCCGAAGAGCAGGCGGCCGACCAGATGCGCAGCCGTCGGCCAGGCGCCTGCGTCAGGGCTGGCAGTACGGTGTCTGCCAGCGTCTCGAAGTGATGCGGCTCGCGAAAGAACCCGGTCAGGTTTGTGGTAAGGGCGTTGACGAGCTCCACCTGCTCGTCTTCGCCATCCGGGCCGTCGAGAAAAGCCAAGTATTCAGCGAAACTCGCGCAGCCGCGCACCCGCAGACGCTTGCCGAGGCGCCCATAGACGAGATCGCGCTTGGTCTCGCCGAGCACGATCCCGGCCGCCTCGCGCACCCGGCTGCGTATCGCGTCGAAGTCGCGCGCGGTTAGGGCAAACTCCCGAACGGCGTGTTGGGTCATGTGCACCAGCGTGTCTCCAACGGTATCCGCGCGGACTGGCCTAGAATTCCTGCCAGTCATCCTCGTCGCGCGTGTTGCGCGCAGCGGCGGGGGCAGGGCGGCGGGATACAGGTGCTGCGTCAGGGCGTGGGGTGCGCTGCGTGTGTGCGGCCTGCTTGGCCGCGCCGGTCTGGAACACCCCGACGATGCGCGAGAGCTCGATCGTCTGCTCCTCCATCGACTTCGCCGCCGCCGCCGCCTCCTCGACCAAGGCGGCATTCTGCTGCGTCATCTTGTCCATCTGCGAGACGGCCGTGTTCACCTGGTCGATCCCGTCGCTCTGTTCCTGGGACGCGGCGGAGATCTCCGCCATGATGTCGGTCACGCGCTTCACCGAGACGACGATCTCCTCCATCGTGCGGCCGGCGCTGGCGACGAGCTGCGAGCCGGTCTCCACACGCTGGCTGGAATCCGAGATGAGCGCCTTGATCTCCTTGGCGGCGTTGGCACTGCGCTGGGCCAGGTTGCGCACCTCTGCGGCCACGACCGCGAAGCCGCGTCCCTGCTCGCCGGCGCGCGCCGCTTCCACGGCCGCGTTCAGCGCCAGTATGTTGGTCTGGAAGGCGATCTCGTCGATGACACCTATGATGTCGGAGATCTTACGGCTGGCCGCTGTGATGTCACCCATGGTGCCCACCACCTGGTTGACCACGGCGCCGCCCTTGACGGCGACTTCGGAGGCCGAACTCGCCAGCTTGTTGGCCTGCTGCGCGTTGTCTGCGTTCTGCCTGACCGTGGACGTCAGTTTCTCCAGGCTGGCGGCCGTCTCCTCCAGGCTGGAGGCCTGTTCCTCGGTGCGCTGCGACAGGTCGGTGTTGCCCATCGCGATCTCGCGCGCCGCCGTCGAGATGGTGCTGGACGCCTCGATGACGCCGGAGATCACGTCGACCATCGTGTCGATCAGCCCGTTCACGCCGGTGCACAGCATGCCGATGTCGCCGGACTTGCCGTCCAGCGGTATGCGCTGGGTCAGGTCATTGTTCTTGGCGGCAGACACCGCTTCCTGCACCTGCTGCACGGCTGAGCGCAGCGTCTCCGCGGCGCGGACCTGCTCGGTGATGTCGGTTGCGAACTTCACGACCTTGAACGGCTTGCCTTCAAGGTCCAGGATCGGGTTGTAACTCGCCTGTATCCAGACCTCGCGTCCGCCTTTGGCGAGACGCATGTAGCGGCCGCTGTCATATTCGCCGCGTCCCAGCTTGTCCCAGAACAGGCAGTAATCGGCGCTGGAACGATAGGCCGTTTCAACAAAAATACGATGATGCTGGCCGCGTATCTCCTCGATGCGGTAGCCGACCACGTCGAGGAAGTTCTGGTTGGTGTCAAGTATCTTGCCGTCGAGGCTGAACTCGATCACGCCCTGCGATTTGCTGATCGCAGCCAGCTGCCCTTCCGAGTTGGCCTGCGTCATCTTCTGCGTCGTCACGTCGGCTGCGTATTTCACCACCTTGAACGGCTTGCCCGAGAGATTGAAGATGGGATTGTAGCTCGCCTGTATCCACACCTCCTTGCCGTCCTTGCGGACGCGCTTATACTGGCCTGAGTCGTACTCACCACGGCCGAGCTTTTCCCAGAAAAGCCGGTACTCCGGGCTCACACGGTGCACTGGTTCGACGAACATGCCGTGGTGCTGTCCGCGCACCTCGTCGAGCGTGTAGCCAACCGCGTCGAGAAATTTCTCATTTGCGGTTATTATCCTGCCGTCGAGATCGAACTCGATCACCGCCTGGCTCTTGCGGATTGCCGCGAGCTGGCCTTCGTAATTTGCGGTTGCCAGCTTCTGCGCCGTAATGTCGGTGGCGTATTTCACCACCTTGAACGGCTTTCCGTCGCCATCCAGGATCGGATTGTAGCTTGCCTGCAGCCAGACCTCACGCCCGCCCTTGGCGGTGCGGCGGAACTGTCCGCTGACGTATTCGCCACGTCGCAGCGCGTCCCAGAACTGCAGGTATTCGGAACTGGTGCGGGTCGCGGGATCGACGAACATCGTGTGCTTCTGGCCGCGCACCTCGTCGAGGGTGTAGCCAACCACCTCGAGGAAGTTCTCGTTCGCCGTCAGTATTTTGCCGTCGAGCGCGAACTCGATGACCGCCTGCGACCGGTTGATTGCAGCCATCTGGCCCTGTTGGTCGAGTGCCGCGGCCCGGCGTTCCGTGCCACTGCGGCGATCGGACATCTTCAGGCTTTTCAGGGGGGAGTCGATGAAGCCGACGAACATTTGTGCCTCCGGGAAGATACGTGTGCGGGTGCGCGTGATTGGGGTCAGTGCGGGCGTGTCTCTACGTTGCCTGGCTGGCTCGCCCCGATCAGGCCTTCAAGGGATACGAGCGTCACCATGCGGTCGCCGAGCGGCACCAGGCCTTCGAGGAAAGTCTCCTCGACCGCCTGGCCCATCGGGGGCACCGCGCGTATGGCGTCCGGTTCGACAGAGACGATGTCCGACACGGCATCCACCAGCAGACCGGTGGTGCGCGCGGCGGTGGTGACGATGATGACGACGTGCGTCCGGGACGGCTCGGTGACCCCCATGCCGAAACGCGCGCGCAGGTCCAGGATCGGCACGATGATGCCGCGCAGGTTGATCACGCCGCGCACGTAGTGCGGCGCCTGCGGCAGCGCCGTCGTTTCGCTCCAGCCCTTGATCTCGCGGACCATCATGATGTCCACGCCGTATTCCTGGGCGCCGAGCGTGAAGGTAATGAACTGCTGGACGATGTCGGGCACCGCCGGATTGGCGGAAGCCGAGGTGGAGCCGCTGGAGATAGCCGCGGCGGAGCCGCTTGGATTATGGTTCATGCTGTTCGTCCTTTGGCCGCTCAATGCAAGGCTGGCGCTGCGGGCAGAAGCGACGTCTGGTGCGGGCGGTCCAGCTTGCGGTCATCCAGCCGGCTCACGTCCAGGATCAGCGCCACGCGGCCGTCTCCCAGGATGGTGGCCCCCCCCACGCCTGGGACCGGCCCGTAATTGGCCTCCAAACTTTTCACCACGACCTGCAACTGGCCGAGCAGTTCGTCCACCACGAGCCCGACCCTGGCGGTGCCCTCGCTTTCCACGATCACCACGATACCCTGGCAGGGATCGTCAACAGCGTCCGGCACCTGGAACCTGCGATGCAGGTAGCTGAGCGGCACGTATTCGCCGCGTATGGCCAGAACGTCGCCGCGCCCGATGACGGCGTGTATGCTGTCCGGCTTCGGCCGCAGGCTCTCCATGATGTTGGTCAGCGGGATGATGTAGGTCTCTGGCCCAACCGCCACCGCCATGCCGTCCAGGATGGCCAAGGTCAGCGGCAGGGACAGCAGGAAACGTGATCCGCGGCCCGCGCGCGACTCTACCGTTATGCGGCCGCCCAGCGCCTGTATGTTGCGCTTCACCACGTCCATTCCGACGCCACGGCCGGAGACGTCCGTCACCGCCTCTGCGGTTGAGAACCCTGGCAGGAATATGAGCTGGTCCACTTCCTCGTCGGTCAGGATCGCGTCTGCCGCCAACAGGCCACGAGCACGCGCCTTGGCCAGCACGCGGGCGCGCGAGATGCCTGCGCCGTCATCGGAAATCTCTATGACGATGCGTCCGCCGCGATGCTCCGCGCCCAGATGTATTGTGCCCTGGCGCGGCTTGCCGGCGACTTGGCGCACATTCGGCGGCTCTATCCCGTGGTCCAGCGCGTTGCGCAGCAGGTGGGTCAGCGGATCGGCGAGCTGTTCGATGACCGTCTTGTCGATCTCTGTCGCCTCGCCGGTGAGCACCAGCTTCACGTCCTTGCCGAGCTGTGACGAGAGCTCGCGCACCAGGCGCGGCATGCGCGAGAACACCGAGCGCACCGGCTGGGCACGTATCGCCATGACGCTTTCCTGCAGCTCGCGCAGGTGCTGGGACATCGTCTCCAGGCCGGTGATCAGGCCGCTGCCAAGCTCG
This sequence comes from uncultured Acetobacteraceae bacterium, assembly GCA_964242035.1. Classification (GTDB taxonomy): domain Bacteria; phylum Pseudomonadota; class Alphaproteobacteria; order Acetobacterales; family Acetobacteraceae; genus BOG-908. The sequence continues at coordinate 5,246 of CAXTCL010000038.1, read as the reverse complement.
GGCGGCAGGTACGTCCCGAGCTGGACCAGCATCGCCTGGTTGATCACCAGCTCGCCCACTAGGTTTACCAGGCGGTCCACCTTGTCCACGTCCACCCGTATCGACGGGCTGGGCGCCTGCGGGGCGGCTGGCGGGGCTGCGGCCCGGGGCGGCTCGGCATTGGCCGGCGCCGCATGGGTGTGCCGGCCAGCAGGGGCCGGCGCCGGTGCGGCAGGCTGTGCCGCCTCGGGGTCTGCTTCTGCCTCGATCGACAATACGCAATCGTCGGCGACGAACTCGAAGACCTCCTCGATCGCGTCGAGCGGCGCCATGGTTTCCAGATGAAGGGTCCAGGCCAGGTAGGCATCGTCAGGATCAAGCACGGTCAGCTCTGGCAGCCGCGAGATGTCCGCCGACACAAGCAGCGTGCCCAGGCGCCTGAGCTCGCGCAGGATCAGTAGTGGTTCGTTGGCGCTGCGGAACAGGTTGGTGTGCGGCGAGAAACCGATCCGGTAACGGCGCGGCGCCAGGTCCGGGGTTGAAGGTGCCGGCGCCGCCTGTGCGTCTGGCCGCGCGATCGTGGCCGATGCGCCGGCTTCCAGGCTCTGCAGCGCCAGGACCAGATCAGCCTCCAATCCGGCTTCAGGCTCTTCCCCGGTGCGTGCGCCTGCTATCAGGTCACTGAGCACGTCCGTGCTGCGCAGCAGCAACGACCCGACCTGCGGCTCCAGGGCGAGGCGGCCGTCCCGCAGTAGGTCGAGCACCGTCTCCAGCCGATGGGCGAAGGCGACCATTCGATCGAACCCGAACGCGCCGCCGCCGCCCTTTATCGAGTGTATGGCGCGGAAGATCGCGTGGATCGTCTCCGCGTCGGCACGTGCCTCCGCGATGGCGGCCAACTGTCCGTACGCTACGTCGAGGAGCTCCGCGCATTCCTCGAAATAGGTCGGCTTCAGGTGATCAAAACCTGCCACGGGGCGTGCTGCCTTAGCCGCAGACACGGCGGACGAGATCCACCAGCTTCTCGGGATCGAACGGTTTGACGAGCCAGCCGGTAGCGCCCGCGGTTCGCCCTTCGGCCTTCTTTGCCGGATCGCTTTCGGTGGTCAGCATCAGGATCGGCACCGCACGATGTTTTGGGTCCTGCCGCACGGCGCGTATCAATCCGACGCCGTCCAGCACAGGCATGTTCAGGTCCGTGATGATGAGGTCCACCTTCGCGGTGCGCAGGGCTGTGAGCGCTTTTTGTCCGTCTTCCGCCTCGCTGACCTGGAAGCCCGCGCGTTTCAGCGTGAAGGTGACCATGTCGCGCATAGTCTTGGAGTCATCTACGGTCATGACGTGTTGGGCCATGATGCTTTCCTACTGATCGAAGCCCGGTCGCAGACCAAGCTCGGCTATTGCATTGGTCAGCACCGGAGAGGGTTCATGAAGCCGAAACGACACGCCGCGCGATTGCGCGTCCATGGCGGTTGCGAGCAGGATCTGAAGGCATGGCGTGCTGACGCGATCGACCATGCGGCCATCGAGGACGACGCCTTCCGCGATTGCGACATGTTGGCGAAGCGCGTGTGCAAGCGCCGGCGCCGCTGCGAAATCGAGCAAAGGCGGCAAGGCGAACGGCGCGCTTTCCACTGCTTCGGATCGGGCGTTTTCCTGCTTCACGCTTGCTATATCTTTCAGCAAAGTGCCGCATTCCTGCAGCGATGAACGCAACATGCACTGAAACTCTTTCCGCGGGCTTAATGTCGTTCCGCGTTGAGATTGGAGCGAGCAGGCAAGGCCTTCTTTTTTGAAAGCAACGGCAGAAAACTTTGCTCCTGTCGTTGTTTCTGCCGTCTTGATCTGTCCTGTGGCGCCTGGGTAGGCTGCTTGCCTGCCGGCAGCGAACGCCAGGAACTCCTGACGAACCCGCGCGCTCCGGGCGGACCCGCCAGAGTCGAGCCATGCAAGTCGTAGCCTCGAGGAGCAACTCACCATTCCGATGCGCCTGACATCACTGGCCCACGGCGGCGGATGCGGCTGCAAGCTGTCGCCTTCCGTGTTGCGTCAGATACTGGCAACCATGCCGGCCGCACAGCCTTACGCGAACATGTTGGTCGGCCTGGAGACAGGCGATGACGCGGCGGTCTATCGTCTCAACGACAGCCAGGCGATCATCGCGACCACCGACTTCTTCACCCCGATCGTCGATGATCCTGGCGATTTCGGCCGCATCGCCGCGACCAATGCGCTTTCCGACATCTATGCCATGGGCGGCACGCCGATCTTTGCCTTGGCCATCGTCGGCATGCCGCTGGGCAAGATCGCGATCGAGACAGTGCAGGCGATCCTGGCGGGGGGTGCTGCCGTTTGCGCCGCTTCCGGCATTCCGGTTGCCGGCGGCCACTCGATCGACAGCCCGGAGCCGATCTACGGCCTGGTCGCGATCGGCCTCGTGCATCCCGATCGCGTGCTGCGCAATGTCGGCGCGCAATCCGGTGATGCGCTTATCCTGACCAAGGGCCTTGGTGTGGGCATCTACGGCGCGGCGCTGAAGCGAGGCGGGCTTTCCGACGCACTCTATTGCGAGATGATTGCCTCGACGACGCAGCTCAACACGCTCGGCGCCGACCTGGCCGGCCTTGCCGGCGTGCACGCGCTGACCGACGTGACCGGATTTGGCCTGCTCGGCCATACTCTGGAGATGACCCGCCCGGCCGCGCTTGGCTGTGAGATACGCTTTGCCGCACTTCCGGTGCTGCCGGGCGTGGCCGAGCTTGCTGCTTCCGGCGTCAAAACCGGTGCCTCAGGGCGCAACTGGGCGAGCTTTTCGGAGGAGGTTACCCTGGGCGGCAATCTGCGATCTTGGGCTGGCGACCTGCTTTGCGATCCGCAGACGAGTGGCGGCCTGCTGATCGCCGCCGCTCCCGAGGCGGTTCGCACCGTCATGGACTGCGCGGCAAGGCGCGGCTTTGCGCATGCTTCTGTCATCGGCGCTTTCACCGGGTCCTCTAACAAACTAACGGTCGGCTAAGACGAATTCGCTTCACCGCAATGCCTGGCTTCAGTCCAATCGGGTTTGCAGAACCTGCCTATAGCATTTGCCGACCTTCCTGAGCCGATAGAGTAGCCGGGAATGCTTTAGGTTTTTGTTACGACGCGCATCTTTATCCGACTTGTGGCCCCTTGTGACCGGATGATGCTCTAACCCTGCGAAGGCTGCCGAGGCGCCTGGGATCACTTGTCAAATGGACGGTTAATTCATCTCCTGTGAAAGTAGGGCGCAATCCGCAAATTGTTGCTCGGTTTGATGCACAATGACCGCCGCTTTAAACGCGCAGATAGAAGACGTTGTTGCAATGTAGAGCAGATAAACGGTTAAGAGTGCGCAACTGACCTTGGCCATTGCTTAGCAAGCCTCCAACTTCGTTGAAGGATTGCCTGTTTTGTTTTAAAGAACGTTGAACGGGAACGTTCTTCTTACGTCCGAGCAGTGCTCGGCCGCCTGCGGCGGCTCAACTTTGCTTTCTACGATGCGGCGTTGCCCGCCAGCCGATCAGGGCCGAGAATGCTTTCCTCTCGAGTCGCCGCAGGCACGCACACATGATACCTATGCCTTCTATTCAGGACCTGGTCGTGCCCGGCCAGCGCAGCGTGCTGCTCGACACCGAAACCACCGGCCTTGATCCCGCCACCGGCGACCGCATCATCGAAGTGGCCGCCATAGAGCTGATACGCGACCTGCCCACCGCGCGGCACTTCCATTGCCTCATCGACCCCGAACGCGACGTGCCGGAAGAGGCCACGCGCGTGCACGGCTACGCCCGCAGCCACCTGGTAGGCCAGAAACGCTTCGCCGAGATCGTGGACGACATGCTCGCCTTTTTCGGCGACGCACCGCTCATCGCCCACAACGCCGCCTTCGACTTCGGCTTCCTCAATGCCGAACTCGCCCGCCTGTCCCTGCCGCCGCTGCACACCAGCCGTATGATCGACACGCTGGCGCTGGCGAAAACCCGCTTTCCCGGCATGCCGAACAGCCTGAACGCGCTGTGCAACCGCTTCGGCGTGGATCTCTCAGAGCGCACCACGCACAACGCTCTGCTAGACTGCCGGCTTCTGGCCGACGTGTACGTGGAACTCACCGGCGGCCGCCAGCGTGGGCTCGTGCTGGCGGCCGCCACCCAGGCGGAGCAGTTCTACACCTACACCAGGTCAGAGCACCGCACGCCGCGCGCGTTTGCTGTGAGCGAGGCGCAGTTAGTGGCGCATGCGGCGTTCGTAGGGCGGTTGAAGGATGCGGTCTGGTTGGCGGGGTGAGGAAGAAAGGCCTTCTTTTCTGAAGAAGAGAAGCAAAAGACTTTTGTCTCCTCGCCTGCACGGATGCCCGTCCAGGTCTTGCAAGTCGCGCACTTGCAGAACTTGCACGCCCGCCGGTGCAGGCGCCAGGAGCAAAAGTCTTTTGCTTCTTTTCTTCAGAGAAGAAGGCCTTCCTTCCCTACCCAGCCTGCCGCATCAAAAACAAAGCCTGCTCGCCAAACAAATTAGCCAGCCACAACGACCGCCGCCAAGGCGCCGTCATGCCGGCCTCGTCGATCGCAAGCCACTGTTCCACCGCATACCCCTCCTGTGCACAGAGTTCACGAAAATCGAGTATCGTGCAGGGATGTATGTTAGGCGTCTCGTACCACGCACGGCTCCAGGTGGGTGTCACGGGCATGCGGCCGGTGCGCAGCAATTGCAGACGCACCTGCCAGTGGCCGAAATTCGGAAAGCTGACCAGAGCGCGCGTGCCGATGCGCAGCATCTGGCGCAGCACCTCCTGCGGCCGCTCCACGGCTTGCAACGTGCGCGTCAGCACCACGTAGTCGAATGCGTTGTCGGGATATTGCGCAAGGTCGTGGTCGGCATCGCCGTGCATCACCGGTAGGCCGTGCGCCACCGCGTGAGTCACTTCGGCCATGTCGATTTCCATGCCGCGCGCGTCGCAGCCGCGGGTGCGGAAGAGATGCTCGATCAGGGTGCCGTCGCCGCTGCCTATGTCGAGGACACGGCTGCCTGGTTCTATCAGGCTGGCGATGAGTTTGAGGTCTACGCGCATGAGGAAGGGAGGCCTTCTTTTTTGAAAAAAAGAAGCAAAAAACTTTTATCTCTCCGCCTGCACCACAGCCCGCTCTCTTCCTGCAAGCACATGCGCCTGCACAGTCCGCGCGGGCCTTGATGCAGGCGGGGAGATAGAAGTTTTTTGCTTCTTTTTTTCAAAAAAGAAGGCCTTTCTTTCTCCC
>CAXTCL010000037.1:15150-21437 GCA_964242035.1 uncultured Acetobacteraceae bacterium | reverse complement strand
GACCGCTTCGCAGGTGACGGACAATTCCGGCCGCGGCGTGGGCATGGACGCGGTACGCGCCGCGATCCAGGGGATGGGCGGCACGGTCGGCATCGCACCCGCGGCGCCGGGGGGGACGGTGGTGCGTCTCGCGTTGCCGCAGTCTGCCGCGATCCTGGGCGTCGTCGCCGTCCGGCTGGGCGACGACATGTTCGCCGTACCGGTAGGCGACATAGAGGAAACGGCGCGGGTGGCGCGTGCCGCTCTAGTGCCCATACAGGCCGGCCAGGCTTTCGTGCTGCGCGCCCGCACGATCCCGCTGGTGGGACTCGCCGGCCTGCTCGGCCGCCTTGTCCTCGGGACGGACACGCCCGTGCCGGCGCCGTTCGCCCGCGTGGTGGTGGCCAGGGTGGACGGCCAGCTCGTGGGCCTGGAAGTGGACGGCCTGGGCGCGCGCCTGGACGTGTTGCTGCGCCCGCTGCCCGCTCTGCTGGCGGCCACGCCGGGCCTGCGTGGCTCGGCGCTGCTGGGCGACGGCACCGTGCTGCTCGTGCTGGACCTGGCGGGGCTGCTCGGATGAGCGTGGCGCTGGACGGCGGCGTCATTCGCCTGACAGGAGACAGCCGGATCGAGGACGCCGAGACGCTGGTGGCGCTGTTGCAGTCCCACCCCGGCTGCCGGGTGGACCTGACGCCGGCCGGCAGGCTGCATACGGCGGTGGTGCAGGTGCTGCTGGCGTTCCGGCCTGCGGTAGCCGGGCCTGCGGGGGATGTCTTCCTGGATACCTGGGTTTTGCCCTTGCTGGCGGGGAAAGATGCCACTCCGCCGTGAAGCGCAAGCACAGGAAGCAAGCAGTCCTTTTTTGAAAAAAGGACCAAAAAACTTTCGGCTCCCACGCCTGCACCACGGTGCGGGCTGGTCCTGTCGGCGTGCGCATTTGCAACAGCGTCAGAAGTAAAAGTTTTTTGCTTTTTTTCAAAAAAGAAGGCCTTGCCTTTCTGACCCGCCGCCCGGTTTGCCCCGCACGGCACAACACGCTATCGAAACGCACGGAGCCCGCATGACGATCACTGTTCTCATTGTCGATGACAGCAAGCTTGCCCGCATCGTCGCCGGCAAGGCGGTTGGCAGTCTGCAGCCGGACTGGCAGCGGCGCGAAGCCGCGAACGCCGAAGAGGCGCTGGCTGCCATCGCCGGCGGCGGTGTGGACGTGGCGCTGCTGGACTTCAACATGCCGGGGCGCGACGGCCTCGAGCTTGCAGCCGAGATACGCGCGCTGCACCCCGCCATGCCGCTGGCCGTGATCACCGCGAACGTGCAGGACGAGGTGGTGATGCGCGCGCGCGCCACCGGCGCCGCGTTCGTCAGCAAGCCACTGACCGAGGACGGCCTGCGCGGCTTTCTCTCCGGCGCCGCGCTGCGGCTGCGCGCCGCGCGCTAGGCATGCCAGCCGCCCCAGAGCTTAACGAACTGGAGCTTAACGAGCTGGAGCGGGACGCGCTGACCGAACTCGTGAACATTGGTGTCAGCCGTGCGGCCGCCTCGCTGCGCAGCATGGTCGGCCGCCAGGTGCTCCTCGCGGTGCCGTCCATAGAGATCGTCGGATCGCGCGAGGCCTCCGCCTTGATCAGCGAGCGCGAGGCAGGCGACCTGGTGGCGGTGCGGCAGGATTTCGCCGGCGCCTTTTCCGGCCGCGCCATGCTCGTCTTCCCGCAGGCCAACAGCCTGGAGCTGGCGCGCGCGGTCATCGGGGACGCGGCCTCAGACAGCGAGGCCGCGGAGATGGAGGAGGAGGCGCTCGCCGAGACCGGCAACATCATACTCAACAACTGTCTCGGCAGCATGGCGAACATGCTGCGCCAGTCGCTGAGCATGACGCTGCCCAAGGTGTTCCACACCAGAGGCGAGGCGCTGTTCACGCTGGGAAGCCACGGCGAGGCGGACAGCACCGTGCTGTTCCTCTATATAAACTTCTCGGTCCTCGGGCGTGACATACGCGGCTACATCGCCATGATCCTGGACATGCCGTCGCTCGCCGCCCTGAAGCTGCTGGTGGGCCAGTTCATCGCGAGCGTCATCAGCGACGATGCCGATGTCGCCTGACTGCAACCCTCTGAGCCGGGCCCGCTCTGACTGCGCCCCTCCGCCGTGAACGACGCGTCCGGGCCCGCAGCACCGGGCCAGCCTGAATCGGCCCCGGCAGAGCGGGACGCGGCTGCGATGCCGGCGGACACCGTGGCCGGGCGGCTGCGGAACACGCTCTCCGTCTCGGGCGCCGCCGCGGCCTGGGAGTGGAACGTGGCGGACCGGCGGATCATGGGCGATGCAGGGTTCGCCACCCTGCTGGCGTTAACACCGGGCGAAGCCGCGGCTGGGATCACGCCGTCCATGTTCTTCAGCTTCATCCATCCGCAGGACCGCGACCGCATGCGGCTGGCCTTCGGCGGCATGATGCGCGGCTCCGAAGTGCTCAACAAGCAATACCGGACCGTCTCTGCGGGCGGCACGGTGCGCTGGCTGCAGGCCCGCGGCATGGCCCATCCGGACGGGCACGGCGGCGCGGAGGACCGGCCCGCGCGCCTGTCCGGCGTGCTGGTGGACATCACCGAGCAGAAGCGGCTGGAAGAGAAGCTCCGTATCGCCCAGACCGCCGGCGGGGTCGGCACCTTCGAGCACGTGGCTGGCTTCGGCACCGTCTCCGTCTCCGCCCAGTTCTGCGCCCTGCTCGGCCTGCACGCCGCCACCGACCTGCCGGTGCGCACGATCAACGCCGTGGTGCTGCCTGGCGACCCGCTGCTCATCGAGCCGGGCGGCGACGACCGGCCCGGCACCGCCAGCCGGGTGGATCTGCGTATCGTGCGTCCGGACAACCAGGAGACGCGCTGGCTGACCAGGCGCGGCGAGTACCTGGGCGATGCCGAGACCAGCGGGGTGCGCTTCAGCGGCGTGGTCTACGACATCACGCTAGCCAAGCGGATCGAGGGCCGGCTGCGCGAGCTGAACGAGAGCCTGGAGAGCCGGGTGGAGGCGCGCACCCGCGAGCGCGACCGCATCTGGCGGGTGAGTCAGGACCTGCTCTGCGTCGCCGACCTCGACGGCCGCCTGACCAGCATCAACCCCGCCTGGACCAGCCTGCTCGGCTGGGACGAGCAGGACCTGCTCGGCCGCACCACCGAATGGCTGGAACACCCGGATGACCGCGCCGCCACACGCCGCGAGACCGCCCGCCTGGCCGCGGGACATACGACCTGGAAGTTCGAGAACCGCCTGCGCCGCCGCCAGGGCGACTATTGCTGGGTCTCCTGGGTCGCGGTGTCCGACGAGGGCAGCCTGTATTGCGTGGCGCGCGACAGCACCGCCGAGAAAGCCGGGCAGGCGGAGCTGGCGCGCGCGCAGGAGCAGCTCCGCCAGTCCCAGAAGATGGAGGCGGTGGGCCAGCTCACCGGCGGGCTGGCGCATGATTTCAACAACCTGCTCACCGGCATCGCCGGCAGCCTGGAGCTGCTCTCCACCCGCCTGGCGCAAGGCCGGCTTGCCGACGCGGACCGCTACATCGCCGCGGCCCAGGGTGCCGCCAAGCGGGCGGCGGCACTCACCCACCGGCTGCTCGCCTTCTCCCGCCGCCAGACGCTGGAGCCCAGGCCAACCGACGTGAACCGGCTGATCACCGGCATGGACGAGCTGATACGACGCACGGTGGGACCCGAGGTGGCCGTGGAGGTGGTAGCGGCAGGCGGGCTGTGGACCACGCTGGTGGACCCGAACCAGCTGGAGAACGCGCTGCTGAACCTCTGCATCAACGCGCGCGACGCGATGCCGGACGGCGGCAAGCTGACGATCGAGCCGGGCAACCGCTGGCTGGACGCGCATGCCGCCTCCGAACGCGAGCTGCCGCCCGGCCAGTACGTGTCGCTCTGCGTGTCCGACAACGGTGTCGGCATGCCGCCTGACGTGGTGGCGCGCGCGTTCGACCCGTTTTTCACCACCAAGCCGATCGGCCAGGGCACCGGGCTGGGCCTGTCGATGATCTACGGCTTCGCGCGCCAGTCGGGCGGCCAGGTGCGCATCTATTCCGAGGTCGGCCGCGGCACGACGATGTGCATCTACCTGCCGCGCCACCGCGGCGCCGCCGAGAGCGACGCGGAACCCGAGCGCACCGCGGCGCCGCGGGCGGAATCGGGTCAGACGGTGCTCGTGGTCGATGACGAGCCGACGATACGCATGCTGGTGGCCGAGGTGCTGAAAGACCTGGGCTACGTCGCCATCGAGGCGGCCGACGGCGCCGCCGCGCTGGCCGTGCTGCAATCGGACGCGCGCATCGACCTGCTGGTGACCGACGTGGGCCTGCCGGGCGGGCTGAACGGCCGGCAGGTGGCCGACCAGGGGCGCGTGGCGCGGCCGGACCTGCGCGTGCTGTTCATGACGGGCTACGCGGAGAACGCGGTGCTGAGCCATGGCCACCTGGAGCCTGGCATGCACGTGCTGACGAAGCCGTTCGCCATGGATGTGCTGGCTGGGCGGATCAGGGCGCTGATCGCGGAACAGACGTGAGCAAGAAGCGCCGTCTTTTTTAGAATGGAACCGAAAAGCTTTTGTCCCCACGCTCTAACTCTTACAAGCCGAACGAATATGTACTACTTCCGCCTGGAGAATGGAATGTAGTTATATTGGCTTGAATGTCTGAGTCCTCGGTGTTGAACACGGTTGTGGAGTATAGACTATTTAACTGAGACTCGAATGCTTGTGTAAAACCCACCGTGGGCGACGATGCGTTAGCTTGGTTGCTATGTTCGGCGTCCTGTTTTGAAGTGTCATAAGCGATGGCCAATCCGCTATCTGAGCCAAAGGAAAAAGGTTCAGACATGTCTTCCGTTGCTAGAGGCTGAACGGACTGTTGATCTTCGTCAGTTTGAGAAGAAATTGAATACTGAATCTCCGAACTTTCGAAAAGCTTATTGTTTTTCATACCTTGGTCCTCTCTGGTCCTCTCTGGTGCTTTTCAAGAATTCTGTTTGCTGTTTGAGTCGAGGTCTACTCTGGCGGTGATGACATCGCACTCGCTAACCCAAGATCCATCAGGTGGAAGACGTGGACGTGCCTTGCCCGCCCGCTCAGGACGAACATACCATTTCGCCAATGAGACTGCGCAGCAGAGCAGGTTGAGTTTAGTTGCTTATCATTGATGGAAATTGTAGTTGGCCCTAGATCAACGGAACTTAGACTCCCCAAAATCTGGAAAGATGTAGCTCCGCTACAAAAGCGCAATGCCAGTTTTGATCCTTTTGCCGACTCACTATTCAGATATTCTTCAAGATGGTTCGCGGCTACTACTTGTTTTGGAAGTCCCTCTTTTTCACTAACGAGAGTCACTGTCGAATTGTGATTTATACACAATGCGAACGAGATTTTTCGTGCACTCTTTTGCACGTCAGATGTGTGACAGCTGAAAAGCGTAAATTCTTGATTGGAGCACATACTCCCAAATAGGTCGTCAGGAGATAGCGCCGCTGTGTCCTTAGTAGTTTGTTCAGCGACTGCGCCTAGGGGAAGGATGACTGCTGATAATGCGCCAAACACCACGAGTAAGTTGTTTAATTTAGAAGTCATCGCTCTGCCTTGTTTCTTATTTGTCCAGCCTCTAATATTACTCTCTGATTTCCACCAGCACCGGCACATGGTCGCTGGTCCGCGGCCAGTCCCGCGCATCGGCCAGTATCTCATAGCCCACCAGCCGATCCACCAGGTCCCGGCTGACCCAAATGTGGTCCAGCCGGCGCCCGCGGTTCGATTTGCGCCAGTCCTGGTTGCGGTAGGACCACCAGGTGTAGAGCTTCTCGTCCGCCGGCACGAAGTGGCGCACCGCATCGTGGAACCCGGCGGCCAGCCAGGCCTGCAGCGCGCCCACTTCCACCGGCGTGTGGCTCACCACGCCGAGAAGCTGCCTGTGGCTCCACACGTCATGCTCCAGCGGCGCGATGTTGAGGTCGCCCACCAGCACGGTGCGCTGTGCCACGCCGCGTGCGGCGAACCAGCCGGCCGCCTCGGCCACGAAATCCAGCTTGTGGGCGAACTTCGCGTTCAGCGCGCGGTCCGGCACGTCGCCGCCGGCGGGCACGTAGAAATCGTGCAGCTCGATCGGGCCGCCTGGGGCTGCCACGCGCACGTGCAGATGCCGGCAGTCGCCGCGCGCGCACCAGTCCGGGCCGTCGGCGATTTCCAACGGATGGCGGGACAGCACGGCGACGCCGTTATAGCCCTTCATCCCGCGCCTGGCATAATGCGTGTAGCCAAGGGCGGCCGGCGCGTCC
>CAXTCL010000037.1:0-15140 GCA_964242035.1 uncultured Acetobacteraceae bacterium | reverse complement strand
GCGTCCTCGGGGAACAGCTCGTCCGGCACCTTGGTCTCCTGCAGGCAGATGACGTCCGGGTCCAGGGCCGACACCAAACGCTCAAGCAGGCTCAGCCTCAGCCGCAGGGAGTTAATGTTCCAAGTGACTATGCGCATCGGCGGTCACTCGCCTTTGCCGGGGTGCGGCGCAAGTGAGCGAGCGCGTGTTGACGTCGGGTTAAGAAAGCAAGCAGTCCTTTTTTGAAAAAAAGGACCAAAAAACTTTTACTCCCCAGCCTGCACCAAAGCCCGGTCTGGTTCTGCAGGCGCGCGCACTGGCAGAACCAGGCCGGGCTTTGGTGCAGGCGGGGGAGTAAAAGTTTTTTGCTTCTTTTTTTCAAAAAAGAAGGCCTTGCCTGCTTCCTCTTGCATCATCGCCGGTAAGCCTCTTTTCACATTTCCGCATCAGACTGGGCCACCGGCCTTTCTGCCGGCGAGGACACTGCCTTGTCACCGCCCGCGCTACCCGCTCCAGACCTTCAGCATTGGCTGCCCGCAACGTTCCGCGAGCGCGGCGTTACCGTGCCGTTCACCAGCCCGGCGCTGGCCGGCGCGCGCATCCGCATGCTGGAGCGCCGGCCGGACGTGATCGTGCCGCATCCCGGCGGCGCCCGCGGAGTCTATGTCCTGGCGCTCGCCTCACTGGCCGAGTTCTGCGTGCCCACCCTGCATGACGTCCGTCTTGCCGGACGCCTGGCCACCCTGAGCGGCTTCTCGCCAGGCAGCGTGCGCGCCGCCGCCGCCGCGGTCGCGGCCGAAGGCGCGGCCGGCCGCTCCGCCGCCTCGGCCGCCGCGGCCGCGCAGGCGGCGGACGGCCGGCGCCAGGCAGCATTCTTCGGGGCGCTTCTTGCGGCGATGGAGCCGGACGCGCAGGCCACGCCCGACCGCAGGAACAGCCAGCTTGCGGTGCAACAGGTGGCCAGGCGCACCGGCCGCTCGCCAGAGGCCGTCATGGCGGACATCTCCCTGCTTGCCGCGGAACTCGCGCGCTCCGCCCTGGACGGCCCGGCCGGCGCGAACGGGGCGGCGCCTCCCGGCCGCGGCAGAGCCCTGCTTGCGGCGATCGCCGCAATGGCGGCCGAGATGCAGGCGTGGTCGGCCGCCGAAGGCGGCATCCCTGCCGCGCTCCAGGCAGTGGAAGCTGCCGGCGCCATGCACGCGGCAGGCCGCCTGGCGCTGCAGGCAGGCAACAAGCTCCTCGCGGACCTGCCAGGCCTGCTTGGCAGGTGGGCCGAATCGCAGGCCGGCGTTTTCGCGGCGGTCCGCCAGCCGGACTGGCTGCTAGACGGGTGGGAGCATGTCTGCCTGCTCTGGCGGGCCTGCGGGGCGGACGAGGAGCGGGCCGCCACGCTGGCCGAAATCATCCTGCTGCTGCCGCCTGTTCCCGCCGAGGCCGATCTCTGGTTTGCCGGCGAACCTGCGCTGCTCGCCAGGCTGCACGCCCGCCCACCCACCACTCACGCCGCGGGCCTGGCCGTCCACGACCCCAGCCAGGCCGTGAACCTCAAGGCGCGCAACGAGCGCATCAGGAGCCTGGCAGCATGAAAGCCTTACCCCGGCGCCCTCCCGCAACACGGGCGGCGTCAGGACCAGCGCGCGCCGCCGATGCAGCCGAGGAGCAAAAGTTGTTTGCTTCTTTTTTTCAAAAAAGAACGCCTTCCTTGCGTCTCCTGCACCCGTCCAAATGATCCCCCAAGCCATCAGAGACGTCCGCCGCGGCGTAGCGAACGCCGCCGACGCGCAAGTGCTCCAGGTACTGCGCATGGTGGATTCGCTGGAGGTTCGCGGGGCGACGGACGAGGTGCTGGCCCCAGTCCGCCCACGCCTGCGCGCCATCCAGCCGGCGCGCCCGCTGCGCTTCTCCCGCCTGCTGTTCCTGCCGGCAGACGCCCTGATCGTCACGCCTGCCGCCTGGCGTGCCGGCACGTTCTTCCTGCCGCGCAGCGCCTTGCTCGTGCTGTCGCGCGCCGTGCGGGAGGCGATGAAGCGTTCCCCTGCCTCCTGCCTTGCGCGGGTGGACGAACTCATCTCCGGGGCCTCCACCGGGCAGGGCGCGCTCGTTCGCCAAGCCGGCGCGCTGCTGTGGCCGGAAGCGGCCGCAACGCTGCGCGGGCTTGCCGCTGAGCTGCCGCCCGGCCTGGCCGCGGAATGGGGCGCGCAGGGCCTTCCGGCGGCCGAGCTGGGCCACCTGCTCACCGCGCTCTCCAGCATACTCGACGCCGCCCTGGCCCTTCATGACCACGATCACGCCGCAGTCCGGCTGACAGACACCGACCTGGCGGGGATGCTGGCGGAGACCGAGAAGCACGGCCCGCGTGCCTGGGGAATGATGCTGGGCCTGCTGACGATCAGGGTGCCGCACGCCAGCGCGGCCCTGTTCGCCGCGGCGCAGAAGGTCCCGGTGCGCCGCAAGCAGGCCGAGGCGGCGGCCGAAGCGGCGCTCGCCTGGCTGGAGAACGAGACGGCCGGCCAGGTGGAAAGCGTCCCGGCGAACGCCGCGTCCGAGCTGCGGCGCCAGGCCAGCCTCGTGGAGAGCTTGTCGGACCAGCTTGGCGACCCGGCGCAGCGCCGTCGCCTGGCCGAGGCACGGGCGGCCTTGCTGGCCGGCTCGCTGCACCGGTTCGAGACCGCGCTGCAGGACCGTGTCACGGCGACATTGCTCGCTTTGCCGGAGGACAGGGTGGCCCGCGACGCAGCACTTGATTCCACGGAGGACGCGGCGCGAACGTTGCGTGCGTTCGAGCTGGAAACCAGGCGGCTCGGTGGAGGGCCGAAATTCGACAGCCTGGTGCGGTCGGTGCAGGCGACGTTGCAGCAGGTGGACGGCATGTCGGTGATGGACCGGGCCCGACTGGCCGAGATACTGGCAGGCCCGGAGGCAGCGGTCCGGATGCTGGAGGCGCAGTGTCCCGGGTAGGAAAGTAAGAAAGCAGTCCTTCTCTTGGGCGCCGGGGAGGCGCTTCAGCAGCGTCAGGACCAAAAGTTTTTTGCTTCTTTTTTTCAAAAAAGAAGGCCTTACTTCCTGCCCGCCTAACAGCGCTAAACGCAGCGGGCCAGGATGACGGCAGACGGCAACATCGAACGATCCGCAGACGAACGGCAGAGCGTCCGCCGTCCTGCCCTGAGGCGCTGGCGTCACGCGGCCGAGGTGAGCCTCGTGCGCGCTGTGATACGGATCCTGCGCCTTCTCGGGCCCGTAAGGGCGTCCAACACAATGGGCGCACTATGCCGCGCCGTAGGACCGCGATTACCCGTCACCCGCGTGGCGGACGCCAATCTGCGCGTGGCGCTGCCCCATCTGACCGCGCCGGCGCGCGCCGAAATCATCCGTGGCATGTGGGAGAACCTCGGCCGCACGGCAGGCGAGTTCCCGCATCTGGCGGCCTTGCCGAAGGACTCTGGCGCGGGGCCAGGATGGGAGATCGTCAACGAGTACGTGCTGCGGGACCAAGCCGCGCGCGGCGGGCCGGCCATCTTCGTCTCCGGCCATATCGGCAACTGGGAGATTCTGCCGCCTGTGGTTGCGCAGTACGGCATGCCGTTCTCCAGCGTGTACCGCCAGGCCTCCAACACCACCCTCGACGAGGTGATACTGGACCTGCGCCGGCGCGCCATGGGCCTGGCTGTGCCGATGTTTCCGAAGGGCGCCCGGGGTGCGCGCGCGGCATTCGCCCACATGCGGCGCGGCGGCTACCTGGGCATGCTGACCGACCAGAAGATGAACGACGGCATCGAGGCCCGCCTGTTCGGCCTGCCGGCCATGACAGCGCCGGCCGCCGCAGCCCTGGCCGTGCGCTTCGGCTGCCCCGTCATACCCGGCCGCGTGCAGCGCATCGGCCCGGCACGGCTCCGGCTGATCGTGGACACGCCGCTGCTGCCGCGCGCCGGCGCCGACATGCAGGAGGCGATCGCCGAATTGACGCAGGCGATCAACGACCGGCTGGAGCGCTGGATCACCGAACGGCCCGCGGAGTGGCTCTGGTTACACAGGCGCTTTCCGAAATACGTGACCGAGCCGCATCGAGGATAAGTTGCAGCAGCCTGATGCGGCCATGGCGCACCAAGCGCCTCAGCGTCGAAGGGGACAAAAGTTTTTTGCTTCTTTTTTTCACAAAAGAAGGCCTTCCTTGCTTTCGGCTAGGCTACCCGCAACCTGCGCAGCCAAGCTCGCGTTCGTTGCCGGTCAGATCAGGAGCGAGCGCCATGACCACGCTGCCGAAGAAAGGCGACCACGTCACTTGGGGCACCGCCCAGGGCAAGACGGAGGGCACTGTCGAGAAGATCGTCACCTCGACGACCAAGGTGAAGGGTCACACGGCGAAAGCCACCAAGGAGAATCCGGAAGTACTCGTGAAGAGCAGCAAGTCCGGCAAGCAGGCCGTGCACAAGCCGGCAGAGCTGAAGAAACACTGACCAGGAGGCGACCGCATGGCCCAGAAACTTCGTCGCGCGGTCGATATCGCCGTGGTTGCCGTGGCGCTGGAGGCCGGTGCCACAGTGTGGAACGCCGTGCGGCGCAAGGCGCCCGGGCAGGCGGCGCCGCAGCCTGGCCAGACCGCCGCTTCCGCCGCCACAGGCGCACTTGCGGCCAAGCCTTCGGAAATTCCGGCGCGTGGCTGGAAACAGGTTGCCAAGCGCGTGTTCAACGACATCGGTGAAGACCGGATCATGGCCGAGGCCGCGGCCGTCACCTATTACGCGCTGCTGGCCATTTTCCCCGCCATCGCCGCGCTGATCTCGCTCTACGGCCTCATCGCCGACCCTGCCGACATAGCCAAGCACCTGACGTCGCTGAGCGGCGTGGTGCCGCAGGGCGGCATGCAAATCATCACCGACCAGATCAAGTCGCTTACCTCCGCGCCGCATAATGCGCTGGGCTTCGGCGCCATCTTCGGCCTGCTGACCACGGTGTGGAGTGCCAACGCCGGCATCAAGTCGCTCTTCGACGCGCTGAACGCCGTCTATGAGGAGAAGGAGACCCGAAGCTTCCTGCACCGCACCTGGCTGTCGCTGGCCTTTACCATGGGCGCGCTGCTCTTCATCATACTGGCGCTGACCGCAGTTGCGGTGGTGCCGGCGGTTCTGCAACTCGTCTATCTGGGCGGTGTCGCCGACGCGCTGCTGAACCTTGGGCGCTGGCCGGTGATGCTGGGCGTGATCATGCTGTTTCTTGCGCTGGTGTATCGCTATGGGCCGAGCCGGACGAAGGCGAAGTGGCGCTGGGTGAGCTGGGGCAGCGGGTTCGCCGGCATCGTCTTTATCCTCGGCTCGGCCGCGTTCTCGTGGTACGCAGCGAATTTCAGCAGCTACAACAAGACGTATGGGTCACTCGGCGCGGCCGTAGGCTTTATGACGTGGATCTGGATATCGACGATCATCGTGCTGGTGGGCGCGGAGCTGAACGCGGAGCTGGAACACCAGACGGCGCAGGACAGCACGGTCGGGCCGCCGAAGCCGATGGGCGCGCGTGGGGCGAAGCGGGCTGATGAGGTGGCGGCGTAGGCAAGGCAAGGCCAAGGGCTCTGCCCCTGGACCCCGCTGGGGCCAGTCGGCCCCAGACCCCGGGCTTCGCCCCTCGCGGTGTGAGGAGAGGGGGGGGGCACACGCGCGGTGGCCAAGGCACGCATGCCCCCTCTCCTCACACCGCGAAGCAAAACAGGTTCTAAGGACGACTGTCCTTAGCGGGGTCCAGGGGCAGAGCCCTTGGCCTACCTTACTCCTCAAGCGCCGGCAAGAACCCCGCCAGCAGCCCCAGCGCCGGCAGGAACGCGCATATCTGAAACACCAAGCCGATGCTGGTCCTGTCCGCCAGCAGGCCCAGCGCCGCTGCTCCCAGCCCACCCAGCCCGAACGCCAGCCCGAACATCAGGCCGGACACGGTGCCCACGCGGCCAGGCATCAGCTCCTGCGCATACACTACGATGGCCGGAAAAGCCGAGGCGAGGAGCAGCCCAATTGGGATCGTGAGCAGGATGGTGCCTGTCAGCCCGACATAGGGCAGCGCCAGCGTGAACGGCAGCACCCCGAGGATGGACACCCAGATGATCCGCTTGCGGCCGATCCTGTCGCCGATCGGGCCGCCCAGGAACGTGCCGGCCGCGAACGCGCCAAGGAACAGGAAAAGGCAAAGCTGCGCCGTATGCTGGCTGAGATGGAAGCGGTCGATCAGGAAGAACTGGTAATAGTTGGACATACTGGCGGTGTAGAAAAACTTCGACATCAGCAGCGCCACCAGAATGGCCATGGCCCAGGCCACGCGCCCATGATCCAGGCGGGCGATTTCGGCCGCCTGCCTGGCCACACAGGTGCGTATGTTTCGGCCGTACCAGCGGCTGACCCCGGTCAGGACCACGATGCCGGCCAGCGCCGCCAGCCCGAACCAGGCGATCAAGCCCTGCCCACCGGCATGGTGGCCGTGTGGCGCGATGACGAAGGCTGCCAGCAGCGGTCCCAGCGCGGAGCCGGCGTTGCCGCCCACCTGGAACACCGATTGCGCCATGCCGTGCCGCCCGCCGGAGGCCAGCCGCGCCACCCGCGAGCTCTCCGGATGGAACACCGAGGAGCCGACGCCCACGCAGGCCACCGCCACCAGCACCGCCGGATAGCTCTCCGCCTGGCTCAGCAGGAGCAGGCCCACCAGCGTGGACGCCATGCCGAACGGCAGCGAATACGGCATCGGCCGGCGGTCCGTGAACGTGCCCACCACCGGCTGCAGCACGGACGCCGTCATCTGGTTCACCAGCGTGATGCCGCCGATCTGCGCGAAGCTCAGCCCGAGCCGGCCCTTCAGCACCGGATAGACCGCGGGCACCAGCGACTGCATCAGGTCGTTCAGCAGGTGCGAGAGGCTTATCGCCAGCAGCACCGCCATCACCGCCTCGCCCGCCGGGCGTGCAAGTGCCGGCACGTCGGTCTTCGTGGTCACAGACAAGCTCACCGGCCGATCCTTATTCGTGTGGCATGGCCCCAAGCCGGGGCCGCAGCAGATTAGGCGCATAACAATACGCCTTGCTGCCCTTGCGGTGCAGCAAAGCTTTGGGATGCCAGGGTTGCGCCGGTGCTGCGAGAGGTGGAAAGACCAGCAGGCTGCCGCGTTGCCGGCCGGTGGACAAGGGAGTGGTCGCATGGCGAACGAATGGGCGCGCAAGGTTGGCCAGATGCTGCGCCAGGTCCGTCCCGGCCTGAGCGCGCTGGCCACCAGCCGCCTGGACCTGCCGCGCCATGGCCTGACCATCACCAGCCCGGCCTTCGAGGATGGCGGCACCATCCCGGACCGCTACACCCAGGACGGCGAGGCGTTGTTCCCGCCGCTGGAATGGCATGGCGCGCCGGAAGGCACGAAGTCGCTCGCCTTGATCGTGGAGGATGCGGACGCGCCGTTTCCCCGCCCGCTCGTGCACGCGGTGCTGCATTCCATTCCGGTCAGCCTCTCCGGCATACAGGAGGGCGGGCTGGGGATGAAGCAGACGCGCGTGTCCCCTTTGGGATTCCAGGTGGGGCGGAACTCGGTGGCGCGGCCTGGCTGGATGGCGCCCTCGCCGGTGCCCGGGCACGGGCCGCACCGCTATGCGTTTCAGTTGTTCGCGGTTGATGTGGTGCCGAGCTTCGCCGGCCCGCCTGGGCGGGGGCATCTGTTGCGCGCGCTGAAGGGGAATTTGCTGGCGGCTTCCCGGGTTATCGGGGTGTATCAAAGGCTTTAAGCAAGCAAGGCCTTCTTTTTTGAAAAAAAGAAGCAAAAAACTTTTGGTCCACTGTCGCCGCTCTTTCCGGAAAGGTCCGCGACAGCCGAGTCAAAAGTTTTTGCTTCTTTTCTTCAAAAAAGAAGGCCTTGCTTTCTTTCTTAAGGATCCCGCCCATGAGCACCGAACAACGCACAGCCTGGATCACCGGCGCCTCCTCCGGCATAGGCCAGGCGCTCGCCCAGGAGCTAGGCCGCGCTGGCTGGGCGCTAATCCTGTCCGGCCGCCGTGTGGAAGCGCTCGAGCAGGTGGCCGCCGGATGTGACGCGCCGAGCCTAGTGCTGCCGTTCGAGGCCACGGATTACGACGCGCTGCCTGGCGTCGTGCAACGCGCCATCGCCTGGCGCGGGCAGATCGACATGCTCGTCAACAACGCCGGCATCAGCCAGCGCAGCCTCGCACTCGACACCGGGCCCGAGGTGTATCGCGCGCTGATGGAGACGGATTTCTTCGCCCCGCTCCGGCTGACCCAGTTGGTGGTGCCGCACATGGTGGAGCGCCGCACCGGGCGCCTGGTGGCGATCAGCTCGCTTGCCGGCCGCATCGGCTCGCCGCTGCGCACCGGCTACTGCGCGGCCAAGCACGCGCTGCTGGGCTATTTCGAGGCGCTGCGGGCGGAGTGCGAAGTGGCCTACAACGTCTCCGTCACCACTGTGCTGCCGGGTTCCGTGCGCACGGCCATCGCCACGAACGCGCTGCAGGGCGACGGCTCGGTGCGCGGCACGTCGGACGCCAACATCGACGCCGGCATGGACCCGGCCGAAGTGGCGCGCATCATCGTCGACGGGGTGGCGCAGAACAGGCGCGAGATCATCATCGCACAGGGCGGGGAGCTGTTTGCGTCCGGATTGCGCGCCAGCGATCCGGAGCGACTGATGGACCTGATGGCGCAAGAGGGCGGACGTCTGGCCGCGGCACGCGCGGCGGCGGGTGGGGCGTTCCGGCCTGAGCCGGCCAAGGTCGGGTGATTCCGGCCCTGCAGTGAAGCTTGCGGTAAGGAAGGAAGACCTTCTTTTTTGAAAAAAAGAAGCAAAAAACTTTTGCCCTGACGCTGTTTCGGATTTGGTAGCTCTTCAGGCGCCCGGATGTTGCAGGGTGGGCGGCGTCTGAGCGGACGATACGTCTGCACAGCAGGCTTCGTTCTGGGTGAGCACCTTGTCGCCACCGGCACGTAGCCCGGGCGGTGCCGCCAGCCAGACTTACCTTACTTCGTCGGCTTCAGTGGGCGTTGGGACGGCAGGCTCCGCGGCCTCGTCGCCCGTTTTCGCAGGCTGCGGCGGCACTTCGGGTTCGTGCGGAGAAGCGTCGCCGTCAGATCGCATCATGTCCTACCCCAAATTTAAAATTACAGGCCCCAGCCAGTAAAGTCCCCGACAGGGAGCAAAAGTTTTTTGCTTCTTTTTTTCAAAAAAGAAGGCCTTTCTTCCCTACCCCGCCTTCTCCAGCTCCGTCTTACCCTGCGCCCAGGAACTCTCCGGCACCACAACGCCCTCGGCCGCCCCGATTTCCGCCCAACGCGAAGCCACCTGCTCCGCCGCATCCTCCCCGTCGCCCACGAATATGCCGCGGGTCAAAGTCACCTGCGCCTGCTCGAAACTGCCGGCGCCGGCGCATAGGATGGTGCGCGTCGGCGCGTCCTCGGCCACCAGCGCCAGTAGCCCGGGGCTGACGGCGGACGGCGTCAGTTTGGCGATCATGTCAGGCGGTATCAGCCCCTCCATCATGCGCGTGGCGGCGGTGGGTGCGAGGCAGTTCACCCGAATGTCGTTCTTCTGGCCTTCTATGGCGAGCGTCTGCATCAGGCCCACCAGCGCCATCTTCGCGGCACCATAATTGGCCTGGCCGAAATTGCCGTACAGCCCGGAAGAGGACGTCGTCATCACGATCCTTCCGTAATTCTGCGCGCGCATGATGTCCCACGCCGCCTTCGTGCAATACGCAGCACCCATAAGGTGCACGTCTATCACCAGGCGGAAATCTGCCATGTCCATCTTGCTGAAGGATTTGTCGCGCAGGATGCCGGCGTTGTTGACCAGTATGTCCACCCGGCCCCAAAGCTGCATGGCTTCGGCCACCATGGCTTGAACCTGACCCTGCTCGGCGACGGACGCGCCATTGGCGATCGCCTCGCCGCCGGCGGCGATGATCTCGGCAGCTACGCCCTCAGCCGCCGAAAGCGAGCCGCCGGTGCCGCTGACGGCGCCGCCGAGATCGTTCACCACGACCTTTGCGCCGCGCCTGGCGAGAAGCAGCGCATGCGCACGGCCCAGGCCGCCGCCGGCGCCGGTTACGATGGCTACGCGGTCTTTCAGGTCGATTGTCATTTTGTGCGGTTCCGAGGAAAAGGAAGAAAGGCCTTCTTTTTTGAAAAAAAGAAGCAAAAAACTTTTGCTCCCTGTCGGGGAATGTTTCAGCACCCGCCGACAGGGAGTAAAAGTTTTTTGGTCCTTTTTTTCAAAAAAGGACTGCTTGCTTACTTACGGCTTGAAGCGAAACAACGAGCTGCGCTCAACTCCCGGCCCTTGCCAGGACTTCATCTGCGGAATGTGCGAGCAGGTCACATAGATCGTGCCGTCCGCCCCCTCCGCCATGCTGTCGGGCCAATTGAAACGGCTGTCCCGCGCAACCACCGAGAACGTGCGGTCCGGATTCATCCGCTTGACGGTGTTGTCCGAACAGCTCGTCACGTAAAGGTGGCCGCTGCGGGCCATCCAGTAGCCGTCGGCGATGAAGGTGGGCGTGTATGTCTCTACCGCCGCGCCCTGCTGCGCAGGCGTCAGCTTCTCGTCGAACAAAGCGTGCAGCGGCGCCCGGTACATCTGCGTTCCGGTCGTCGCCTGCCAGTAGACGTAGTCGCCTTTCGCATCGATCGCGATCCCGTCGGCGGAGAACTCGGCCGTCTGGCCATCGAGGCGGCGGAGCGGCTTGCCCTCCACCGTCATCGTCAGGCCTTTCTCGAACTGCGTGCTGGGATGCCCGTCGAGCACGCGGCGTGCGCGGCCCGAGGCGACATCGAACACCACAAGGCAGCCGGGCTGCCCGGAATTGGTCAGCACGGCGCGCTTGCCGTCCGGTGTGAAACGTATGTCGTTCAGGTAGGCGCCCTGCGGGGCTACGTCGTTGCCGAGCGCATAGACACGGGCGACCTGGTTGTTGGCGAGATCGATACGCACCAGCTTCGGCCCGCCGGTGACTTCGAGCGCCAAGCCAGGTGCGGCCGGATCGAGCACCCATAGGTTGCCCTGCGGGTCGCAGGTGACGCTCTGCACGCACACGAAACGCTGGGCGGCACCGGCCGGGTCGGCCGCGCGGAAGCTGTTCCACGCCGCGTCCGGGTAGGGTGTCAGCTTGCCATTCTTACCCACCTCGGCCACCGAGACCGACACGTCCTGCTCCCAACGCGGGAAGTTCACGAAAATGCGGCCGTTCGACGCCACGGCCACGCCGGTGACCTGGTGCGGCTCGGCGAAACTGGCCACCAGCTCGACCGATCCCGTCTCGGCGGCGCGCGCGCGCCCAAGCGGCACGGCCATCGCGGCCGTGGCGGTCGCAAGCACGGCGCGACGGGACATCGTAGGATGCGGCATTCGGTGAGCTCCCTCAGGTGCCCCCCTCAACTCCGGCCTGTTCGCCCGGTTCGTCCGCCCTGCGATCATGCCGGGGCTCTGCCAGACGGGCCTCTGGCACCGTCGAAGGCGCAAACGTTTTTTGCTTCTTTTTCGAAAAGGAAAGTGCTTGCTGTCTGCCGAAACGACCAGGAGCCGGCCCGTGCGCTCGCATACCATAGGCAACACCTTGCCCGTGCTGGAACTCGCACTCGACACAGGCGAGGGCATCATCGCCGAGACCGGCCAGCTGAGCTGGATGAGCGGCGGCATCGAGCTGCACACCACCACAAACACGGCCGGCAGCACCGGCTTCCTGGGCGCCGTGGGCCGCGCGCTCTCCGGCGGCGGTCTGTTCATGACCGAATACACCGCGCCGTATCAGCCCGGAACCGTGGCGTTCGCGGCCAAAATACCGGGCCGCATGGTGGAGCTGCATGTGCAGCCCGGCCAGAGCTACATGATCCACAAGCACGGCTTCGTCTGCGCCACGCCTGGCGTGCAGCTCGGCACCGGGTTCCAGCAATCGCTCGGCTCCGGCCTACTCGGCGGCAACGGTTTCCTGCTGCAGAGGCTCTCCGGCCCCTGCACCGCCTGGGTGGAGCTGGGCGGCGAAGTGGTGGAGCGCCTGCTGGCACCCGGCGAGCAGCTGCGCGTGCATCCAGGCCACGTCGGCATGTTCGAGGATCGGGTGAGTTTCGGCATCACCATGCTGCGCGGCGTGCGCAACATCTTCTTCGGCGGCGACGGCCTGTTCCTGGCCGAGCTGACCGGCCCTGGCCGCGTGTGGCTGCAGACGCTGACCCTGCCGAACCTGGCGCACGCGCTGGCGCCGTATCTGCCAGGCGCACAAGTGGAGCAGGTTGAGGAGCTTGGGGTGGCAGGCGCGGTGCTGAAGGGATTGTTCTCCAGGTAGGAAAGCAAGCAGTCCTTTTCTGAAAAAAAGGACCAAAAAACTTTTGCTCCCTATCGGCGATTGCTGAAGCGTTCGCCGACAGGGACCACAAGTTTTTTGCTTCTTTTTTCAAAAAAGAAGGCCTTGCTTGCTTGCCTTAGAACCGATCCTTGGCCGCCCGTATCTCCCCCAACCGCGCCGCATCATGCGCCCGCAGGAACGGGTTCTCCGCCAGTTCCGCCGTCAGCCGCGAAGGCACCGTGCGATCGCCATGCGCCCGCAGCCGGTCCACCTGCGCCGCCCGCGTCCGCAGCGCCAAATTCTCCGGCTCTACGGTCAGCGCGAAGCGCGCGTTGCTCTGCGTGTATTCGTGGCCGCAGCACACCAGCGCCGCGCCTGGCAGGGCGGCCAGCTTGTGCAGGCTGGCGAACATCTCCTCGGCAGTGCCTTCCAGCAGCCGGCCGCAACCGAGCGAGAACAAGGTGTCGCCGCACAGCAGCACCTCGCCGTCCGGGATGAAGAAGGCGATGTGGCCGCGCGTGTGGCCTGGCGTGTCGATGACGTGCGCGGTCGTGCCGCCAAATGGCACCGTGTCGCCCTCGGCCACGGCCAAATCCAGCTTGGGCAGGCGGTGGGCGTCCGCGGCGGCGCCCACCACGCGGGCGCCGTAGCGCCGGCGCACCTCGTCCGTGCCGGCCACGTGGTCGTCGTGGTGGTGGGTGAGGAAGATGGTGTCCAGGCGGCCGCCGTCGGCGTCGATCGCGGCGATCACGGCGTGGGCGTCGGCGGGGTCCACGATGCCCACGGCACCGGTGCCGGAATCACGCAGTAGCCAGGCATAGTTGTCGGAGAACATCGGCACGGCCTGGACGGTCACTGTCATGGACACCACCTTCTGCGAAACGAACGACCAGCCTACCACCACCCACCCGCCGACGCATGCCCCCGGGCAAGCGAAGAGACACAAGCCAAGAGACAGCAGTGACAAGCGGCGCCCACCACGACGGCCACACCGCCCCGGCCTTCTACGCCAGCGCCACCGGGCAGATGGCGGCCGCCGCCGTGCGCCAGCGGCTGCGCACGCTGTGGCCGGACCTGTCCGGCCAGGCCGTGCTTGGCATCGGCTATCCCGCGCCCTTCCTGGGGCTGTGGCAGGACCACGCGTATCGTTGCCTGAACGCCACCACGTCCCACCACACGCCGCCGCCGCCAGGCGCCTGCGCGGCGGACGCCACCAGGCTTCCGTTTCCGGACCTGGCGTTCGACCGCATCCTGGTGATCCACGGCGTGGAGCCGGTGGACCAGGACGGCAAGCTGCTGCGCGAGATCTGGCGCGTGCTGAAGGATGACGGCCGCATCGTGGTAGTGGCGCCGAACCGCATGGGCCTGTGGGCGCACATAGACCGCACGCCGTTCGGCCAGGGGCAGCCCTACAGCCAGGGGCAGATAGACCGGCTGCTGGCCGCCGCCATGTTCCGGCCGGAACGCCGCGACGTGGCGCTGTTCACACCGCCTTCCGCGTGGGGCCTGGTGCTGCGCACGGCGCGCTTCTGGGAGGCGCTGGGCCGCGCGCTGTTCTGGGACCTGGCGGGGGTGACGCTGACCGAGGCGGTGAAGGATACTTATGCCGCGCTGCCGGTGGGCGCGCCGGCGAAGCGGCAGGTGGTGCTGAGCGAGGCAACCTGAACGCATGGCCTCCAAGCTTCCCGAAAGCGGATACGGCGGTCAGTGCAGTCGCTCCTCGTGCTCGCCGCAGGACGGAGAATGGATGTGTCGCAGAAAATTATCGGCCTGATCGGCGGGATGAGCTGGGAAAGCTCGGCCGAGTACTATCGGCTCATCAACCAGACCGTCCGGGCTCGCCTGGGCGGCTTGCGCTCGGCCAAATGCCTGATGTGGTCCTTTGATTTCGGGGAGATCGAAGCGCTGCAACATGCCGGACGCTGGGACGATGCTGCGGCCGCGATGATCGACGCCGCGCAACGCCTAGAGCGGGGCGGTGCGGATTTCGTGGTGATCTGCACCAACACGATGCACCGCATGGCCGACCAGGTTCAGGCGGCCATAGGGCTGCCGCTTCTGCACATCGCCGACCCCACCGCTTCGCGTCTCAGGCGCGCCGGGCTGCGCCGGGTCGGCCTGCTGGGAACCGCCTTCACCATGGAGCACGACTTCTACAAAGGACGCCTCGTGGACCGGCACGGGCTGGACGTGCTCGTGCCGGACGAGGATGACCGTGCCCTGGTGCATCGCGTGATCTACGAGGAACTGGTCCAGGGCCGGGCAGAACCATCCTCACGCGAGGCCTACCGCGAGGTGATCGCCCGCCTGGTGGAACGCGGCGCGGAGGGTGTCATCCTGGGATGCACCGAGCTGATGCTGCTGGTGCGGCCCGAGGACAGCGCGGTGCCGCTGTTCGACACGACGGCTCTCCATGCCGAGGCCGCCGTTGATCTGGCCCTCTCGGGCGGGTGAGAGGAAGCAAGCAAGCAGTCCTTTTTTGAAAAAAAGGACCAAAAAACTTGTACTTCCCCCCCGTATTTGCGGCGTGCGGGTGCTCTTGGAAAACACGCACGCTTGAACTGCGGGGAGGCAAAAGTTTTTTGCCAATTTTTTGCAAGAAGGAAGGCCTTGCTTGCCTTCGCAACAGGCGCGGCAGCATCGCGCCGATCTTGGTATCATACCGTCATTGGGTGGCTTCTTCAGGCTGAAGAACGCCTTGCCTTCCAGCCCGCCTCCCGCTACCACCGCGCGCTACGCTGGCACCCCTGGAGGCCGGCGTGTTTTTCGTTGGAGCTTCTCATGGCCAATTTCGTCACGATCGAAGCCGAGGCGCGTGCGCGGGCCGGTAAGGGGGCGGCGCGTGCGACCCGGCGGGCAG
>CAXTCL010000036.1:0-21562 GCA_964242035.1 uncultured Acetobacteraceae bacterium | reverse complement strand
TTTTGAAAAAAGAAGCCAAAACTTCCATCTCGTTCGCTGTTGGACTGCCTCGGTATGGCAGGAGGCATCGGCTTTTGCGCATGCGGGAAGGCAGAAGCCGGGCGGTCTAACGCCGCAAGACGCCGGTTCGAATTTGACAAAATTTTAGATTGTCGGGAACGATGCGTTGGCGTATTAGTTATGTAACAACACGGTTTATCGCCGTGCACATCGCTTGCCCCAGGCGAGCCCCGTTGAGAGGAGGTACGCCTTGGTTTGTATCGTCGAGCGGCTCCGCACCCTGCGGGCGGACGACCGCGCCGTCACCGCCCTGGAATACGGCATCATCGCCAGCATACTTGGCCTGGTGCTGGTCACCATCTTCACCACCTTCGGCAAGACGCTTTCCACGCTGTTCTCGCATGTCGGCGCATCGATCTGACGGCGCCCTTAGATCGCCGCCCTGACCGCCTTCTGAACCAGCGTATCGAGCGCCTGCAGGAAGCGCGAACGGTCGGCCGGCGCCATCGCCGCTGGCCCGCCCGTCACCAACCCGATCTCGCGCATGTGCGCCGAGACTGCCCGCCCGGCCAGGGCGGCGCCTATGTTGTCGTCCGTCCAGACCCGGCCGTGCGAGGACAGCGCCCGCGCGCCCGCCGCCAGGCAGCGTGACGCAAGCGGGATGTCTGCGGTGACGCACACATCGGCGGCAGTGACGCGCTCGGCGATCCAGTCGTCGGCCACGTCCGGCCCCTCGGCCACCGTCACCATGCGCACGAACGCCAGCCCGGGCGGCCGTATCGGGCGGGACCCGTTGGAGACGACCACCACGTCCACACCCAGCCGACCGGCCACGCGATAGACCTCCTCGCGCACCGGACAGGCGTCGCCGTCCACATAGATCGCAGTCAAGACTTGCGGGCGAACCGCGACAACTCGACCGCATCCTCCGGCCGCTTGGACTGGAAGAAGGTGTAGTGCAGCGTGATCTCGTGCACGTCGCCGGCGTCCACGTCGCGCGCCATCGCCGGATCGACGAAGAAGGTCACCGGCATCTGCACGTGCTCGCCGGCGCGCAGGCGCTCCTCGTTGAAGCAGAAGCACTGCACCTTCTTGAAATACGGCCCCACCTTGTCAGGCGTCACGTTGAACGTAGCGTGCCCCACGATGTCGTGGTCCGAGTTGTTCGTCGCCTCGAAGAACGCCATTGCGTCCTGGCCCAGATGCACGCGCACGGAACGCTGCGACGGCTCGAACGCCCAGGGCAGGTTCGGCGCCACCGACGTGTCGAAATACACCGTGACCACGCGGTCCGTCTGCATGGTGCTGCCGGTGGCCACGCGCTGCGTGGTGCCGCCGGCGCCGGTGACCTGGCAGAACAGGCGGTAGAGGGTGACGGAGTACGAGGTGATGCCGGCCATGACGGCGATCACCGCACAGAAGGCGATGACTGTTGGGGCTTTGCGCATGCTCAGCAGGTGGGCGAGGCAAGGAAGAAAGCACTTCTTTTTTGAAAAAAAGAAGCAAAAAACTTTTGTCTCCCCGCCTGCCCGAAGGTGCACACCCGTCCTGCAAACACGCGTACCCGCAGAACCAGACCGGGCCGTGGTGCAGGCGGGGAGACAAAAGTTTTTTGCTTCTTTTTTCAAAAAAGAAGGCCTTCCTTTCTTTTTCCCCGCTTCCACGCCATGCACGCCCCATGCACCGCGTCCTCTCCGGCATCCAGCCTTCCGGCATCCCCACCATCGGCAACTACCTGGGCGCCATACGCCAATGGGTCGCCCTGCAGGACACCCACGAATGCCTGTTCTGCATCGTGGACCTGCACGCCATCACCAGCTTCCAGGACCCGGCCAGGCTGCGCGCGCAAACGCTGGAGATGGCCGCCACCCTGCTCGCCTGCGGCATAGACCCGGCCCGTAGCACCCTGTTCGCGCAATCCGCCGTCCCCGCCCACGTTCGCCTGGGCTGGATCTTCAACTGCATTGCGCGCCTGGGCTGGCTGAACCGGATGACGCAGTTCAAGGACAAGGCCGGCAAGGACCGCGAAGCCGCGTCGGCCGGCCTCTACGTGTATCCAAACCTGATGGCGGCCGACATCGCCGCCTATCGCGCCACGCGCGTGCCGGTGGGCGACGACCAGCGCCAGCACCTCGAGCTCGCCAACGACATCTGCGAGAAGTTCAACCACGATTACGGGGTGGATTTCTTCCCGCGCATCGAGCCGCTGATCCTGGCCGAGGCGGCGCGCGTGATGAGCCTGCGCGACGGCACGCGCAAGATGAGCAAGTCCGACCCGAGCGACGCTAGCCGCATCAACCTGACCGACGACGCGGACGCGATCGCCCAGAAGATACGCCGCGCCAAGACGGACCCCGCGCCGCTGCCGAGCGAGCCGGCCGGCCTGGCCGAGCGGCCCGAAGCCCGCAACCTGGTGGACATCTACGCCGCGATGGCCGGCTCGGACGCGGCCGCGGTGCTGGCCGAGCATGGCGGCCGCGGCTTCGGCCCGTTCAAGGACGCGCTGGCCGGGCTGCTGGTGGCGCGCCTGGCGCCGATCACGGCAGAGACCACGCGGCTGCTGGCGGACGAAGCGCATCTGCGCGGCTTGCTGGCCGAGGGCGCGGCGCAAGCGCGGGCCTTGGCTGATCCGGTCGTCGCGGACGTTGAGCGGTTGGTAGGGTTTTTGGGCTAGGGAGAAAGCAAGACCTTCTTTTTTAAAAGAAAGAAGCAAAAAACTTTTACTACTGCGCCTGCACTAACGCATGTCCTGATTCTGCCAGCACGCGTATGGGCAGAACCAGGATGCATGCCGGTGCAGGCGCCAGGAGCAAAAGTTTTTTGCTTCTTTTTTCCAAAAAAGAAGACCTTGCTTTCTTCTCGAAATCGAAATGTTCTTGACTCTTTGCGCCCCCGTATCGCATCGCTAAAGACAATGCGCTGCCTGGTCCTCCTCCTCTGTCTGATATCCGCCCCGGCACAGGCGGCCGACCTGGCCGGCCGCACCGCCTATCTCGGAATCATCCAACGCGAGGCCACCTTGCGTGGCGTGCCCGCCGCCTTGGCCGACGCGGTGGCCATGGTGGAGACCGGCTACCGCGCTGACGCCATCGGCACCTCGGGTGAGATCGGCATCATGCAAATGATGCCCGCCACCGCCCGGCAGCTCGGCTTTTCCGGCACGCTGGACGATCTGTTCGCGCCACCCACCAACATCGCACTCGGCGTCGAGTATCTCAGCCGCGCCTGGCAGGCGAGCGGCGGCAGCATCTGCCGCGCGCTGATGAAATATCGCGCCGGGTTGGCCGAAGAGGTGATGACGCCGCTCTCCGGCCAGTACTGCACGCGTGCGCTTGGCTGGCTGGCCAGCTCCGGCGGCGATCTCGGCGCCCCGATACCCACGCCGCAGCCCGCGCCCGACCCTTACGTGGTGGCCATGCCTGGTGCTGCGATGCCGTCCCAATTCGTCCGGCCCGCGCTGGCAGAGGCGCCCTACCGACGCAGCATGGCGGATCGGGAAGCGGCCGTGCAGGCGCGCTTCGACAGTCATCTCCGCCGGCCGGCCGATACGATGGCGCGGGTTTCGGCGGCCATCACGGCGGCGACCAGCGAGCCGGAAGAGTAGGCGCGCTTTCGGCTTTCACAGAAAGGAAGGCCTTCTTTTTCGAGAAAAAGAAGCAAAAAGCTTTTGTCTGCGCTGTCGCGGAGTGCTGAAAGCGCGCGCTTCAGCGAAACGCACCTGCCGGAGACAAAGGTTTGCTTCTTTCGAACGAACTACTTCTCGCATTGCGCCTGTCAGCCGGATTCTCGGTTCCCACATTTGCACCAAGCGGATGCGTCCTGTAACGCCGAAGCACTGACACAGCGGAGGGAGCAAACGTTTTTTGCTTCTTTTTTCAAAAAAGGCCTTCCTTGCCCAAACCCACCATGCTCCTGATCCTAGATGGCTTCGGCTGGCGAGAAGACCCGGCCGACAACGCGGTGCTTCAGGCCCGGACCCCCAATTTCGACGCGCTATGGGAGACCTGTCCGCACGCCTTCCTGCGCACCGACGGAGACAATGTGGGCCTTCCTGACGGCCAGATGGGCAACTCCGAAGTGGGCCACCTCAACATTGGCGCTGGGCGTGTCGTGCGCCAGGAACTGGCGCGCATCGGGGGCGCGATACGTGACGGCAGCCTGGCCCACAGGCCCGCGCTCGAAAAGCTGATCGCCGCCGCAAGGCGCACCGGCGGGACTTGCCACCTGGTGGGCCTGGTGTCGGACGGCGGGGTGCACGCTCATCTGGATCATGCACTGGCGTTGGCGCGCTTACTGGCGGAGGCCGGCGTGCCGGTGGCCGTGCACGCCATCACGGACGGCCGCGACACCGGCCCGCGCACAGGTGCCGGCTTCGTGGCCGCGTTCGAGGCGGCACTTCCCGCCGGCGCCCACATTGCCACGGTATGCGGGCGCTATTACGCCCTGGACCGGGACCATCGCTGGGAGCGCGTCGCCCGCGCCTGGCGCGCCATGGCGCTTGCCCAATCGGACAACCGGTTTGCCAGCGCCGCGGACGCCATCGCCGCCGGCTATGCGCAGGACGTGACCGACGAGTTCCTCGACCCTGCCGTGATCGGGCCCTACCAGGGCATGCGCGACGGTGACGTGCTGCTGTGTTTCAACTTCCGCGCGGACCGGGTTCGCGAGTTGCTGGCCGCACTGATAGACGACGCCTTCACCGGGTTCGAGCGCCCCGACCGCATCCAGTTCGCAGCCGTCGCGGGAATGACGCAGTATAGCGACGCGCTCGCCGGCCAGATGGACGCGCTGTTCCCGCCCGTGACGTTAGACCGCATACTGGGCGAAGTGGTGGCCGACGCCGGCCGCACCCAGCTCCGCATGGCGGAGACCGAAAAATACCCGCACGTTACCTACTTCCTGAACGGCGGCGTGGAGACGCCCTACGAGGGCGAGGACCGGATCATGGTGCCATCGCCGAAGGTGGCCACCTACGACCTGCAGCCAGAGATGAGCGCGCCTGAGCTCACGCGCCGCGCCGTGGCTGCCATATCAGGCGGCACCTACGATTTGATCGTGATGAACTACGCCAATCCGGACATGGTGGGCCACACCGGCGTGCTGAAAGCCGCCATTCGTGCCGTGGAGACGGTGGATGACGGGCTGGGTCGCATTGCGGACGCAATTGAAGCGGCAGGTGGTGCGCTGCTCGTGACGGCGGACCACGGGAATTGCGAGATGATGCGCGACCCGGAGACAGGCGGCCCGCATACCGCCCACACCACGAACCCCGTGCCTGTGATTTTGGCCGGTAAAACGGGAGCTCGGCTTCATGACGGGCGGCTGGCCGATTTAGCGCCGACCTTGCTGGCGCTCATGGGGCTGAACGTGCCAGACGAGATGACCGGCAAGCCGCTCTTTGAAACCTAGGTAGCGAACGCTAGGAACTGTAGGGTGGGCTAAGCCCACCACCTCGTTGGCACCGATCGGCTGAAGCCCATCCTACGTCTGTGCGCAAGATGGAGTCGCTCTTTGCGATCGTAATCTCCTGATCAGACAGGCAGGTCGGCGGGTCCCATCGACTTTATCAGATCGAACACGCGCTTGCGCACCGAGGGATCCGTGATGCGGTAATAGGCGCGTACCAGCTCCAGCGTCTCCCGCTTGGCGAGCGGATCATCCACCGGGCCACCAAATTCGCTGCGCTCGGCGAAGCCTGCCACGTGTGTGGACCCATGGCCGTTACCGGAAGTGTCCGGCATGTCGTCGAAGAAGAAGCTGATTGGCACGTCCAAGACGCGCGAGAGATCATATAGCCGAGAAGCCCCCACGCGGTTCACGCCGCGCTCGTATTTCTGCACCTGCTGGAAGGTGAGCCCGAGCGCCTCGCCGAGCCGCTCCTGTGACATGCCCATCAAGGTCCGTCGTAGCCGGATACGCGACCCTACATGCACGTCGATTGGGCTAGGCCGGCTTTCGCCAGACTCGCTGGCAGGACCTTCAAACGTCGCAGCATTTCGAGACATTCGGACAGCTCTCTCACTACCAAAACCAGAATGCCTGGCGTGCTTGTCATCTATCGTTGCAACCCCAAATTGTCAACAAAGTTTTCGCTTTTCACAGGTATAATCTTCTTTTTTATACAATCCCGCGTTCACAAGTTCGGCAACCAGACCGGCCAATACGAACATGGCAGCCAGCAGACCAGGCGCCCAAAGGCCGAGGCGCGCGAAGAGCGTCGGTGGTAACGGACCGGGAACAGGCAGGTCCAGCACGCCCTGCTTGTTCAACCCGAGACTGCCAGTTATCCGACCGTGCGCGTCGATAACGGTGGAAATTCCGGTGTTTGCCGCCCTGATCATCGGCAATCCTTCCTCTATTGTCCGCATCCTCGCGGCCGCCAGATGCTGGCGCGGCCCTGCCGAGTCGCCGAACCACGCGTCGTTGGTGATGTTGACCAGCATGGCAGGCCGGTCTCCCCGCTCCACCACCTGTGCCGGGAAAATCGCCTCGTAGCAGATGAGCGGCCCCACCGCCCCCAATCCAGCCAGATGCATCGTCCGCAAACCAGGCCCTGCCACGAACCCCTGCTCGCCCAGGATGAAGTTCGCATAAACTGGAAAATACTCGCCAAACGGCACCAGGTGCGCTTTGTCATACACGCCTGCCATGCCGCCATCAGGTGCCACCGCAACCAGGCTGTTATGGGCGACCGTGGGGGACTCGAAACGCTCGGTGCCGGCCAGCGTCATCAGCGCCGGCGCGGACGCGTCGGCGATGGCCTGCCGCGCCGGTGCGTCCTGCGCCAGGGCGAACGGGCTGGCCGTCTCCGGCCACACCACCAGGATGCGCCCGCCGCCCGCCGCCCGCACGCCCTCGCGGGTCAGTGCCAGGTAGCGGTCGAACACGCGCTCGGCCCAGGCCCGCTCCGCCCCATGATCGCGGTGGTCCTGCTCGGAGACGTTGCCCTGGGCGATCACCGCGGTGATGCCCGACCCGGGTACCTGCTCTTGCAGGCGCCACGCGCCGGCGCCCAGCCACACTGCCAGCAGGACCACGCCGGCAAGCAGGCCACGCCGGCCCAGCGTCACGCTGCCTGCCACCAGAACCGTACCCAATGTCAGCCCGCCGATCCCCACCCAAGCGGCCGGCTGGATCATCGCCAGGCCCAGCCAGCCCGGCATCTCCCACACGCTGCCGAGCTGGTTCCACGGGAAGCCGCTCATCACGAACTCACGCGCTATGTCGCCCAGCACCCAGAGCCCCGCCAGCACGCAGAGCCGTTGCCAGCCGGCCGGCACCAGGCGCGCCACCGCGCACGGCACCGCCACGAACAGGCCGAGCACGAAGGAGAGCAGCGGCACAACGATCGGCACCGCCCACCAGAACTCGCGCGCCATCACCATCACCGCGAAGGTGACCCAGTACAGCCCGGCGATGCTGAGCGCGAAGCCGAACATCAGGCCACGCAGCCCGGCCGCGAGAGCAGTCGGCGCGCCGGCGATGAGCGCCAGGAGCCCGGAGATGGCGATCAGCAGCATCGGCGGAAGCGTGAAGGGCGGCAGGGCGCCGGCGGCGATGACGCCGAGTATGGCGGCGGCCAGGAAGGCCCGCTTGCCGCGTAGGTGCTCTAGGAAGGACAAATGCGATGACTTCGCTCAGGAGAAGAAAGCAAGCAGTCCTTTTTTGAAAAAAGGACCAAAAAACTTTTGGTCCCTGAAGGCGGCTGTATCAACACTCGCCAACAGGGACCAAAAGTTTTTTGCTTCTTTTTTTCAAAAAAGAAGGCCTTCCTTTCTTACTCAAGCGCATCCCGCAACTGCCGCTCGTAATGCCGATAGTACTTGTCCGTCACCAGATCCGTCTTCACCACGATCGCCACATCGGTGGTGTTGAACTGGTGGTCGATCACCGCGCCATCGCCGATGAAGCAGCCCAGCCGGAGATAGCCCTTGATCAGCGGCGGCAGGCCGGCCATCGCCCGGCGGCTGTCCAGCTCGTCCGGGTCTATGCGCCGCATCTCCACGTATCGGTCCGCCAGCGCGCGCGGCCGCAGCGCCGGTGGTGCGAGGTGGTTGTAATAGAGATAGGTCAGCTCGGCCGCCCACTGATCCGGATCCGTGCTGGGCAGGCTGGCGCAGCCGAACATCAGGTCTATCTGGTGGCGGAAGACGTAGGCCGCGATGCCGCGCCACAGGAGCTGCATCACCGCGCGCGAGCGGTAGCCCAGATCCACGCAGGAGCGGCCCAGCTCCAGCAGCTTGCCCTGGAAGCCGATGAGCCGCGAAAGGTCGTATTCCTCGTCCGAGTAGAACCGGCCGATCTGCTCGGCGGCGTCCTGCGTCATCAGCCGGTAGGTGCCCACCACGCCTTCCGGCCCCGGCCCTTTAGCGTGGTCTATCACCAGCAGGTGGTCGGCCACCGCGTCGAACGCGTCCACGTCGCGGCGGGACATGCGCGCCGCCTCGGACGGCTCGGCGCGCATCTCCTC
Organism: uncultured Acetobacteraceae bacterium; assembly: GCA_964242035.1. Taxonomy (GTDB): domain Bacteria; phylum Pseudomonadota; class Alphaproteobacteria; order Acetobacterales; family Acetobacteraceae; genus BOG-908. The sequence continues at coordinate 13,092 of CAXTCL010000036.1, read as the reverse complement.
GTAGAACACCCGCCAGCGCAGCGATTGCGCGGCGTCGATTTCGGCTTCGGTCGAGGCGATGCGTACGCCGAGATGACCGGCGCGCAACTCGCCGAAGCCACGGTCGTCATCCGGCCCGAGCGGCGGGCCCTGCCGCTTCAGCCCGCCTGTGATGCCGCCATGAGCGCCGGGCAGTATCTTCGTCTCAGCCGTCATCCTGCTGCTCCGTTCGGCCGCGTGGCGGCCTGCACACCCCCTGCATCGCCGGCCGGCGAGGCTTCGGATGCAATGGTCTGTGCGCCGTCCGTGTTCGCAGCCGCATGCGGCCCCACTCCCGCCACAGCCTGCGCGCTGCCAGCGCGACGTCCGTAAATCTCCAGCCGGGTGGAGACAAGCTCGAACCCGAGCCGGGACGCGATCTGCTCCATCAGCCGCTCGTGCTCGCCGCCCTCGAACTCGATCACCCGCCCGGTGTCGATGTCGATCAGATGGTAATGCCGCCCGTGCTCCGTCGGCTCATAGCGGGCCCGGCCGCCGCCGAAATCGCGCCGCTCCAGTATGCCGCGCTCCTCGAGCAGGCGGACGGTGCGATACACGGTGGCAATCGAGATGCGGCCGTCCAGTGCGGAGGCGCGCCGGTAGAGCTCTTCCACGTCAGGATGATCCTCCGCGTCGGACAGCACGCGCGCGATGACCCGGCGCTGCCCAGTCATCTTCAACCCGTGCTCCACGCAGATGCGCTCGATGCGCGATGTCATCCGCTCTCCACTCGGGGTTGGCCCGGGAGTGGGGTAGCCGATGGGGGGGCGGGTTGTCGATAAGGGGCAGAAAGAAAGCAAGCAGTCCTTTTTTGAAAGGAAGACCAAAAAACTTTTGCCACCCCGCCTGCACCAAGGCGCGCGCAGGTTCTACCGGCATCGGGGCTTGCAGACCTGCGCGGGCCGTGGTGCAGGCGGGGTAGCAAAAGTTTTTTGCTTCTTTTTTTCAAAAAAGAAGGCCTTTCTTGCCTCCAGACCCACCAGGACGACCGTTTTGATGAAGTGCACCCTCGCCATAGCCCTAGCCGCCCTAGCCGCCACGTCCCAGGCGCAGGCCGAGAGCTGCTTCCAGACCCTGGCGGCGACGCGCAACTTCACCCTCGGGCAGCCGGTGCACGCGATGCCCTCACCGGACGGCCGGCGCGTGCTGTTCCTGCGCAGCGGCGCGCGTGACACCAGGCTGGGGCTGTATTCGATGGACCTGGCGACGCATGCGGTGACCGCGCTGGCGCAGCCGGCCGCCGCCGAGCACCTCAGCGTGGAGGAGCGTGCCAGGCGTGAACGGATGCGCATGACGCTGACCGGGATCACGGATTTCGCGTTCAGCGAGGACGGCGCGCGCGTGCTGGTCTCCCAGGGCGACCACCTCTCGGTGGTGGCGCTGGCCGGCGGGGCGGTCTCGCCGGTGCCGGGCGCGGGCTGGATCGCGCCGCATCTCTCGCCGGACGGCCGCTTCGTGGAAGGCGTGCGTGACAACGATGTGCACGTGGTGGAGCTGTCCACTAGCCAGGACCGGGCGCTGACGACGGGCGGCACCGATGTGGTGACGCATGGGCTGGCGGAGTTCGCGGCGTCCGAGGAGCTGGACCGCTCGGACGGCACCTGGTGGTCGCCGGACGGCGGCACGCTCGTCTATGAGGAGGCCGACAGCTCCGGCGTGGAGCGCCATTTCATCGCCGACCCGGAGCATCCTTCCGTGCAGCCGACGGAGTTCCGCTACCCGCGGGCCGGCACGGCGAACGCGAAGGTGCGTCTGGGGCTGGTGGCGCGCGAGGGCGGGCCCACGATCTGGATCGACTGGGACCATGCGGCCTACCCGTATGTGGCGCGCGTGGTCTGGCAGAAGCAGGGCAGACTGAGCCTGGTGCTGCTGAACCGGGCGCAGACGCGCGAGGCGGTGGTCGCCGTCGATCCCGCCACGGGCAAGACGACCACGCTGGTGACGGAGACCGATCCGGCCTGGATCAACCTCGACGCGATGCACGGGGCGGGGCTGACCGGCGGCCACACGCTGCCCTACTGGCTGCCGGACGGCTCCGGCTTCCTGTGGGCGGCAGAGCGCGGCGCGCACTGGCAACTGGAGCTGCGCGGCGCCGACGGGGCGCTGACACACGCGGTGACGCCGGCCGATTTGCCGTTCCTGGCGTTCGACGATTTCAACCCGGCGACGGGCCTGGTGACGGTGACCGCCAACCCGGACCGGCTGGGCAGCGGGCTTTTCCAGGTCAAGCTGGAAGGCGGGACCGCAGCCCCGCTGGCGGCCTCGCCAGGTCTGCATGACGGCATCTTCGACGAGCACCAGCACACGATATTGCTGGACAGGACGGAAAGTGCCGACGGTGCCGTGGCCACGAACGTGCTGAACAGCTCAGGCAAGCTGCTGACCGCGCTGCCGAGCGTGGCCGAACAGCCGCCAACCGTGCCGAACGTGGAGTTCCGGCAGGCCGGCGCGCTGAAGATGGACGCCGCCGTGCTGCGCCCCGCCGGCGCCAAGCCCGGACAGCACTTTCCCGTGGTGCTCTACGTCTATGGCGGCCCCACGGTGAAGGTGGTTACACGCAACCCGCGCGCCTATTTGGAAAACCAGTGTCTCGCCGACCAGGGCTTCATCGTCGCCAGCCTGGATGGCCGCGGCACGCCGGGCCGGGACCATGATTGGGAGCGCGCGACGAAGCTGGACTTTATCGACATCCCGCTGCAGGACCAGGTGGACGGGCTGCAGGCGCTGGGCCACGACATACCCGAGTTGGACCTGACACATGCCGGCATCACCGGCTGGTCGTTCGGCGGCTATTTCACCGCGATGGCCACCACGCGCCGGCCAGACGTGTTCCGCGCCGGCGTGGCGGGCGCGCCTGTGGTGGATTTCGCCGATTACGACACGGCTTATACGGAGCGCTATCTGGGCACGCCGCAGGCCCAGCCGGATGCCTACAAGAAGACGAACGTGCTGACCTACGCGGCCGGGCTGAGCCGGCCGTTGCTGATCATGCACGGGCTGACGGACGACAACGTGTATTTCCAGAACAGCGTGAAGCTGACGCAGGCTCTGATCGCTGCGGGCAAGCCGTATCAGTTGTTGCTGCTGCCTGGCACGCATCAATTGCCGGACCCGGTGCTGCGGGCTCGGGTGGATGAGGCCCGGGCGGGGTTTTTGGGGGAGAAGTTGAAGTGAGGAAGCAAGGCCTTCTTTTTTGAAAAAAAGAAGCAAAAAACTTTTGCTTCCCCGCATTTTCAGCGTGTTGCTTGTCCGGAGATACACAACTGCTGCAAATGCAGGGGGAACAAAAATTTTGCTTCTTCTTCAAAAAAGAAGGCCTTGCTTACTTTTTGCCGATCTCACGCGCAGCTGGGACTACGTGACCGCCAGAATCGCGCCCGTCAGATGATATAAACTGCTTGCCGGCGCAGGCATGTCAGCAAACGAGCCGTCCGCCAGGCGCCGCTCGTGCCATAGACCGTCAGGGCGCACATATGCCGCAAGTGCGCGGACGGCTTGCAATTGCCGCGCGTCAGAAGCGTCCGCGCGGAGGAACTCGGCGCGCAGGCGTTCCGTCTGCGGCCACAGGCGGGAACCGGCGGCGCGGACGGTGCCGTCGCTGTTCAGCTCGTCATACAGTGCGCCGGTCTCGGGGTTGATGGCGTAGCTGTCGGCGAACTTCATCAGCCGCGCGGGCATGTCCAGCGGCACGGTGAGGCCCAGCGTGGCCGCCTGGTGCAGCAGCCAGACCCATTCGCAATGATGGCCCGGTTCCACGAGGAAATCGTCGCCGTCGCGAATAGGAGCCAGCGTGTCGTCGAAATACTCAGGCAACGCGCCAGTCGCCGCGTCGAACAGGCGGTTGGCGAACAAATCCACCAGGGATTGGGCGCGGGCCCGGAACACATCGTCGCCGAACGCCGCAACGCCGGCGAGCAACGCCTCGAGCAGATGCATATGCGGGTTCTGCCGGCGGGGCAGCGCCGGCGGCAGGCTCTCCAGGTAGCCGCCGGCAGGATGGGTGAACTGTGCGTCCAGCCAGGACACCAGCGCCAGTGCAGACGGGCGTAAGGTGTCCACCCCAACCAGCTTTGCCGCGCTGGCGAATGCGAGAAGCACGAACGCGTGGTCGTAGAGATCGCGCGTGTGGTCGATGGGTTTGTGCGCCAGGTCGAAGCGCCAGGCGTAACCACCGTCTTGCAGGGCCGCGTGAGTTTCGAGAAAATGCAGGCCCAGCCTGACGGCCTGCTCGGCGCCAGGCACGCCCAACGCGTGCGCCTGGGAGAACACGACGATCTGTCGTGCCACGACACGCAGACGTCGGAACGGTGCCGCGCAACGGTGCGTGCGCAGATCGAGCGCCTCGAAGAAGCCGCCGCGGGCGTGGTCGATCCCGTGCGAGAGCCACAGGGGAAGGGCGGCATCGACCAGCCAGGTGCGTAGTTGCGCCAGTTCAGAAAGCATCAGAAAGAAAGGCCTTCTTTTTTGAAAAACAGAAGCAAAAAACTTTTACTCCCTCGCTTCTGCCGATGCGCGCGTCCACAAAACAAAAGAGAGCCGTGCGGCAGGCGGAGAAACAAAAGTTTTTTGGTTCTTTTTTTCAAAAAAGAACTGCTTGCTTACTTGCTGGGCTTACGGAACCGAAAAGCAAACTGGTCCGTGTGGCCCTTGATCGCAGCATCGAACACTTTCAGCGTGTGCGTATCCGCAGGATTTGCCAGCACATCCGTAGTGCCGTCCAGGACGAACCCCGCCGCCAGCACCTGCGCCTTTACCGTCTCCGGATCGATCCGATGCAGCGTTTTCGGCGCGGTGTCGCTGGCACCTGGCAGGGCCACATGATCCACCACGACGAACACGCCGCCCGGCTTCAGCGCGCGGAACACCGCGGCATCCGCGGCGGCCGCGTGCTGCGCGCCGAAAAAGCCGTACATGTCGTGGTAGTTGTCGCTGGTCCAGACGAGATCGAGCTGACCGGACGCCAGCGCGCGCGCCCCCGTGCTGTCAACCGGTTCGATCTCCTCGGTGACGTTGGCGAACTCCGGCTGCTTGACGATCGCCTCGATGGGCAGGACCATCTTGGGCGTCTTGCTCAGCTCCTGCGGTATCACGGCGAACACGTGACCCTTGGGCCCGGCGACGTTGCTGAACAGGCGGGTGAAGTAGCCGCCACCTGGCACGAAGTCAGCGATGCGGTCGCCCGGCTTGGCACCCGAGAAGACCAGCAGCGCCAGCACGTGACGGTTGGTGTCGCGCGCCACATCGTCGGTAGGGCGGTCCTTGTTGGCGATGGCCTGCGCCATGTACTCGGGCACTGCGGCGGACAGGGCCAGGGCTGCGAAGGCTATGGCGAGGCGTTTCATGGATGTCTCCAGCAAGGAAGGAAGGCCTTCTTTTTTGAAAAAAAGAAGCAAAAAACTTTTGCTCCCCGCATTTGCACCAGTCGGCCCCATCCGGAAAGACCGAAGCGTGGGCAGCGTCGAGGTAGCAAAAGTTTTTGCTTCTTTTTTTCAAAAAAGAAGGCCTTCCTTGCCTAAAGCTTCCGCGTAACCGGCGCCTCCCGCTCGAACACCACCAGCACCAGCCCCGCCAGCAGCAGCACCGAAATCCACCCGAACGCATCGGCAAACGCCAGCACGTAAGCCTGCGCGCGCTCGGCTGACACCAGCGCGCCCAGGCCGGACGCCGCCACCCGCGTGTCGATCGCCGCGCGGCCCATCACCAGGTTCTGCACCAGGTAGTCCGAGTGCACCCGCTCGCGCACCGTGATCACCGCGCCCACGATCGCAGGCCCTGCGGAGATCGCCAGCGTGCGCACGATGTTGAACATGGTCCCACCGGAGAGCGCGTCTTCCGGCTTCAGCACGCTGGTGGTCAGAAACACTAGCGGCGTGAAGGCCAGCGGCCAGCCGCACGCCTGCAGCAGCAGCGGCCACAGGAAGTCCGTCCCCGCCCAGTCCGAGGTGATGTAGGTGCAGAGATACGCCCCGAGCGCGCCCATGGCGAACCCGCACCCCACCAGCAGCCGCGCGTCCAGGAAGCGCATCAGCACGGCGGCCAGCGGTGCGATGATGAGTTGCGGGACGGCGAGCAGCAGGAACAACGCCCCGATCTGTATCGGCTTGAGCGCCCGTATCAGCATCTGCGTCTGCGGCTCCACATAGGTGGCGCCGAGCAGGCCGATGTTGAACACCGCCACCAGGCACAGTCCGATGCTGAAGTTCGCCCGCCTGAACAGCGACAGGTCCAGCAGCTTGTGCTTGGTGAGCGACTCGCTGACGGCAAAGCCCGCCAGCGCCATGGCGGCGCCCGCGAACATGGCCACGATGAACCGGTCGTCGAACCAGTCCAGCCGCTGGCCCTGCGTCAGGCCGGTCGCCAGCAGGCAGCAGAACGCCACCAGGCAGGCCATGCCGAAGTAATCGACATGGACGAATTTCTCCCATTTCGGCGGCTGCACCGGCAAAAAGGCCAGCACGAGGAACAGCGCCACCGGGCCCAGCGTGGCGCTGAACCAGAACAGCGATTGCCAGGTGAGCAGGTCGGTGGCCACGCCCGCCAGCGACTCCGCGACCAGCGGCACCCCCGTACTGACCACGGCGTATACGGCGAAGGCTTCCGGCCGGTGGCGCGGCGGCGCAGACTGCAGAAGGGTCAGCAGCATCAGCGGCACCAGCCCACCCTCGCCGAAGCCCTGCAGGAAGCGCAGCGCGATGAGCCCGTGATAGTCGGCCGCCAGCGGACAGGCGGCCGCCGCCACCACGAACAGGATGATCTCTGCGGCCGCCAGCCGGCGCGGGCTGATGATCTGTGCCAGCCAGGGCGTCATCGGCACGACGGCTATGTCGCCGATCGTGTAGGCTGTGTTTACCCAGGATCCCTCATCCTGGCCGAGCCCCAGCCCGCCCAGCAGGTCTGCTACGGCGGAACTGGCCAGGCGCTGATCCAGCGAGGACAGCATGGCGGCCAGGACCACGCCGGCGATGCCGAGCATCATGGTCAGGTCGAGCGGCTCCAGCTTCTCCTCAGGCACTACCTTGGGGGAGAGCAGGCCCAGCGGGGCGGTGTTGCGCGTCAGTGCCGTCATGCAGCGGGCAAACTGCTGGGGTGGCGTGTTGTTCCGGGCGGGGGAAGCAGCAAGGAAGGAAGGCCTTCTTTTTTGAGAAAAAGAAGCAAAAAACTTTTGTCTCTCCGCCTGCATCGGAGCGGATGCTGGTTCTGCCGAGTTCGTATTGGCAGAGGCGCGGTGTTCTTCAGCGGCCGCCCGAGTGTATCAGTGGCGCGGTGTGCGTTGGTCGGCCCGCATTGCCTTTCGGCGGGTCGGCGCCGACGGCAGCCAGACCGGACACTGCTTCGTCGCCGCTGAACCAGCAATAGCGGTTCTTGCCGCTACGCTTGGCCGCGTACAGCGCCGCGTCCGCCTCCCCCAGCAGCCTGTCCGGCGTGGAGAACGCCGACGCGCGGGCCAGGCCGATGCTGGCACCTACGCTGGCCGTATTGCCCGATATCGTGAATGGCTCCCGCAGCGCTGCCAACACCGACCAGGCGAGCTGCTCCGCCGCGCCTGCTGCAGCACCTTGCGCAAGGATGGCGAACTCGTCCCCGCCCAGGCGCGCGGTCAGGCTGGCGGCAGGCACATGGCGCATCAGGCGCTCGGCCACCTGGCGCAGCAGCAGGTCTCCCGCGAGATGGCCCAAGGCATCGTTGACGGACTTGAACCCGTCCAGATCCAGGCTGAGCACGACCGTGGCGCGCGCGCGCGCCGGACCAGCCAGTGCGGTGGCCAGCGCACGGTCGAACGCGCGCCGGTTCGCGAGCCCTGTGAGCGGACAGCGCAGCGCCATCAGCCGGCTTTCATGCCGCCCGACGATCATCTCGACATAGTCGCAATGGAGCTGGCGGTTGATGCTGGCGATGGCGAACATATAGACGGGGATCACGATGACGCCCCATTTCAGGAACGCGTCCGGCGCACAAAAGCCGCCGGCACTGAGCGGCAGGCAGATCAGTACAAGCTGCGTCACGAGCAGGCGTGGCGCGCCCGGCACGCGGCCGCATTGCGCGCCCACCGTGGCCGTGGCGAGCAGGGCGCCAACGACGCTTATGCCCAGATCCCCGCTGGCCAGGCACAGCCCGGAGCCGTATCCCAGCACGGCGCACCAGAGCAGGCCGCAGAAGATAAAAAGGTCCGGCGCGATGTTTGCGGGCGTGGCCTGCCCCTTGTGGCGGGCCCTGAAGTGCAGGATGCCGATTGCGCTCGAAAGACGCGCCAGGGAGACCGTGGCATCCAGAACCGCCCAAGCAATGTAGGGGATTTGCGGATGGCGTACGGCCACGGATATGGCAGCCACAAGCACCAGCATTGCGCTGGCGAACAGGGAGGTCATACGGTTGAACAGGCTGGCGCGCAGCTCGTCGCCGACGTCCGCCAGCGCCACGGGCGATGTGGTCAACCAAACCAGCGGGCGCAAACGTAGGGGTGGGCAGACGGTGGGCATCTGCTCGAAAGGGCTGTGCTGCACCGCGTCAGCCTATGCGACGCCGGTTAACGGCCCGTGTCCGCCGTCACCACCTGCCAGGAGGCACCCGGTAGCCGCAAGTGCGGGAGCTGGAAGTCTCTCGGCCTTTTTCTCAAAACGACTGCTCTCTTCCCTCGCTTGAGGCCCACCCGCATGAACAGCCGCCACGGCCTGGAAATCCGCACGGCCACACCGGCCGATGCAGCTATGCTGGCGGAGCTTCTGGCCGCGTCCAGCCACGCCGTGCCACCTGCTGCCCTGGCTGCCCGGCTGGACCGGCTGCAGCACGCGCCGGGCGCCGCCTTGCTGGCGGTTGAATGGGGACCGCCAAGCGGCATCATCGTCCTGCACTGGTATGCCAGCCTGGCAGCCGACCACCCGGTAGCCGAAGTGACTACGCTGCTGGTGGGGCCCGCCGAGCGGCGCCGCGGCCTGGCGCGTCTCCTGCTCAAGGCCGCCTCACAGGCCGCCAGGGCCGCCGGCTGCCATGACATCGGGCTGCTGGCGCCGGCCAACGCACCCGGGCTGCTGGCGTTCTGCGAGGCTACCGGCTTCGCCCAGGACGGCGCCAGACTTCGGCGGTCCCTGCGGCGGGGCGGCCGGGATGCCGGCGGTTGAAGCCCGATCCTTACCCGCCGCCCAACGGTCATGCTAAGCAGGAACTCCCACTCCAGGACCCGACATGATGGCCGTGCGTGACCGCCTGACAGCAGAGATGAAGGCCTCCATGCAGGCCGGCGACGCGCCGCGCACGTCGGCGATACGCATGATCATGGCCAAGCTGAAGGACACTGACATCGCCGCCCGCCCAGGCGACCCGATCAGCGAGGACGAGATCACCAGGATGCTGCGCGGCATGGTCAAGCAGCGGCGCGAGGCGGCCGAACTCTACACCAAGGGCAACCGTCCGGAACTGGCCGCCAAGGAAATGGCCGAGATCACCGTGATCGACGGCTTCCTGCCGCAGCAGATGGACGAGACGGCGCTTGCCGCTGCCGTGGATGCCGCAGTGGCGCAGACCGGGGCCACCAGCGTGAAGCAGACCGGCCAGGTGATGGCCGCGCTCAAGGCGGCTTACGGCGCGGCGCTCGATCTGGGCCGCGCCGGTGCGCTGGTGAAGGCGCGGCTGGGGTGAGAAGAAGCAAGAAAGCAGTTCTTTTTTGAAAAAAAGAACCAAAAAACTTTTGCTCCCCCGCATCTGCGGCAGCCGGGTGCTTCTGGATGCGCCGAAGCGGCTGAACCTGCGCGGGGACAAAAGTCTTTTGCTTCTTTTCTTCAAAAAAGAAGGCCTTGCTTGCCCATGAAGCTACCCGACGCTTTCCTCGAGGAGCTGCGCGCCCGCACCCCCCTTGCCGCCCTGGTTAGCCGCCGCGTGAAGCTGTCGCGCTCAGGCCGGCAGATGAAGGGCTGCTGCCCGTTCCACGGCGAGAAGACGCCCAGCTTCTACGTCTATGAGGACGGCTACCATTGCTTCGGCTGCGGCGCGCATGGCGACGCGATCAGCTTCGTCATGCAGACGCAGGGCGCGGGCTTCATGGAAGCCGTGCAGTCGCTGGCAGGCGAGGCCGGGCTGGAACTGCCAAAAGCGAGCCCGTCCGCCGAGGCCGCCGAGCGGCAGCGCATGGACCTGCACGGCGTGCTCGATGCCGCACAGACGCACTACGCCCGCGCCCTGTTCACGCCAAGCGGGGCCGCGGCGCTGGCCTATCTGCGCGGCCGCGGGCTGACGGACGAGTCGATCGCCCGCTTCGGCCTCGGCTGGGCCGGCGAGGGACGCGGCGCGCTCGCGACGGCGCTAGCTGCTGGCGGGGTAACGCCACCGCAACTTCTCGAAGCCGGCCTGCTGCGTGCCGGCGAGGACGGCGCCATACGCGGCGAGCTGTTTTTCAACCGCGTGATGTTCCCGATACGCGACCGCACCGGCCGGATGATCAGCTTCGGCGGGCGGACATTGGGGGACGGCCAGCCGAAATACGTCAACGGGCCGGAGACGCCGCTATTCTCCAAGCGTCGCACGCTCTACGGCCTGAACCTGGCGCGCGAGGCGGTCCGCAAGGGCGCGGCCGTTGTGGCCGTGGAGGGCTACATGGACGTGATCGCCCTGCACCAGGCGGGATTCGGCGCCGCCGTGGCCCCGCTCGGCACCGCGCTGACCGCCGAGCAGCTCGAGGAGCTGTGGCGCCTCTCGCCGGCGCCGGTGCTGTGCTTTGACGGCGACGCCGCCGGTGGCCGCGCCGCCGCCCGTGCCGCCCAGACCGCGCTGCCTGCCCTCGCTTCGGACAGAAGCATCGCGCTGGCCACCCTGCCTTCTGGTGAGGACCCGGACACGCTAGTGCGCCGGCGCGGCCCCGCCGCCTTCGCTGGCGTGCTGGACGCCGCCCGCCCGCTCAACGAGGCGCTGTTTGACCTGCTGCGCGGCGCCGGCGGTTTCACCACCCCCGAACAGCGCAGCGCGTTTCGCGGGAGGCTGGAAGCGGCCGCCGCCACCATCAAGGACCGCGGCCTGGCCAGCGAGTATCGCCGCGCCCTGCTGGATCGCTACTTCGCCTCGACCAGGCGCGGCGTGCCCAAATCCGCGCTTCGCCCCGCCCGGCCCGAGCTGGTGGCGGACGCCGCCGATGTTAGCCGCGCCCGCAAGCTCACCGCCATCCTGCTGCATCACCCGGCACTCGCCCACGACCTGGAAGAGGCCTACGCCTCGTTGCCGCTGCCGCCCGGGCTGCAAGCCCTGCGCGACGGCATGCTGGGGTACTTCGCGGGTGACTTTACCGACGAACACCGGCTTGACTCGGCGGGACTCGCGCGCCACCTGGACACTCTTGGTTTATCGGTGGAACTGGCGCTTGCCCTGGAGGAAACCCCATCCTGTGGCCGGCCGGACGCCCAGCCGGCGGAAGCCGAGGCGGGATGGTGGCATTTCTATGGGCTCATGCACCGCGACGGCCTGCACGACGCCGTTGAAGACGCGAGACGCGCCTATGTCGCAAATCCCGATGACGCCGCCTGCCTCGCGCGCTTCAGCGCGCTGTGCCTCGCCTCGTTCCGGCTGCGTCGCGGCGAGCAGTCGGGCGGTGCGGACGCTGATGCCGAGGAAGACGTTTTCGCGTATGATGATTGAACGAAACAAAGGCAAGGCAAGCAGTCCTTTTTTGAAAAGGACCAAAAACTTTTGGCGGCGCTGTCGCGGACTCTCCGGATAGGTCCGCGACAGCGGAGTCAAAAGTTTTTTGCTTCTTTTCTTCATAAAAGAAGGCCTGCTTCCTTACGGAGTAACCGACCCACATGGCAACAAAACAGGCCACCTCTGGTGACACGGCGACAGCCGAAGCCGATGCCGACACCTCCCTGCTGGACACGCAATCGGCCGCCTTCAAGCGCCTGATCGCAAAGGGCAAGGAACGCGGCTACATCACTTTCGAGGAGCTGAACGCCGCGCTGCCGCAGGAGCAGATGAGCTCCGAGCAGATAGAGGACATCATGTCCCTGCTCAGCGAGCTGGGCATCCAGGTCGTCGAGAACGAGGACAACGAGGACGGCGACACCGTCGCCAAGCCGGAGAAGGCCGAGGGGTCGGAGGACGGCGAGGGCCAGACAGAGGCCGGCGGCAACGTGGACGAGGAGAGCCTCGGCCGCACGGACGACCCGGTGCGCATGTATTTGCGCGAGATGGGCAGCGTCGAGCTGCTGTCGCGCGAGGGCGAGATCGCCATCGCCAAGCGCATCGAGGCCGGCCGCGACATGATGATCGGTGGTCTGTGCGAGAGCCCGCTGACGTTCCGCGCGATCATCAACTGGCACGAGGCGCTCAAGGCCGGCCGGATGCTGCTGCGTGACATCGTGGACCTCGAAGCCACCCAGGGCGTGGGCGCCGCCGTCGAGGCCGAGGCCGCCGAGACCGCGGCTGCCGCCAATGCGGCCGAGCCCGGCTACGTGGAGCCCCCGCCCCCGCCGCCGCCCGAGATGGACTCAGAGGACGGCGAAGACGGCGAAGGCGCGGGCCTGTCGCTCTCCGCGCTGGAGGAGAAGCTGAAGCCGGAGGTTCTCGAGACGTTCGAGGAAATCGAGAACCTCTACAAGAAGCTGCAGAAGATGCAGAACAAGCGGCTGGAGACGCTGACCAGCGGCGAGGAGATGAACGCCAAGTCCGAGAAAGGCTACGAGAAGCTGCGCGAGGAGCTGGTCGGCCGCGTCCAGCAGGTGCGCCTGCACAACAACCGCATTGAGGAGCTGGTCACTCAGCTCAAGCAGCTCACCCAGCGGCTGAACGGGCTGGAGGGTCAGCTCCTGCGCTTCGCCGAGACCAGCAAGGTGGCGCGTGACGACTTCCTGGCGCGCTATCGCGGCCACGAGCTGGACCCGAACTGGATGGAGACCGTCGCCGGCCTGACCGGCAAGGGCTGGAAATCCTTCGCCAGCAAGTATTTCGGCCAGGTGGCCGACGTGCGTAGCCAGATCGGCGCCATCGCCAACGACGCCGGCCTGCCGATCGGCGAGTTCCGCCGCGTGTACGCCACCGTCAGCCGCGGCGAGCGCGACAGCGCGCGCGCCAAGAAGGAGATGATCGAGGCCAACCTGC
>CAXTCL010000035.1:0-21633 GCA_964242035.1 uncultured Acetobacteraceae bacterium | reverse complement strand
CGGCGCGCGCCGGCGGGTCAGCCGGGCGAGCAGCCCGCGGCGCGCCGGCCGCGATAGCGTGACTTCGGGCAGGTTGGGCGCGCGGAGGGCATTGAGCGCGGGCAGGTCGCGCGCCAGGGCCGCCGGCGTGTTGCGGCCGGCAGCCGCGGCATCCAGCCGCACCCAGTCCCGCAACCCGTCCCAGCCGGCGTTGCGGGACTCCATCTCCCGCAGGCTCGCCTCTGCTGCCTGCATCGCCTCGGTCAGCCTTGTCGCATGCGTGGCCGCCAGCGCCAGCGCCTCTCGGTGGCGCAGTGAAGCGGCGCGCAAGCTGTCCAGCTCCGCCTCGCGCGCGGCCAGGGCGGCGCGCGCGGCGGCTAGCTCGGTACGCACGGAGCGTTCAGCGTCGGCCACCGCCTCGCGCTGCGCCGTAGCGGCGTCCGCGCCCAGTTGCAGGCGGTCGGTGAACGCGGCGAGGTCGCCCTCCGCCGCCGTGGCCGCGCGATCCACCAGAAAGGCCCCGGGGGAGACGAAGCGCGCGTCGAACTCGACCACCGGCTGGTAGCCGAGTTCGGCGAACAGCTCGAACCATTGCGGCAGTTCGGGCAGAGCGGGGCCAGCGCCAGTGGCGTCATTGCCAAGCGGGGTCGGCGCCAGCAGCAGCCGGTCGCTTGCCCGCGCGAGCGCTTCCACCGTCAGGCGCATGGCCGGCAGGTCAGCGGCACCTGGTGGCGCCAGCAGGATCGCCAGGTCGAAGCCCTGCGGCGGTTCCGCGTCGGCGAGCAGCTCTGCCGCGGTGCCGGCGGCGGACAGGTCGGCGGCCAGCGCCTCCGCACCGTCGCCGGCGACCAGCACGGAGACGAGCATCAGTTCGGCCACGAGTCGGTCGGCGACCGTCACGCGGCGGCCTGGGTCGCTTGCCGGGCGCCGGCCAGGGTGAAGGGAAACCGCGGGTCGAACGGGCCGGGCAGCCCGGAACGGCATTCGGCGCGCTCGCGTGACGCGAGGCATTCCAGCAGCAGCGTACGCGGTGCGATGCGGCCAGCGGCCAGACTTTGCGTGTTCATGGCACTTTCTGGCTCGCTCGGCCAGCGGCCGAAGACGAAGCGGAATACCGCGTCGGTGAAGCGGGCGGGGCCGAGCCGGGCGCAGTTCGCTTCCGGGCACAGGCAACCCGGGTGGGCGGCCACATCTTCCACAGTCCAGCCAGGCGGCCGCCGCAGGATGTCTTCCACACGCTCCAAAGTTGGCGGCTCCAGCTCGGGCACGTCCACCTGCATGGGCGCGGACGCGCCCTGTGCCGGCAGGTGGAGCATCACCATGGCCGGCCCGGCTGGCAGCGGGCGCAGCAGCCTGGCCTGGAAACCATGGTGGCCATGGCTTTGGCCACCCTGCAGCACATCGCGCCGGAACAGGCTGGCGACATCCTCCGCCACCTTTTCGCCCGCATATGTCACCTGCACGTGGCAGGCGTCCGGCCGTTCGGTGTCGCGCACCCAGCCCTGGAATATGCCGCCTGGGGTAAGTGAGTCGATCTTGCCTTGGATCAGCTTGGGAGACTCCGTCGGTGTGAGATGCTTCGAAGAAAGAAAGGCCTTCTTTTTTGAAAAAAGAAGCAAAAAACTTTTGCTTCCTCGCTGTGCCGTGGCTTCGGTTTATCCGGAGGCGTCCGGCTGGTGCAGATACTTCGCTTTGGCTCCCTAGCGCACATCCTGGCCACGCGCATACTGGCATCCGCGAGAGGGGAGACTGCCGATTGGAGATGCTGGGCGATTGGGCGGACGCGCCTGGCGTGGTACTGAGCTGCCCTGGTCCGCTGCGGCGCCACGCGGCTGCGCTGCAACCTGCTTCCGGCCTGGCGCTGCCGCAGGTTCTGCTCGGCGGCGAGTCGCAGCTGCTTGCATTCGCGGCTGCGGCCGCTGCGGCAGGCGCTGGCGAGCGGCTGATGTTTGCTCCGTTTCCCGAAATGTTTGCGGGCGCGGCCAGCTTCAGGCTCGCCCTCGACCGCGTGGGCGGAGCGGACGGCAAGATCGTGCACCTGCGCTTCGGCGGCGTGCGGTCCGCACGCGTGCTGAAAGGCGTGCGCAATGCCGCCGTCCTGGCGGAATGCCAGGGGGCGCCGTTGCTGACCGCCAGCCATCACCCGTTTGCCAGCGGTCTGGTCCTGCCGGCCGCCATGCAGCGTGCCTACCGGCTGACGCCGGAGGCCGTGTCGCCTGCCCGTAGTGGCGGCGCCGACCTGCCAATCCTGGATCTCCCCGGCGGCCTGGTCAGCGCTGCCCTGCCGCCGGGCGCGCCCGGATCGGCGGGGCTGGAAGCCGTATGTCTGGACGGTTTCCAGTCGGATTCCTGGGCGACCGGGCACATACGCGGCGCCGAGGCGTGTCCGGCGGACGGAACACCTGGCGTGCTGATCCCCTGGAACATGGATCATCCAGGCAGCATCCTGCCGGAGTTGCTGACCCGGTTCGCCAGCCTGACCACGCCCGAGGCGGCCCCTTTGCGCATCATCCTGCTGCCGTTCAACTATATCGGCCAGACCGGCATCATACGCGACGCGATCGGCCGGATGAAGGACGCCGCCGGCACCGGACACACGATCCTGGGCCGCACGTTCCTGGCGCGTATCCGATCGCGGGAGGGAGCCGCCGCGTTGCGCCGCTTGTCGCGCGTCGCCTGGGTGGACGGCAACGATCCGGAGCATTGGTGGACGCGCGGGCGCCTGGCGGCCAACGGCATCGCCACCCTGACGATCGGCGCCGCGGACGGCGGGACCCCGCATTTCGCGGCGGATGAGGCACTGCGCGTGGAAGCGGAGACACGTTGCGGCACACTGATCTTCCAGGCGCGCTTGCCCTCGCCGCGTCGGCTGCCCGAACTCCTGCGCCTGACCGCCGCACAGCAGGCGCTGACGCCGCCCGACTCGCCGGCCGTGTCCAGACCTGCCCGCCGTCGCAAAGCTGCCGCGTGATGCCAGTCACGCTGGCCGCTGCCGCCGCCCGGCTGGAGGCGGCGGACGCGCAAGTCTATTTCGACGTCTCGCCCTTGCTGGAAGAGCAGTGGACCGGCATCCCGATCGTGGCGGCCGGTCTGGCCGGCGCCATGCTGGCCCACCTGCCGGCGCGGCTGCACTTCTTCCTCGGCGAGGTGGTCGTTAGCCAAGAGGTGGTGGCCGACGCGCTGCGCCGGCGAAGCGGCCTGTTCCTGCTGCGTGCTCACCAGACCGGTCGCGCCCGGATCGCCACCCTGCCCATATTGCAGCCAGGTGCCGGCCCGACGCTCGGCGTGTTCCCCTCCGTCAAACCCATCCGGCGCGCCTTTTCCGTGGAATGCAGCGTGTTCCATGACCTCTCGACCCTCGTGCTGCCCTACTTCCACATCAAGGGAAACGTGGACCACCACATGGAAGCGATGATGGCCGACATCGCCTCCAACGACGTGGTGGCCGCCGTCTCGCAAGCGTCCGCCGATGACCTCGTGGCCTATCTCGGCGTCAATCCGGCGCGCCTTGTCGTGACGCATAACGGCGTCAGCTGGCCGGAGGGCTTCGCGGTGGAAGCCGCCAACCAGCGCGGCCCTGCCGGCACCCAGCCCTACGTCCTGATCCTCGGCACGCGCGAGCCGCGCAAGAACGTCATGCTCGTCTTCAGGATGCTGGCCGCCCACCCGGCGCTGCTGGACAGCCACCGCTTCGTCTTCACCGGCAAGATGGGCTGGCTGGAAGAACAGCACGCACTGCCCGCAAACCTCGAACCCGCCCGCGCTGCCGGCCGCATCCTGTTCACCGGGTTTGTGGACGACTTCACCAAGTATCGCCTGCTGGCGGGCGCCGAGGCAACGCTTTATCCGTCGCTGTTCGAGGGTTTCGGCCTGCCTGTGCTGGAAAGCCTCTCCGCCGGCACGCCGTGCGCCGCCTCCTGGAGCAGCAGCATCCCCGAAGTAGGCGGGGAGTGCTGCACGTATTTCGATCCGCTGTCGGCTGGCGACATGCGGCGCGCGCTGGGGGAATTACTGGCGCGGCGGGATCGGGCGGGGCTGCGGCTTGCTTGTCTGGCGCGGGCTGGGCTGTTTACTTGGGAGGCTAGTGCGGGGGGGATAATTGGGGCTTTGCTGGAGTATTTAGGGAAGTAAGGAAGGCCTTCTTTTTTGAAAAGAAGAAGCAAAAAACTTTTACTCCCGGCGCCTGCACGAGAGTCCGCCCAGGTTCTGCCAGCGGGCGCGATTGCAGAACCACACGGACGTGCATGCAGGCGCCAGTAGCAAAAGTTTTTTGCTTCTTTTTTTCAAAAAAGAAGGCCTTCCTTACTTGCTTGCCGCAAGAATATCACCCAGCCGATCCGGCGTCCCCGCAATCCGCTCCAGATGCGGATACCGCAAACCCCCATGGTAATCGACGCGAACCGTCCGGAAACGCGCCCCATCGCGCACCAGCAGCTCGAGCGGCGACGTGCCGCCGCGCGAGGCCGCTACCGCGTCCGTCAGGGTGTCCGGCGCGTCGAGTGCCAGACCGTCCACCGCTTCCAGTTTGTTGCCGGGTGCCAGGCCGGCGCGGAACGCCGGGCCGCCCCACAGGACGGAGCGGATCGTGCCGTCGGAGCCGAGCGTCAGGCCGAGCGAGAAGGTCAGGTCGGTGACCTTCCTGCGGGAATCGGCAGCTTTCTGCATGGTGGACGGCGTGTCCGTGTAGGTCAGCTTCCAGCCGCCGCGAGTGATGCCGTCCAGCGGGGCGCCTGGGCCGTGGCCGTCAAGGCGGGCGCGCAGGAAGCTGGCCCAATCGTAGGGCTGGACTTGGTTCAGCGCCTGGACCACGTCGTTGAAATTGTAGGTGTGTATCGTCCAGTCGCCGTCATCGACGCCGAAGAACAGGCGAGCGAAGTCGTCGAGGGATTTGTGGCCGGCGGATTTTTCGCGGATCAGGGTGTCGGCATCGAGCCAGACCAGGGCGCCTTCCGGGTAGTAATCGCCGAAGCGCGACCAGCTGGCCCAGCGCGAGGCCTTGTGCCAGGAGATGATCGGGTCGTCCGTCGTGTCCTGCAGGTTGCGCCAGGCGCGGCCTGGTGTGGCGGCGTCCTCCTCGGCGGCGTCCAGGGCGAGCTGGTCGCGCGCCTGGGCGGCGTCGAGTATGCCGGAGCGTGCGGCCAGGACCTTGCCCCAGTAGGTGGTCTGGCCTTCGTAGACCCAGACCAGGTCGGTCTGCTCGGGGATGGTGTGGTCGTCCGGCGACCAGAGGTCGGCCGGGCGGCGGTATTTACCGTTCCAGGAATGGGTGTATTCGTGCGGCAGCAAATCCCGGCCGGGGGCGGATTTGGCTGGCGCGGTGAAGTAGTCCTCGCTGCTGCCGACTTCGCAGCTTCGCTGGTGCTCCAGGCCTATGCCGCCCATTTCGCCGCTTACCGAGAACAGGAAATCGTAGTGGTCGTAATGATGGCTGCCGAAGGTGTGGGTGGCCTGCTGCACCAGGTTGCGGTGCGCCTGCAGGTCCTCCGGCTTGATGACGAGGTCCTGCGGGCGGTCCGCCACCACATCCATGTGCACCGGCACGGCGCCGGCTGGGGCCAGGTCTATGCGGCTGAAGTAGCGGCCAGCCAGCACGGGTGAGTCGAGCAGCGTCTCCAGCGAGACGGTCTTGAAGGAGATCGCGCCGGCGGCTTGCGTGTCCGTGGTCAGCGCGGTGGCGTATTGGAAGCCGGCTGGCAGGCGGACCGCGGCGTGCACCTCGATGTCGCGCTGGAAATAGCCGGCGGGGAACAGCACCTCCGGGCGCCATTCCACCTCCACCATGTTGGCCGTCATCACCACGCGGGCGTCCTTGTTGTCCAACGGCGAGAGGAACTGGAAGCGGACCTGCACGGCGTGCGCGCCTTGCGGCACGGCGACGTGGAAGGCGCCCATGTCCACGCCGTCCCGCTCCCAGGTCGCCGGCTTACCGTCCGCCGTCACGACCAGTCCGGCCAGTGATGGCAGCGGACCCGTGGGGCCGTGGTTGCCTGGCAGCCATTTCGGATACAGCAGGGTCAGTTGCCCGTCCGGCGGAACGGGGATGGTCTCGGCGATCTGCACGATATGCTGCTCGATGTCGGTGGCATCGACGGACAGCTCGATCTGGCCGGGATACGGCTTGTCCTGTGGGGTGGGCAGGGCGGGGGGCAATGGGGCCTGGGTTGGGGTTGCGGCGAGTGCGGGGGTGGCCAGGAGGAGGAGGGGGAGGAGGCGGTTCATGGAGCAAGGAAGGCCTTCTTTTTTGAAAAAAAGAAGCAAAAAACTTTTGCTCCCCCGCTGGCATGAAGGCCACGTTTGGTTCTGCGAGGGGCGGGGTGGCAGGAGATGCACGGGCCGTGGTTCAGGCGGGGAGCAAAAGTTTTTTGGTCCTTTTTTTCAAAAAGGACTGCTTTCTTCCTTCCTTGCCATCCCCCCGCCATTGCGCAAGAACCCCGCCATGAGCGCCTTCTTCGAAGAAAAAGTCTTGTCCGTCCATCACTGGACCGACACCCTGTTCAGCTTCACCTGCACACGTGATCCCACGTTCCGCTTCAAGAGCGGGCAATTCTCCATGATCGGCCTGCCCGTGGACGGGCGGCCGCTGCTGCGCGCCTACAGCATGGTCAGTGCGAGCTGGGAGGAGGAGCTGCAATTCCTCAGCATCAAGGTGGCCGACGGACCGCTGACGTCCCGCCTGCAGCACATCGTGCCTGGCGACACGGTGCTGATCGGGCGCAAGCCGGTGGGCACGCTGCTGGCGGAGAGCCTGCTGCCTGGGCGAAACCTGTATCTGCTTGGCACCGGGACGGGGCTGGCGCCGTTCATGAGCCTGATCAAGGACCCGGAGACCTACGAGCCGTTCGAGCGGGTGGTGCTGGTGCACGGTGTGCGCACGGTGGGCGAGCTGGCCTATGAGCGCGAGATCGATCATGAGCTGCGGGCGCATGAGCTGCTGGGCGAGTTCACCGCGGAGAAGCTGGTGTACTACCCGACGGTGACGCGCGAGGCGTTCCGCAACCAGGGGCGCGTGACCGACCTGATGTTCTCCGGCAAGCTAGCGGCCGACCTTGGGCTGGCGCCTGTGGATCGGGCGCATGACCGGGTGATGCTGTGCGGCAGCCCGGGGTTGCTGGCCGATTTCGGCGCGTGGTTCGAGCAGGGCGGCTGGGTGGAGGGGACGAACACGCGGCAGGGCGAGTTCGTGATCGAGAAAGCGTTCGTGGAGAAGTAGGCGCGCGGCCAGGCGGGTGCGGGTCACCTGGCCAGGCCTGCGACCCAGCGACGCACGTCGGCAGGTGTCGGGAAGTGTTCCGGAACGCGTAAGCCTACGCCGCCGAGGGCGCGTGCCGCGTCCATGCCTTCCTCGTCGGTGACGTCGTCGCCTACGAAGATGGGGATGCGGCCGGTGAAGGGCGGGTGGCGCATGATCGCCTGCACGGCGGTGGCCTTGCTGACACCCATCGGACGCAGTTCCCAGGCCATCTTCGCGGCCATTATCTCGAAGCCTGGCTGCTCGGCCAGCAGGGCCGCCAGAGACGCACGCAGGGCTGGGCCGGCAGCGGGGTTGGCGCGGTAGTGCAGGACGAAGCCGTGGCGCTTGCCTTCCAACAGGGTGCCGGGATGGCGCGCCACGGCCGCCCGCGCGGCCATGGCCCAGGCATCCGGCGCGTGTGGCAGCGCGGCGATGGTGATCGGCCCGTCCGGCTCATGGCGCAGGGCGGTGCCGTGTTCGCCGGCGATGGCGGTCACTGCATCGCCCAGCAGCGCGTCCACCTGGGCGATCGGGCGGCCGGTGACTATGGCGACGGCGCCGCCTGCGCGGGTGCGCAGCGCGCGCAGGTTGGCGGCCAGGTTCGGGTCGACCACGACCTGGTCCGGGGCGGGGGCGATGTCGACGAGGGTGCCGTCGAAATCGAGCAGGTAGGCCGCCCGTTCGGGCGGCGGGAGGTCAGGCGCAGCCGGCAAGCTGGATGTCATAGACAGGATGCTCCAGCATTGCGGCGGCCGGCTCGTTGGCCAGTATCCAGCCCTGGAAACCGGGAGCGCCCTCCCGGCTGTCGGTGACGCTGAGCTGGGCAGTGGCATCCTGCGGCAGGTCCTGCGGGCGGACGGCGCAGGCTTTCAGGGTGATGGACAGGGTCTGCAGGGTTCTGGTTTCGCCTAGCTTCAGGGTCAGCGTGGTTATGGTGGAGTCCAGCTTGTTCAGGACACGCAGCGTGCCGGCCTGCCGGGGGACCCAGGTGTCTGGCGGGGAGATGTTCGGGGGTTGGACGGTTTCGGCGGCGGCGTTTGTGGCTAGGAGGAAGAGAAGTAAGAAAGGCCTTCTTTTTTGTAGAAAAGAAGCAAAAAACTTTTTCTCCCTGACGCTCGGCGGCTTTGGTGTGTCCTGCGGCGGCCGGCTGGTGCATCTATTTTGCAAAGATGAAGGCCTTTCTTCCTTGCTCACTTCGGCGCCCGCAGCCCGGCAACCAGCTCGGTGAACACCGAGCGCATGTGCGTCTCGTCCACGCCCATCAGGATGGCGTCCTCGAACGCGTCCTGCATGACGTGTCGCAATTCGTCGTAGTTCTCGTTGAGGATTTCCAGCTTCTCGCGGCAGGAGACGGGTTCGCCGTCCGGCTGCGGCCATGTGCGCTGTGGCATGGCGTTCACTTCAGGCCGGAGCCGCCCTGGCCGGTGGCGGGCTTGGCGGGCGTGTCCTTAGTGGACCCGAAGATGTATTTGCCGAGCAGCGCCTCAAGGTTCACCGAGCCTTGGGTGATGGTGATGGTATCGCCTGGTTTGAGCGTCGCTTCGTCGCCGCCGGTGGCTAGGGCGAGGTATTTGCCGCCGAGCAGGCCGTCGGTGGAGATCGTGGCCGAGCTGTCGGTGGTGAGGGCTACGTCATGCTGGACGGTGAAGGCCACGTCCGCCTGGTAGGTCTTGGTGTTCAGGCGGATCCCGTCCACGCTGCCGACCTTCACGCCGGCGATGCGGACTTCTGCGCCGGAGCCTAGGCCGTCCGCGTGGTCGAACTGGGCGTGCAGCGTGTAGCCGCTGCCCAGATGCTGGCCGGTGTTGGCGACCGCGTAGACCAGGAAGCCGCCGGCGACCAGGAGGATGGCGGCGCCGGTGGCCATCTCTATGGCGCTGTGACGGGCCAAGGCTCAGACGCCCTGCGGCGGGAGGGCTACCACGTCGCGCTCTGGCAGGCGCTGCTCCTGGCCGTCCGGGGACCAGGCTTCGTAGTCGCCTGTGGCGGCCGCGCGGTGGCCGCCTTTGTAGTCGTGGCCGGGGGGGCGGTAGGCGAGCGCGGTGCCGGTGTAGTTGGGCAGGTGCGGCTTCTGCCAGGCGTGGCGGGGGACTTCCGTCAGGGGCGCGTCGACGGTGTGGTGCAGCCAGGCGTGCCATTCGGAGGGAATGACGGTGGCTTCCTCTGGACCGTTGAAGATCACCCAGCGGCGCTGGCGTATGCCTGGGCCGCGGGCCTTGCGCTCCTGGTAGTAGAGGTTGCCGGCGGCGTCCCTGCCCACGGGCTGGCCGCGGAAGAGGGTGAACAGCCTGGTGCCGATGGTTGCCATGGGCTGGGTTATAGGGAGGCGGCCTGGGGTGGGCAAGGAAGCGGAGGGGAGATCAAGAAGGCGAGTAAGGCCTTCTTTTTCGAGAAAAAGAAGCAAAAAGCTTTTGGTCCGCTGTCGCGGGAACGTTGAGCCGTGCGCCTCAACGACGCGCACACGACGGAGATAAAAGTTTTTTGGTTCTTTTTTTCAAAAAAGAACTGCTTGCCTCGCGTCCTTCGGCCTGCGGCACGCTAGATGATGTGTTCCCTTGCGCAACCGATCGCAAAATGTGTGTTCCCGAGTCGAACCTTTCGTGCTTACGTGCGCCCTATGAAAGCGATGCGTCTGTGGCAGGGCACGAGGATGCGGCAGGTGGCGGCCCGGGCGGACCCTGAGCAGGCGCCAAGGGTCGTGACCTTGCCGGTGAGCTGGGACGACCGGGCGGCCGAGGCGCTGGCGGCGCTGGTGCCTGGCGAGGGTCCGGTCAGCCTGGCGGCAGCCTCCTCTGTGTGGCTGACGCTGGTGGCGGGGCGGGCACGGCAGGCCGGGCAGGGCAAGGTGGCCGGCAGCGACATGGCGGCGCAGTTGCAGGATCTGCTGGGCCGGCGGCAGGCGGCGCCGAACGCGGCGGTCTGGGCGAGCGAGCAGGGGGGCGTGCCTGGCTTCCGCCTGAACGTGGCCGCATTCCATGATGCGGCGCGAGGGTATGACGTGGCCGGGTTTGCCGCCGCGGCGCGTCTGGTGGCGCAGGCCAGTGTCTTGCTCGTGCCTGGGGCGGCGCGCATCGAGATCGGGTTGGCTGGGCTGGATGACCTGCTGGCGTGTCTGGGCATCGCCTATGAGAGCCGGGCCGCGCGGGAGGTGGGCGCCTGCCTGGCGGCGCTGATGCGCGGGTGCGTGGACCAGGCGCTGGAGGGCGACCAGCCGGACCTGCTTGCCACACCGGCGGACTGGCCGGCGCCGCCCAGGAGCTGCGCCATACCGGACTTGGCGGAGGCTGCCGCTTCGGCACGTGCGGTGATACGCAGCGCACCCGGGGCGCTGCAGGCCACGGGCATCTTCCCGGCCGGACCTGCGGAAGCCCTGCTCGGGGTTGAGACCGGGGGGATTGCGCCGGCTTTCTCGCCGGTGAGGGATCTGCATTTGACGCGTGCGGCGCAGGACCGGCTGGCCGCGGCGGCGATGTCGCCAGAGGCGGCGTTGGCCGTGGTGCTGGTGGGTGGGACGCCGTTGCCGGTGGCCGGGGTGCAGGCGCATCTGGCCATGCGGGACGCCGTGGCGCCCTATCTGCACAATGTGGCGGAACTGGCGGCGGGGCTGCCGGCGCCGGTGGTTGCGGGTGGGACGGCCGGCCCTGGACACCGCGCGCTGCCGGCCCGGCATGCGGGGGTTACGCAAAAGGCGATCGTCGGCGGGCACCGGGTGTTCCTGCGCACGGGGGAATACGCCGATGGGCGGCTGGGGGAGATCACGCTCACACTGCCGCGGGAGAGTGCGGCGGTGCGCGGCCTGGCGGAGTGTTTTGCCCAGGCGGTCAGCCTGGGGCTGCAGCATGGTGTGCGCCTGGAGGAGTTCGTCGAGGCGTTTGCGCTGACGCGGTTCGGGCCGGCCGGTGCGGTTGAGGGCGATCCTGAGGTGGAGCGGGCGAGCTCGGTGCTCGACTATGTGTTCCGCTCGCTGGCGGTGACGTATCTGCACCGTCGGTTGCCTGAGCCGGAGATGGAGGCTGCGGCCGAGCAAGCGAAGCTGCCGCTCGATCTGCCGGCGGGGGGGCGCAGGCGCGGGCTGCGGCTGGTGGCGTAGCTCGGCGGGACGCCCTGGGTTCAAGGGTTTAGCCTTTCAGTAATGCCTTGATCGCGGCTGCGAAGTCTTGCGGGGCTTCCTGCGGGACATTGTGGCCTGTGCCGGGCAGTACGCGGCGTTCGTAGCGGTTGGTGAAATGTCTGGCGTGGCTGGCGGAGGATTTGGGCGGGGAGACGCCGTCGTCGGCGCCGTGGAGCACTATGCTGGGGACGGTGATGGCGGGTTGGCTGGCGAGGCGGCGTTCTGTCGGCAGGGCGGCTGGGTCACCGGGGACGTGGCCGAAGCGGTGGCGGTAGGAGTGGATCGCGACATCGATGAAATCGGGGTTGTCGAAGGCGGCGGCGGTGGCGTCGTAGGTGGCATCGCTGAAGCGCCAGGCGGGGGACCAGAGCTGCCAGAGGTAGCGGCAGAAGGCGCGGCGGTCTTGGGACAGGCCGGCTCGGCCGCGTTCGGTCTGGAAGTAGTATTGGTACCAGAGAAGGTGCTCGGCTTCTGGCGGGTGGGGTTTGCCGGCGTTGGGGATGTCCTGGATGTTGTAGCCGGTGCAGCTGACCAGGCCGAGCACGCGGTCGGGGTGTAGGGCGGCGACGACGCAAGCTGCGCGGCCACCCCAATCATAGCCGGCCAGGACGGCCTGCGAAATGCCTAACGCGTCCATCAGGGCCAGCAGGTCTGTGCCGAGGACGGCCTGTTCGCCGGAACGCGGGGTGTCCGGGGAGAGAAAGCGGGTTGGGCCGTAGCCGCGCAAATAGGGGGTTATGACGCGGTGGTCGGGGAGGAGGGCGGCTACTTCGTCGTAGGCGTGCGTGTCGTACGGGAAGCCGTGCAGGAGGATCACGGGAGTGCCGGCGGGGGCGCCGGTCTCGTGGTAGGCGACTTCGAGCATTCCGGCGGTGACGTGCCGGATGGGGGTGGTCATCCCAGGAGCGGAAGGAGATGGCGCAGGGCTGCGGTCTCGTGGGTGGTCAGGGTGGCGGTGTCGCTCTCGGCCAGGGCCACGAAGCCTTGGGCAATGGCGCGGCCTTCGGCGGAGAGGCGGAGGCGGCCATTGGTGCGCTCGATGAGGCCGCGATCTTCGAGGGCGGTGATGCTGCTGGCGGGGGCTTGCGCGGGGGCCGCGGGGAAGACGCCGGCGTAGCGGCCCTGGTGGTAGACGAGGGGGGTGCGGGTGGTCTGTTCGAAGGCTTCGACGCGGCCGAGGAAGATGGCGTGGTCGCCGCCTTCGTATTCAAAGGCGGCGCGGCAGACGAAGCGGGCGGCGTAGTCTTCCAGGAGAGGGATGCCGGCTGGGCCCTGGGTGGTGGACACGCCGGAGAAGCGGTCCTGCTCGCGGGTGGCGAACTGTACGGAAAGCTGTTCCTGGCCGGCGGCGAGGACGTGGACGGCCCAGTACGAGGCTTGCCGGAAGGCGTCCAGGTTGGTGCTGTCCAGGGCCAGGCTCCAGAGGACCATGGGAGGATCGAGGGAGACGGAGTTGAAGCTGTTTGCGGTGAGGCCGGCCGGGTGGCCGGCAGCGTCCCGCGTGGTGACTATTGTTACTCCGGTGACGAAGGTGCCTAGCGCCTGGCGGAAGGCTCGGGGGTCAAAGGGCGGAGAGGTGGTCATGGAAGGGTAATTAGGGGTGGGGGCGGGAGAGGCAAAGTGGGTCAGGTGATTTCATATTCGATTGGCTTGAAGGCGTAGTTGTTGGATTGCAGGGCGGAGCAGGCGGTGAGGCCGATTATCAGGTCAGTCTCGGCCTGGAAGCAGACGTGGTCGCCCGGGCGGCTCAGGGGGGGTTCGACAGCGAGGGCGCCGGTGGTGGCGTTGACGGTGACGTTCATGAAGACGTTGAAGGCGACGGGGATGCGGTCTGGGGGAATGTTGTAGGGGGCCAAGGCTTCGGCGAGGTTGCCGAAGCAGCCGCGGTGGGGGTGGGCGTCGTTGTAGATTATGCGGAAGGTGTCCGCCGAGCAGGGGGTCAGGAGGAAATCGTGGCGGCCTACCGTGTCCTTGGTGATGCGCAGGAGGATGCGGCTGCGGTTGGAGTAGAGCGGGTCTCCGGTGGTGAGATAGATGCGACTGGCGTAGTCCAGGGTGCGGCCGGAGGAGAGGACTTCGTCTGTGTCGTGGGCATTGAAGGCCAGGAGGTCGGCTACCTGTTCGCCTTTTGGGTCTGTTACGGTCAGGGTTTGGCCGGCGGATAGGCGGAAGGCGGTGCCGGTGCGGGGGGGGATCAGCAAGGAAGCAAGGCCTTCTTTTTTGAAAAAAGAAGCAAAAAACTTTTGCTTCCTGGACGCTGGGGCGCTTCGGTTTTGTCTGGGTGTGCACGGCTGGTGGACGTGCGTGGGAGATAAAAGTTTTTGGTCCTTTTTTCCGAAAAAGGACTGTTTTCTTACCTTGTGGCTGGATGAAACGGGCAGGCCCAGGCTTCGTCCACGGCGCGGCCGCTGTATTGGCGGGCTTCGGACTGCTCGCCGAAGCGGGCGAGCATGGGGTTTTGCGAGCCGGCCAGTTTCTCGTCGCGCTGCAGGATGGTGTGGCGGAGCTTGTCGTAAGTGCCTTCGGCGCGGAGGCGTTCGAACTGGTCGTGCAGGTTGAAAATCAACGTGGGGTGGGTGAAGCGGCGGGCGGGGCGGCTGGCGGCGGGGTGGAGGCCGACGATGAAGAAGGCCTCGCCGCCGAAGGAGAGGGAGAAATGGGTGTCGTGCGGGTCATCGCTGACGCGGGTGTCGTAGGAGTGGCCGGTCCAGGCGTCCTTGTCGGTCAGGGACTGGGCGCGGTCCCATAAATGGCGCTCGAACTGGGGTTCGGTGAGGGTTTGGGGGGATTCGAAGACTACGGCGAAGCTGCGGAAGAGGGTGGGCTCGGCGCGGTAGGCGTCCACGAAGTCCAGCAGCAGGGGGTAGATGCGCAGGTCATCCCAGGCGGAGCGGATGTCTCGCGCGACGACTATGGCGATCTGGTCTTTTGCGAGGGCGGCTTTGGCGCCGACGCAGGGGAAGGGTGGGGCGGCGATGAACGAGCGCAGGTCTTGCGCGAGCGCGTGGTCGGCGTCGCAGGTTTCGATGAGCATGGGGCGGCGCGTTTCCTGGGCGATTCTGGGACGGTTTCTTGGTCGGCAGAACGTTGGGGTCGGCGGCGGGGTTGCGAGGTGTGGGGGGTGTTCACGGTTTTGGCAGGCGGGCGGGTTTGCGCTTCTTGGCGGGCTGGGGGAGTTCGGCGGTGGTGAGGCGGACGAGGGCGGTGAGCCAGGCGGCTTCTTCCCAGCGCTCGCCCGGGATTAGGAAGCAGGGCTTGGCGCCGGGGTAGGGCGGGGCTGCGGTGGGGGCGCCTATGTGGGCGCGGCCGGCTTCGGTGGGTTTCAAATAGAGCTGGTCGTCGGCGACCAGGGCCACGAGCTTCTCGCCGTTGTAGATGGCGTATTCGCCGAACATCTTGCGGGCGGTAATGGCGCCGGCGCCGGCGATCTGTTCGAGGATGAAGTCTACGGTGGATTGGCGGGAGGCCATGGGTTGGACTCGTGTTGGGGCGTTTCCGCTCCCGGGGGGAAAGCGGAGTAAGGAAGGCCTTCTTTTTTGGAAAAAAGAAGCAAAAAACTTTTGCTCCTGGCGCCTGCGGGGGGTGCGCGGGTTTGCTTTGGACTTGCTTGGTGGCTTAGGGGGGGCGTTTTTGGAAGAGGACCGCTGGCTTATGGGGGGTGGTGGAAGCTGGGGAGGCGGCTGGCCAGGGTGGGGTCTTCCAGGTCTATGCCGATCTCCCGGCTGATGTTGGCGAGGATTGAGGGGATGTCGTCCTGCTTGCGGGTCGGGCGGTGGGGTGCGGGCGCGACGGGGGCCGCGGGTTGGGCTTGGGTGTTCCTGGCGAGGCAGGCGCGGGCGTGGGCGGCGTCGGCGGCGGCCTGGAGCTCGGCCTTGTGGCGGTCCGACAGGGTGGCTTCTAGGTTCATGACGCGTTGCACGGCGTTGGTGATACGGGCGAAGGCCAGGCTGGGGCTGGCGGTCTCTCGCCTTGCGTCGGGGTGGGGGCTCGGGGGTTTGGTGCGGGTTCTGGTTTGTGGCGCGGGGTTTGGGGGGGCGTCTGCGGGGGGTGTCCACTCTTCGCGCGCGGCCTGGGCTGCGCTGCGGGCCATCTCGAGGCCGAGTTCGGCGAACTCGCGGCACATGCGCAGGTGGCGCAGGGTGCGGTCGGCGAAGGACTCGTCGGGGCGGGGTTGGGTGATGGCGTTCACGGGTGGGGCGGGTGCCTGGGGTGGGTGGCTGTTGGAACGTATAGTGAACTGTTTGGGTTCAGGTGGGCAACAGTCTTGACCGGCCGGGCGATCGGACGGATCGTTTGGAACGCGATCGGAAGAGTTTGGACGGCGTGCTTGCGCGACGGTTCGGCTGGGCCGGGTTCGTGCCGGGAGTGAGCGATGGCGGATTTGGAGATCTGGGTGAACGCGTTCATTCCGCGCGACGTGCCGGGGTATACGTGTGCTGTGCCGGCCGGCTCCTACAGGGGGCAGACGGCGGTGCCGCTGCCTTGGGAGGCGCGGGCCTCGCCCTGGTGCATGCTGAAGCCGCGCGACACCGGCTATCTGGGCGACCAGCGCGGGTTCAGCAACGATCCTGCGGCTTCGGTGCGCATGCAGTCGATGGCGCGGGTGTCAACGGACGGCAAGGGCTGGACGATGGGGGCGGAGGTGCCTGGGCGGACGTCCGGCACGACGGAGGTCAATCTGAAGACGGGGCGGGTGCAGGGGCACGGGTTTGCGGACATGAAGGGCTCGCATTTCCGTAAGGAGAGCGTGGGGACGCTGCGCAACCAGATGCAGGTGCTGGGCGGTCAGCCGGCGCTGGTTCCGGTGAGCGACGGGGACCAGGGGGCGGTGACGCTTTTCATGGATGCGTCGGCGGGGGATCCGCTGGTGGTGCCGGCAGCACCTATACGGTTCAAGGGGTGGTTTTATTTGAAGGTGGGGGCGGCGGGGGCGGTTTCCTTGCGATGGGATCTGCGGATTTGCGAGTTTCCGGCGTTTGAGGGGTATGCGCGGTATAGGGGGGTGGCGACGAGCTTGTTTCAGGTGTCGCCGGTGGCGGGGCGGACGGTTTTCGATTTGATCAAGGGGTCTAATCAGCCGCAGGCGGGGGTGGTGGCTTTGCGGTGAGTGGGTGAAGGGAGCGTTGGGATCGCGATGAGCGTGATTTGGTGTGGTGCGACGGCCCCTCCCTACGTTTGCTTGCCTTAAGCGCGACGCCATAACTGCGCCGCGATTGGTCATGGTAATAAGGCTCCGGCAACCAAAATTTGATATGACGTTTTCCACGAAAACAACCATAGCCGCATGAAGTTTCAAGCTAGTTCATTAGATGATGCACTTAATGACATCATGCGCCGTCTCCTTAGATCGGGTTCGAAAATTCGAGCGAACAAAGGTGCCGCTCTGGAATTTACTGGCGTTCTTGTTGAGTTAACTAATCCGCTCGCTCGTTTCAGCCGCAGCGAAGATCGCTCCACCCTTTTTAGCTACTTAGGGGAAACGCTCTGGTATATTTCGTCCTCTGATCGACTAAGCCATATTGAATATTACATTCCAAACTACCGTAAGTTTATTAACGCTTTGCCCGAACAGGAGCATGCACCGGGTGCATATGGACCAAGGCTTTTTGGCGGAGGCGATAATAGCCAAATTACTCGGCTTATAGAAAGCATGAAAAAAAAGAGGGGTATTTCCGATACTCGCCAAGCTGTTGCCCAGATCTTCTCCCATACCGATTTAATATCGAGCAACGGGGACGTTCCTTGCACAACAACAATACAGTTCTTGCCGCGAAAAGACAAACTTCATGTTGTGACAACCATGAGGTCAAATGACGTCTATCGCGGGTTCCCACATGATGTCTTTGCTTTTACGTTTATCCAAGAAATAGTAGCTAGGGCGCTTTCTTTAGAGGTTGGTACATATAGCCATTTCGTAGGAAGCCTCCACCTATATGATGAGAATGTTGAGCGTGCTCGCGACTACCTTGCGGAAGGTTGGCAATTACCAATTGCGATGCCGGCGATGCCGGCTGGTGACCCTAAAACCGGCTTGAAATGGTTGTTGGAGGCGGAGCAGTCGATACGCTTGTCAGGCGTAATGCCGGATACTTCTAGCGCAGACCCATACTGGGCAGATCTCGCGCGTGTATTGTTAATCAAAGTAGCCCTTCGCGATAAGCATATGCGTACAGTAGCCAAACTGAAGAACCAAATGGAAAGCGACGTGTATGCCGCTTTTATCCGTAGCAGAGAACGCGCGACGTTAGGTAGACCAGTCTTGCAGCTCGAGATACCTGGAATCAGCTCTCGCACAATCGAATCAAAACAAAAAAAGAGAGACGGTATTGAATACCCAGAATAAAGTTCGAGCGGCACTCTTAACAGCTTCTTTGCTTGATTACAGTGAGAATGTAGAGGCGCTACCCGGTCTCGAAGGAGACGGATGTGTCGATTCATTCGTCGGGCAACTAATAGACAGCTTGCGCCGAATTGAGTTTGCGCATCACATTCGGGATGCGAAAATCGGTCCGTTACGCTCCGATCCAAAATCGGACGTCTTCGATCCACTTCGAGCTGCCGTGTTGCATAACCGGCAGGGAAATTTGAATGAAGCTTGGTGGTTGGTGTTCTTAGCCACTCACTTTGGCAAGCACCACGCTGGTAATTGGGAACTTTTGAGGAATGTTTATGGAAAGTTGGGCCAGGGAGGGCTCTGGAATTGGGCAGCTATTGTTAGAGATCCTCAAGAGTTTGAGCGCTGGCTTGAGGTGAACGAAGCACACCTTAAGAACGGAGCTGGTAAGTTCAGCAACCATAGAAAATATGAAAGTCTGAAAGTGACGGCGGAAAATGGGACGGCTGCAGTATTTGCTACCTACGTAACCTGGGTAGGGCCCTCGTGCTCTCATTCAGAAATGATCAGAACGATACACACGGTGGTCGGCCAGAATCCAGAAGCTGTTTTCGAGCACCTCTACAAGTCGATGAGCGTGGTGAAACGGTTTGGCCGGCTTGGCCGCTTTGACTTTCTAGCGATGCTTGGAAAGTTAGGCATTGCGCCGGTCGAACCAGGGTCGGCTTTTCTGGTCGGTGCGACCGGGCCGCTTTCCGGCGCGCGTCTACTTTACGGCGGTCACGTAGGTGCAAACATTTCCGCACGAGAGCTCAATTCCAAATTGATCAAATTGGGAAGTACCGTTGGCCTTGGAATGCAGGTATTGGAGGACGCTCTTTGTAATTGGCAGAAAAGTCCGACCGTCTACAAACCATTCAGGGGATAAGACAGTCGGCTCCGATTTGGCTCCAATCATAGCGCCGCTTTAGGCTGTTCAGACGGTCTGGACCAACAACTTTTTTATGTTGAAGCTGACCGACAATAATCCCTGGCGAGACTCCAATTTGGCGCGCAAATCGAAGTACATTTTCTGTACTTGGGTTAATCTCAAGCAGAGCGCGAGCGAAAGCTGGTGGCACTAAAATATCTTGCGCAAATTTATTTGCTTCGTCTTCTTCGACCGAACTTGCTTGACTGCCGTCCTCCAAAAACGTCGCATCGAGTCCGTGCAGGATGAGATGGCCAGCCTCATGAAAGAATGTAAACCAGAATTGGTCGTCTGACCGATAGCGGAAGCTGAGAACCATTAGTGCTTTCGTCGGAGACAAAAAGCGAGTGACGCCGCTTGCAGGACACCCGGTCGGAGTCCTGGCTACAACAACTGCAACCCCGGCGTCTGCGCAAAGACGGCGGAGCTTCGGTAAAAATGTACTGGGGTCTTTTTGCCAAGTTAAACGCCGGATATCTGCCAGCTTGTTACGGAATAAATTAGCGTTCCAGTGCGCACTGGGTGTGCGGGTCGCAACCAACTCTGCCCAACGCATCCAAGCAGCTACTGCGCCCGGGCTTGTTCTTGCCCCTTTGGACATACGAAAAGCCGCTACGGCCAAGTTACTCCCATAGCGTGAGTCCCAGGTCGAAACGTCAGGCACGCTAAAGAATTTCAGGCACTCGCGCGCGGCTTCCATCGGAGAGCGAGTTGAGCCTATCCATCCCAAACTTGCCATCTCGCGAACCGGAAACTGCTTGACCCACGTTTGAAGGGAGCTCTCGTCGTTCAGACTTTTAACGCGGTCTAAGTCAGTTCGATAGTCTGCCTCCCGATTGAGCCAAAAAGTTTTTGAACAGCCAAGATTTCGAGAAAGGCGCGATGCCAAGTCATCGTCAACTTTCTCAAGGCCAAGTAGCAGCCGTTGAACCACATCAACGGTTTCACCCAAGGCCGTAGCAAAATGCTCCCGAGACAATGACTTTTTCTCAAGCAGAGCTTCTATGGTTGCACCCGGTGGAACAGCCCAATGTGGCTCAAAGGTAGCTATGTCAGCCATTCGAGTGCTCTATTCGTTGTATTAACACTCTCTCAACCTTGGTCCAATCAATGGTCCCGTCCGGCAGTTTCGGTAACGTTTTCTGATTCGCTTTGAGCACTATTCGCATGTTTCTTCCAATGTCGACTAACATTTCGCATTCTAGTTCATACCCGACAGGTTGCATTTGTATGAGCGGGACATCTTCAAGCTGAGGGGCAGCACGCATGTCAGCGAGGCGCTCTCGCAAGAGTTGCGCGCACTCGGGTCCATACTTCTCATCCATTGCACCGGCACTGAGGCACACGGCTCGAAGTGCCTTAGTCCGGAACGCTATTTCCATCAGGTTCGGACAAGCCGCTCTGCCATGTTAAACTGGGTTTTAAGCATGCGCTGGGCGATTCGAACCGTCAAAAGCGGGAGAACTGTGCGAGAAGGCGCGTCCCGTAGGCGCAGTGAATCGATAATGGGGTCTGGGGCCGACTGGCCCCAGCGGGGTCCAGGGGCAGAGCCCTTGGCCTTGCCTTGCGCTTGCCTTGCCTAGAACTTCCGCCCGCCCGTCGCTTCCGCGATCAGCGCTTCGGTTTCTTCCAGCAGGGCGTCTTCGTCCAGGGCGGTGCGGACGGATTCTCGGCCGATGTCTAGCAGGACGGGGACGGCGAGGGGGGAGACGCGGTCCAGGCGGCGGACGCGGATGCGGTTTGCGGCGCGCTCGAGGAGGAGTTGGAGGCGGGCGATGTCGGTGAGGCCTTGGGCGGCGTCGGCGCGGGTGGCGCGGAGGAGGACGTGGGTGGGCTGATGGCGGCGCAGGACGTCGTAGATTAGGTCCGTATTGATTGTTACGTTGCGGCGGTTTCGGGTGGCGCCTGGCTGGTTGCGGTCTATGAGGCCGGCGATGGTGGCGACGTTGCGGAAGGTGCGGCGGAGCATGGAGGACTCGGCCATCCACTCTTCGAGGTCGTCGCCGAGCATGTCGGTGGCGAAGAGGTCTTCTATGTTGGTGGGTTCGTTGGCGGACCAGGTGGCGATGACGTAGTCGGTGCCGAGGAAGCCCAGGGGGGCGTGGCCGGCGCGTTCCATGCGGCGGGTGAGGAGCATGCCGAGGGTTTGGTGGGCTTGCTGGCCTTCGAAGGTGTAGGCGACCATGAACCAGCGGCCCTGGCGGGGGAAGATTTCGACGAGCAGGCCGTGGGGGCTGGGGGTTTCGGAGCGTTCGAGCTGGAGGCCGAGCCATTCCTGGACGGGGGCGGGGTAGGCGTGCCAGGCGGCGGGGTCGTGCAGCATGGCGCGGACGCGGTTGGCGAGGTTTGTGGTCAGGGGCAGGCGGGCGCCTACGTAGGTGGGGACCATGGGGGAGCCGGTGCCGCCGTCGGTGCATTCCAGCGTGAGTTCGTGGAGGCGGGTGAAGCGGAGGAGGCGGCCGGCGAAGATGAAGGTGTTGCCGGGGCGGATGGTGTTGGCGAAGTATTCTTCGACTTCGCCGAGGATCTGGCCGCGGGGGCCGCCCAGGCGGACTTTCAGGAGGGGGGCTTCGGTTATGGTGCCGACGTTCATGCGGGCCTGGCGGGCGGTGCGTTCGTTTCGGATGTGGACGTTGTCCTCGGCGTCGCGGAAGAGTTTTCGGTAGCGGTCGTAGCTGGCCAGGGCGTAGCCGCCGTTTTCTACGAATTCCAGGGTGTCGGTGAAGTCTTGGGTGGTGAGGCTGGCGTAGGGCGCGGCTCGGCGGATTTCGGCGAGCATTTCGTCGGGGTGGTAGGGGGTGGCGGCGGCGGTCAGCAGGAGGTGTTGGGCCAGGACGTCCAGGCCGCCTGGGTTTGGGGGGTCGCCGTCGAGTTCGTTGGCGGCGACGCCTTGGATGGCGGCTTGGCATTCTAGGACTTCGAAGCGGTTGGCGGGGATCAGGATGGCTTGGCTGGCTTCGTCCATGCGGTGGTTGGAGCGGCCTACGCGCTGGAGGAGGCGGGAGGTG
>CAXTCL010000034.1:0-22248 GCA_964242035.1 uncultured Acetobacteraceae bacterium | reverse complement strand
CCACGTCATAGCTGGCTGGGACACCGGGGTGGCCACCATGCATGTCGGCGGCAAGCGCACGCTTATCATCCCGCCTGACCAGGGCTACGGAGACCGCGGCGCCGGCGGCGTCATTCCGCCAAATGCCACTTTGATGTTCGATGTGGAATTGCTTGGCGTTCACTGAACATTCGCCGGCGATCCGTTAAAAAAGGTGATTGCCTTTTGGTCGCTGTCACGCACTCCACTAACCTTCTGACGCGCGTGATGTCGAAATAGCCATTAAACACGAAGGACACCAAGGGTACGAAGAAGAAAGTACCCCCCTTCTTCGCGCCCTCCAGTTTCTTTGGTGTTAAGGCCTAGGCGGGCGAAAGCGGACTCATCATCGCAATACGCGGGTGCCCTGCCCCATGTCAGCCGCCACGATGTTCCCGAAAACGCGCACCTGCCGCAAATGCGGAGGAGCAAAAGTTTTTTGCTTCTTTTTTTCAAAAAAGAAGGCCTTCCTTCCTCCCTGACTTGCGTTGCCCAAGACCGCGAGCAACACGAGCCCCCCATGTCCACCACCCTGCGCAGCCTGATCTTCGGCCGAACAATCGCCAACCGCGACGCCGAGGGACGCAAGATCGGCGTGTTCGAGGGCGTGCCGGCCATGGGCCTGGATGGGCTGGGGTCGGCCGCCTATGGCCCCGAAGCGGCGTTGACGATATTGGCAGGTGCCGGGGCCACCGGGCTCGGCGTCATAGGCCCGATCACCTGGGTGATCGTGATTCTGCTGGCGGCACTCTACGCCTCGTACAGGCAGACGATCGCCGCCTACCCAAGCAATGGCGGCTCCTACACGGTCGCCAAGGAGAACCTCGGCGTGCCGGCCGGCCTGCTTGCCGCGGCGGCGCTGATGCTCGACTACCTGTTGAACGTGTGCGTCGGCATTTCGGCCGGCGTGGGCGCGCTTACTTCCGCCCTGCCCGGCCTGCATCCCTACACCCTCGTCCTCTGCCTCGGCATACTGGCGCTGGTCACGCTGGTGAACCTGCGCGGCACGCGCGAATCCGGCCTGGTCCTGGCCGTGCCCACCTACCTGTTCATCGCCACGCTGGGCTTCATCCTGGCGTCCGGTTTGATACAGGCGTGGTCGGCGGGCTGGCACCCGCACCCGGTGGTGGCACCACCGGCGATCCAGCATGGCGGCGAGGCGATCGGGCTGTGGCTGATCCTGCGCGCCTTTGCCAGCGGCTGCACCGCGATGACGGGTGTGGAAGCCGTCAGCAACGGCGTCAGCGCGTTCCGGGCGCCCACCGTGCGCCACGCCCACGGCACGCTCACCGTGATCGTGGTGGTGCTGGGCCTGCTTCTGCTCGGCATTGCCACGCTCGCCCGAAGCTATGGTGTGATGGCGATGGACGAGACCAAGGACGGCTACCAGAGCGTGCTGTCGCAACTGGTGGCCGCGGTGCACGGGCGCGGCTGGTTCTACGACGTGACGATCGGCAGCGTGCTGCTGGTGCTGTGCCTGTCGGCGAACACCAGCTTCGTCGATTTCCCGCGCCTCTGCCACCTGGTCGCCACTGACGGTTTCCTGCCGCGGCCCTTCGCGATCGCCGGACGCCGCCTGGTCTATACCGTGGGCATCCTGTTCCTGGCCCTGGGGTCGGGCGCGCTGCTGCTTGCGTTCGGCGGCATCACGGACCGGCTGATCCCGCTATTCGCGGTCGGCGCCTTCCTGTCATTCACCCTGTCCCAGGCCGGCATGGCCGCGCATTGGCGGTCTGCGCTGGCCAGCACGACACAGGGCCGCGCCGCCCTGCGTACGCGGCTGCTGATAAACGGCGTGGGTGCGTGCGCCACCGGCGTGGCGCTGGTCATCATCCTGCTCGCCAAGTTCGTCGAGGGCGCCTGGCTCACCGTGATCATCATCCCGGCAGCCGTGGGCGGGTTGTGGGCGGTCGGCCGCTACTACCGTGGCATCGATCTTCAGATGCTGCACGGCGAACACCGGCACATCGACGTGCAGTCCCGGCCCGGTCCGGTGGCGCTGGTCCCGATCGCGCGTTGGGACCAACTCTCCCGCAAGGCGATTGAACATGCGCTGCGGGTCTCGCCCTGCGTCACCGCCCTGCACGTTACCAAGTTGGAAGGGCCGGACGCCGACGACCACGCCCAGAAACTGCAGCGCGAATGGCAGGAGTGCGTGCTGGGCCCGCTCCAGCAGGCCGGGCTTGCCGTGCCCGAACTGAAACTGATGCCGTCACCCTACCGGAGCATCATCGGCCCGCTGCTGGAAGCGGTTCAGGACGCCGTTGCCCGCTTCCCGGGGCGGTCGGTCATGATCGTGCTGCCGGAACTGATCGAAGGCCGCTGGTGGGGGTACCTCATGCATACCCATCGGGAACGCCGGCTGCGCGCGCGGCTGCTACGCTACGGCGGGCCGGAGATCATCGTCGTCTCGGTTCCCTGGCAGTTGCAGTCGGCCAGCCTGGAACAAGGGATTGCCGAAGACGCTGGGTGATGGCTGCGGGGGATTGCGTAAGAAAGGAAGGCCTTCTTTTTTGAAAAGAAGAAGCAAAAAACTTTTGACTCGGCTGTCACGGACTTGCCGGAGAGACTCGTAGCAGCGGAGTCAAAAAAACTGTTCGCCTTAACGGTGAGTACGGAGCCGCCAAAGCCGTTGACGTTCTCACCCCCCAGAGCCTGCTTGTGCAGGTGGGAACCAGATACCACGGCCAAGACCGCGACAGCGCCAGCCCCCGAGGGAGTGCTTATCGGCCCCGGGGATGAATTGCCTGACGCACCCAGCAGCTCCGCCTGACCAATCTAGGTCTGTTCGAGCCCATGTGCAATCTCCTCGGCCTTGTCTGCCAGGCGGGCGAGCCGGCGCTGCTTCTCCGCCTCTGCCTTCGGCTGGCGCGAGAGCTCGGATTGCAGGTTCGTCAGCAACGTCTTCTGGTCGTGCAGTTCGTCGGCCATCAGCAGCGCGGCGAGCACAAGCAGCCGGCTCTCGCCGCTTTGGCCGCCGAGTGCCTTGATGCTGTCGATACGTGTCTCGACGTCGGAGGCCATCTGCAGCAGGTGACGCTCCTGTCCGTCGTCGCAGCCGACGGTATAGGCGTAGCCGTTGATCTTGATGGTGAGCTGAGCCACGGCTGTCGTTCTTTCGTCGTTTACAGGGATTGTATCACAAGCCGAGCCCCTGACTCACCCGCCCCCATCATCCGGCGTGCGCCGCCGAGGCAGATGTCGGGAGGCAAAAGTTTTTTGGTCCTTTTTTTCAAAAAAGGACTGCTTGCTTTCTTCCTACGTCAGTCACCCGGATCCCGCCCCAGCACGCTGCGCAACTCGGCGATCAGCGCATCGAGGCGCGCCGCCAATCCTGCCCCATCCGTGCCGTGCGCGCCGGCCGGCCGGCGCGCACGGGCGATGCGCGCCAGGGCCGCTTCCAGCCGGGCTGTCTCATCCACACCGGAACTGCCGGAGTCGGCCATGGGCACCCTCGGGACGCCAGAGAAGCATCCTCATTCAGGGTTGAAGAGAAAGCCTCCACAGGCTTGAACGTCAAGCATGAAGCTTCCGCCGGCGGTCATCGTGCATGGGCTGAGGATGGCACAGGCGGCACTGGCGACGGCCGCCGGGCGGCCAGTCACGCTGCTGTCCGGCGAGGGCGCCGGCGCCTATGTGGGCGTGGCCTGGTGGCAGGCGCTGGTTGCCGGCGCTGCCGCCTTACCCGACGCCTGTTTTCGGGACGTGCTGGATTGCGGCGGCGCGGCCGGGCGCGCGCTGGAGGCCCTGCGGGCGGGCCAGAGGCTGATCGTGCTGCGCGCCGACCCTGTCGTGTGGCAGGATTTGGCGTGGCGCGCCGCCGCTGTGGGCGCCACGCTGCTGGCGGACGCCCCGCCTGCCCTGGACCTGGCCGACCGGCGGGCCTGGCGCGGGCTCGACGCCTGGCTGGCCGCCGAATGACCGTCCCTCGGCGAAAAGAGGTTTTCTTGCGCCAAAAGCCCTCGTTTCCGCGGTTCGGTGCGGGTGACAGGCGCGCCGGCATCGGTTAAGCCGCACCGCGCCCCCCTTTGCCTCAGTCCTGGGGCGTCAGCCCGGCCGGAGACACAGAAATGAACGTGACACCAGAAGTCCGCAGGATCCTGAAGAACTACGAGAGCGACAATCCCGGAACGAAGGCCAACCTCGTGCGCCTGCTGATGGAAGGCAAGCTGCGCGGCACCGGCAAGCTCGTCATCCTGCCGGTCGACCAAGGCTTCGAGCACGGGCCCGGCCGCAGCTTCGCCGCCAACCCCCCGGCCTACGACCCGCATTACCACTTCCAGCTCGCAATCGACGCCGGCCTGTCTGCCTTCGCCGCCCCGCTCGGCATGCTGGAGTGCGGTGCCAGCAGCTTCGCCGGACAGATCCCGCTCATCCTGAAGATGAACTCCAGCAACTCGCTGGCCACCGAAAAGGACCAGGCGGTGACCGGGTCGGTCAGCGACGCTCTGCGCCTCGGCTGCTCGGCGATCGGCTTCACCATCTATCCGGGCAGCGAATACTGCTTCAAGCAGATGGACGAGCTGCAGGCGCTGTCCGAAGAGGCCAAGGCCGCGGGCCTGGCCGTGGTGGTCTGGAGCTACCCGCGCGGACCGATGCTGGACAAGGAAGGCGAGACCGCGTTCGACATCTGCGCCTACGCAGCGCACATGGCCGCACTCATGGGCGCCCACATCATCAAGGTTAAGCCGCCCACCGAACACCTCAGCAGCCTCGCACCGGCCAAGAAGGTGTATGAGGAGATGAACATTCCGCGCGCCACAATGGCCGAGCGCGTGCGCCACATCGTGCAGAGCTGCTTTGCCGGCCGCCGCATGGTGGTGTTCTCCGGCATGGAGGCCAACAAGGACTCGGCATCGCTCCTGGCCACCATCCAGAGCATACGCGACGGCGGCGCCAACGGCGCGATCATCGGGCGCAACACGTTCCAGCGGCCGCGGGCCGAGGCGCTGGAGTTGCTGGCTAAGATTATCGAGATCTATCGCAAGCCGGCTTCGGTGCCGCAACAGTAAGAAAGCAAGCAGTCCTTTTTTGAAAAAAAGGATCAAAAAACTTTTGCTCCCTGTCGGCGGCTGCTGAAAGGGTCGCTGACAGGGAGCAAAAGTCTTTTGCTTCTTTTCTTCAGAAAAGAAGGCCTTTCTTCCTTATGCCATACGATTGCCGCCTCTATCTCCTGACGCCGCCCACTCTACCGGCCGGCTTCGCAGATACCCTTACCGCCGTCCTGGAGTCCGGCGACGTCGCCGCCTTGCAGTTGCGCCTACCGGGTGCGGACGACGACGCGATACTTCGCGCTGCCGACCTCGTGCGCCCCGTGGCGCACGCGCGGGGCGTGGCGGTCATATTGGAGGGCAGGCCGGACCTGGTGGTGCAGGCCGGCTGTGACGGCGGGCATGTGGGCGCCGCCAACATGCCCGCCGTAGACGCGCGGCGGCTGCTTGGCCCGAAGCTGCAGCTCGGCGTCTCCTGCGGCGATAGCCGGGATGCGGCGCTGACCGCAGGCGAAGCGGGTGCCGACTACGTGTCGTTCGGGGCGTTCTTCCCGACGACCACGGTAGAGGCCCGTTCCCACCCTGAACTGGAGCTGGTGTCCTGGTGGGCGGAACTGATGGAGCTTCCGGTCGTGGCCGTAGGGGGTATCACGCCGGAGAACTGTACGCCTTTGGTGCGGGCCGGCGCAAACTTCATTGCGGCGTGCGGGGCGGTGTGGCGCGCTGAGGCGCCCGGGGATGTTGTCCGGGCTTTCAACAGCGCCATCGCCGGAGCGTAGGCAAGGAAGGCGTTCTTTTTTGAAAAGAAGCAAAAAACTTTTGTTTCCCACGCAGTTGAGTTGCTTTGACTCTTCCTGAGGCATCCGGCTGCCGCAAATGCGGGGAGCAAAAGTTTTTTGGTCCTTTTTCAAAAAAGGACTGCTTGCCTTCCTTCAGTGATGCGACGGCACCAGCGCGATCACGCTCCCGCCGATACCCGGCGTCACGCTGAACGAAGCGTTTGCCGCCACACCTGTCATGGTCAGGTTGTCCAGCACCTGGCCGTGCTCGCTCAGGCTCAGCACGTCCGTCGTGCTGTTCCAGCTCGCGTGGTCGATGCCGGACACAAGCAGCTGGTCGCCCGCCTGGAAGCCGGCGATGCTGAACGCGCCTTTGACTTCAGGTGCCAGCTCCAGCGTGCCGGTAGCACCCATGAACGACAGCGTCGGCGCCGAGATCTTGCTGGCCACGAGGTCCAGCGTGCTGCCAGCGCCGATCTCCACGTGGCCCATGCCGCTCAGGTTGCCGTTGACCACCAGCGTGCCGCCAGTAGATTCCAGAACACCGTTGACGGTGACCCCATGGCTGACGCTGGTGACCGTGCCGTGCCCGGACATTGTGCCGCCCTGGTTTACGATCACCCCCATGCCGGCCAGGCCGGCGCTGAGCGTGCCGCCCGCAAATGTCACCGAGCTGCCCGCGCCCACCGACACCGTGGATTTGCAGGCCAGGCTGGCATTGCCCGACAGCGTGACTGCACCGGTGCCGCCGATGCCGCCTACAACCGCAGTGCCGATCTCCATCCAGCTCGCGGCGGTCAGGCTCGCATTGCCGCTCATGTTCAGCTGGCCGGCGCCAGTCACCTGGGTGCCCAGGCCCAGCCCGTTTGCGGTGAGCGTGGACGTGCCGCTCATGTTCAGCGTGCCCTGCCCCGCCAGCCCGATCGCGCAAGGTGCGGCCACGCTGACGCTGCCGCCCGCCAGATTGAGCGTGCCCACGCCGGCGGTGAACTGGCCGACCTTGAGGTCCTGCATGTGCAGGCTCGCCGCCGCCAGACTGCCCGACGCGCTGGCCACCGTCACACTGCCCACGCCGTGCACACCCACCTCGAAGCCGCCGGCATCGCTCAGGCTGGAGCCGGCGTTGAACGTGACGTTGCTGTCCTGGCAGACCATGAAGCTTTCGCAGGTGTTCGTGGAATCCGTCTTGATCGCGCCGTTGATCGACACCGTCTCGCTGCCGATCAGCATCAGCGTGCCCACCTCGACCGGCCCGCTCAGCACGGCGTTGTGCGTGAACAGCGCAGTCTGCGCAGCGCCCGGCACCACACCGGCCGACCAGTTGCTCGCAGTGTTCCACACCACGTTCGGGCTGCTGCCCTGATAGATCTCGAGGTTCGGAATGGCCGCCATTTGCGTGTCTCCAGCAGATGAGAAAGGAAGCGGAATTTTGCCCGCCACGCATTTTACGGCCTGGCTATTGCCAACTGGTTTACGGACCTGCTTGTTCGGGTGCGGGGGGAAAGAAAGAAAGCGAGCAGTCCTTTTTCAAAAAAGGACCAAAAAACTTTTGCTCCCTGTCGGTGG
This sequence comes from uncultured Acetobacteraceae bacterium, assembly GCA_964242035.1. GTDB lineage: Bacteria > Pseudomonadota > Alphaproteobacteria > Acetobacterales > Acetobacteraceae > BOG-908. The sequence goes on along the minus strand of CAXTCL010000034.1, from coordinate 14,894 downwards.
TGGTGATGCGGTCGCCGACAGGGACCAAAGTTTTTTGCTTCATTTTTCAAAAAAGAAGGCCTTGCTTGCTCCGCCACCGCGCGAGGCTTGACAGCTAACCGTGCCTGATCGACCAGACGGCATGTCCCGCTTCGACGCAGACTTCACCGAAGCTCTCGACGCCCTCGGCGCACGCGGGCTGCGGCGTGTCACGCGGACGCGGCCGGAGGGACTGCTCAACGTATCCAGCAACGACTACCTGGGCTTGTTGCAGCACCCGCTCCTCAAAGCGCGCTCCGGCGCCTGGGCCGCGGAACACGGCGCGGGTGCTGGCGCGTCCCGCCTGGTCACAGGCACGCTCGATCTGCACCGGCAAGTCGAGGCAAGGCTGGCGGCGCTGAAGGGCACCGAGGCGGCACTGCTGTTCGCGTCGGGCTGGCAGGCCAACGCCTCTGTCCTGGCAACCCTGCTCCGCCTGCCCGGGCCTGGGAAAGAGGCGCCGCCGCTGGTGTTCTGCGACGCGCTGAACCACGCGAGCCTGCACCATGGCTGCCGCGCCGCCGGCCGCAGCCAGATCGTGTTCCGTCACAACGACATGCAGCATCTGGCGGACCTGCTGGCGGCGCATGAGGGCACGAACGCGCGCCGCTTCATCGTGACGGAAAGCGTGTTCTCCATGGACGGCGACACCGCCGACCTGCCCGCGCTGCGCGCGCTGGCCGACCGGCACGGCGCGTTCCTCTATCTGGACGAGGCGCATGCCACCGGCGTGCTCGGCCCCCGCGGCATGGGCCTGTCAGGCAGCGTGCCGGGCGGCGTGGATCTGGCGATGGGCACGTTCAGCAAGGCGCTCGGCGGCTTCGGCGCCTACGTCGCTGGCAGCCGGCCGCTCTGCGACTGGCTGGTGAACCGCGCGTCGGGCTTCATACACACCACAGCGCTGCCGCCTGCCGTGCTCGGCGCGATTGATGCCGCCCTGGAGTTGGTGCCTGGCATGGAGGCCGAGCGCACCCGCCTCGCCGGCCATGCCGCGCGGGTACGCGCCGCACTGTCGGCACTCGGGATCGACCACGGCAAGTCCACCACCCAGATCGTGCCGGCCATCGCCGGCCCGGAAGCGCTGGCTCTGGCGCTATCCGAACGGCTCCGCGGCGCCGGCGTGCTGGCCGTCGCCATACGGCCGCCGACAGTGCCGCCAGGCACCAGCCGCCTGCGCCTGGCGCTGTCTTCCGCGCACACGGAGTCCGACATCGGCCAACTAATCCAGGCATTCGCGGAATCCTGGCCGGCGCTGGCGAGGGCGGCCTGACCTCCATGCGCGCTGGCGTGTTCGTCACCGGCACCGACACCGGCATCGGCAAGACGGTCGTGTCCGCCTGCCTGGTGCGCCGCTGGAGCGCCGAATACTGGAAACCGGTGCAGACCGGCCTCGACGAGGACCCTGGCGACACGCGCACGGTCGCCCATCTGGCAAGCGCGCCGGCCAGCCGCATGCACACGCCGCGCTACGCCTTCCAGGCGCCGCTCTCTCCGGAGGCCGCCGCCGCCGCCGAAGGTGCTGCGGTGGCGCTGGCCGATCTCGTCCTGCCAGAAGGCCGCGCGCCTATCGTTGTCGAGGGCGCAGGCGGCGTGCTGGTGCCGCTCGGTGGCGGTGCGCTGATGGCCGACCTAATGGTGCAGCTGGGCCTGCCGGTGCTGCTCGTGGCCAGGACCACGCTCGGCACCATCAACCACACTTTGCTCTCGCTCGAGGTCCTGCGCGCCCGTGGCCTGACCGTCTGGGGGGTGGTGATGGTGGGTTCCGACGGAGCCGAAAACGCCGAAGCCATCGCCCGGCTCGGCCGCGTGCGTGTCCTGGCTCGCCTGGCACACCTGCCGGAACTGACCCCGGGGGGGGTCGCTACCGCGGCCGAAGCGCTGCCTGCCTCGCCGCCGCGATGCGAACCGGCCGCCACGCGCAGGCCGCCAGCATGATGACCGACGAGGAGGTGGTGGCACTCTACCGCTGCTTGCTGGCGCGCGACCCGGAAGCCGCCGACACCGTCGCTGCCTTCAAGGCCTATTACGAGACGCTGGAGCGCGGCCGGCGGGCGATCTTCGTCTCCAGCGAGTTCCGCACCGTGTTCGCCCGCACCACTGGCCGCGTGCTGGATTCCGGCGAGCACGTGGCCGCCTCCCTGGCGCTGGCCCTGCTCGCGCGCGCAGCACCGCCGCCGGCGCCGGCCGACGCCGCGCCGCCGGCCTATCCCGCCCTCGCCGCCGGCATGCGCCGCTTCTTCGAGGGCGAGGACCGCACCCGTTTCGCCGTGGCCGTGGGCGTATCGCCCGGCCTGGAGTTGGAGGACATGGCACCGTTCGGCCAGCCGGAAGCCGCCATCCTGCATGTGGGCGCCGGTTTCCCCCCCGCCGTTCCGGCCATGGCCAGCCTGCCAGACGGCACCGCGGTGTTCCGGCTGGGTGCCGAACCGAAGGACGTGGCCGCCCTGCTCACAACCATGGGCCGATCGATCGACGCGCTATACCTGCTGGACAGCTCCGCCAGCGCGGCGTGGATGGACGCACTGCGCGGCCACTTCGCCCAGCGCACCCTGCTCGTGCTCGGCCCGGCACAGGACGGCTTCGATCCCGCCGCGCTGGAAGCCGAGATACGCGGCCGCCACCATTGCGAGCAGTCGCTCGCCTGGCACGGCCTGACCCTGCTCCAGGTCGGCGGCTGGATGCTGCCCGTCACCTATACGGCGCCTGCGGCCAAGCCGGTGCCACCCGCCCGTGGCGCCTACCCCGCGCTGGCCATCGCCGCCATCGTGCGCGACGAAGCCATCTGCGTGCGCAACATGCTGGCCAGCGCACAGCCGGTCGCCAGCTTCTACGCCGTGCTGGACACCGGCTCCCTCGACGCCACGCCCGCCATCGCCCAGGCCTTCCTGGACGATTGCGGCGTGCCCTACGCCCATGCGCAGCGCGACCATACGTTGTTCGACGATGATTTCGCCGCTATGCGCAACGCCGCGCTGGCGATGGTGCCGGACTGGATCGAATGGGTGCTTATGCTGGACGCCGACGAGGAACTCGTCGCCGAAGACCACACGCCCTTGCTGGCGCTGCTTGCCCGGACCGAGCAGGATTCCGGCGCGGACGCCTTCGCCCTGCCCCGCTACAACTTCCCAAGCGCCGACAAGTCCGGTGGCATGATCGACTATCCTGACCGCCAGGTGCGCCTGCTCCGCCACACGCCGGACCACCGCGTGCGCTACGGCGGCGCCGTGCACGAGACGGTGCAGGGCGCCGGGCACAGGAGCCTGCAGCTGGACGCTGCGGCGCTGGGTTTGGCGCGCGGCGGGCCGCACATCCATCACCTGGTGCGGCGGTTCCGCACGCCTGAGGAGGAGGAGCGCAAGCAGGCGTTCTATCGGGAGATCGCGGCTAGGCGTAAGTGAAGCAAGGAAGGCCTTCTTTTTTGAAAAAAGAAGCGAAAACTTTTAACTGACTGTCGCGGACCTATCCGGTTGGCCGCCGACAGGGAGCAAAAGTTTTTTGCTTCTTTTTTTCAAAAAAGAAGGCCTTGCTCCCTGCCTACCGTCACGAGGTCTCCAATGCTCCCACGCGCCACCGCCACATTGCTCACCCTGGCAGCCCTATCCGGCTGCGGACCGGCGGCAAAGAAACCGACTGACGCCGACATCGCCGCCTATTTGGCGCAGTCCGAGCCCACCTACCTGCAGGTCAGCGGCGTGAAGCCGAGCTTCGAGGCGACGAAGACGCTGGGCTCGCGTGACCTGCCCGCAGGAAGTTGGCGCGTGCATGTGGATTTCACGCTGCGCGCCACGCAGGACCTCTACGCGCCGCCGGCCGACATGCGGCAGCGGCGCGCCGATTTCGATCGCGCCGTCGCCGCGTTCGAAGTGTATCGCGTGCCGCGCATCGAAGCCGCCAACCAGTTGGCCGTCCGGGTAGGACTGATGAAGCAAGGCGACGCAGCACCTGAACCGGCGGTGCCGCTTGCTATCGTGACACATGCCAAGCAGGAGCTGAGCGACAACGTGACCCTGCTCGCGCAACCTGACGGCAGTGGCTGGAAGTTTGCCCAGCTCAGCGCGCAGGCTTTGGGCGATGATGCGATTGGCGCGCCGGTGACCGATCTACGCGCGATGAGCCCGCATACGGTGTTCGTCATGGCCGGCTCGGACGAGGCACGTGCCGACGCATTGCGCGAGCAGCGGTATTTAGGGGCTTTGTCGAAGGCGTTGACGAACGGGCCGAAGTAGAAGGCAAGCGAGGCCTTCTTTTTTGCAAAAAAGAAGCAAAAAACTTTTATCTCCCTCGCATTTGCAGCGTCCGAGTGTTTTTCGGAAAAACGCACGCTGCAAATGCGGAGTAGCAAAAGTTTTTTGCTTCTTTTTTGCAAAAAAGAAGGCCTTGCTTGCCTTCCTATTCAGTGTACCCGCTGCTGCAATCGCGCGAGCAGGAAATCCCGGAACACCGCCACACGCTTGGAATGCCGCAACTCTTCCGGATACACGAAGTAGCAATCCACCTTCGGCCGCGGCACGTCGGCCAGCACGCGCGTCATCCCGTCCATCTCGGCGGCCATCCACCCGGGCAGCGCGCCGATGCCAAGCCCCGCGCGTATGATCTGCGCCATGCTGGACAGGTTGTTCACCTCCAGCACCGGACGGCGCGGCTGACCCGGACGCCGGCCGGCCAGGGCCAGCCAGTTTATGTCGCCCACAGGCGGGTGGTAGTCGCCGAACAGGACCAGCTTGTGCCGGTCCAGATCCTCGAGCGTGGCCGGCGTGCCGGCACGCGCCAGGTAGTCCGGAGAGGCGCAGATGTGCCATTCGATCTCAAACAGGTGGCGCTGTATCAGGTCCGGCTGCTTCGGCGGGTGCATACGTATGGCCACGTCCGCCTCGCGCATCGCCAGGTCGAGGTCGCCGTCGTCCAGCAGCAGACTTACCGTCACGTCCTGGTGCAGCTCCAGGAACTGCACCAGGCGCGGCGCCAGCCAGTTGCTGCCGAAGCCCACCGTGGTGGTGATCTTCAGCTTGCCGGCCGGCTTGTCGCGGCTCTCCGTGAGCAGCGCCTCGGTCATCGCCAGCTTGGCGAACACCTCGCGAACAGTCTGGTTGAGGCTCTCGCCCTGCTCGGTCAGGATCAGGCCGCGCGCGTGTCGGTGAAACAGAGGCACCTGCAGCGCCTCTTCCAGCGCGGAAATTTGCCGGCTGACGGCGGACTGGCTCAGGTTCAGCGTGTCGCCAGCGTGGGTGAAGCTGCCGGCTTCCGCGACGGCGTGGAAGACACGCAGCTTGTCCCAATCCATGGCTCAGTCCCCTTCAGGCGGCCCCGCCGCGGTCCTCGGTTCAGCGACGCTGCCGTATCAGGCGTGTTCCAACACGGGACTCGGAGCCACCTCAGTTAACCACTTTTCCGCTTCCAGCGCCGCCATGCAACCAGTTCCGGCGGCTGTCACCGCCTGGCGGAAGATTTTGTCCTGCACGTCGCCGGCGGCGAAGACGCCCTCGATGTTGGTGCGCGTGCTGCCCGCAATGGTGCGCACGTAACCTTCGCGGTCCAGCTCGACATGGTTACGGAATACCGCGGTATTCGGCGTGTGCCCGATCGCCACGAACACGCCGTCCAGATCCAGCGTGCACTCGGCGCCCGTCTCGCGGTGGCTCAGCCGTATCCCGGTCACCACGGCGGGCGTCCCGCCGCCGGTAATCTCCTCGACGATGTGGTCCCAGATCACGTCCACCTTCGGATGCTCGAACAGCCGGCGCTGCAGGATCTTCTCGGCCCGCAGCGAATCCCGCCTGTGTATCAGCGTCACCCGGTCCGCATGATGGGTGAGGTAGAGCGCCTCCTCCACCGCGCTGTTGCCGCCGCCAATCACCGCAACCCGCTTGCCGCGGTAGAAGAACCCGTCGCACGTGGCGCAGGCCGAGACGCCGGCGCCCTGGTAGGCCTTCTCGGACGGCAGCCCCAGCCAGCGCGCCTGCGCGCCGGTGGCGATGACGACGGTTTCGGCGATGTAGATGTCGCCCGAGTCGCCCACGCAACGGAACGGCCGGCGGCTGAAATCGACGTCCATGATCAGGTCGTTCATGATGCGCGTGCCCACGTGCTCGGCTTGCGCAGCCATCTGCTCCATCAGCCACGGGCCCTGTACGGCGTGGGAGAAGCCGGGGTAGTTCTCCACGTCTGTGGTGATCATCAACTGGCCGCCCGGCTGGAGGCCGGCCACCAGGATCGGCTCGAGGCTACCACGCGCGGCGTAGATGGCGGCCGTGTAGCCGGCGGGGCCGGCGCCTATCACCAGGAGTTTCGTGCGGTAGGTTTCGGGCATGGTCGGGGCGTGGCTCGTCTGGTTGGGAAGTAGCGATATCGGGGGGCGTGGGAACGGTAACAAGGAAAGAAAGAAAGGCCCTCTTTTTTGAAAAAAGAAGCAAAAAACTTTTATCTCTCCGCATTTGCAGCGTAGCGGCTGTGTCAGCACCAGCCGCAGCGTTGCACCAGCGTCAGGAGCAAAAGTTTTTTGCTTCTTTTTTGCAAAAAAGAAGGCCTTCCTTCCCTTGCTTGCCACGCTTATGACCGAAGCCAGGCGACTCCGAGACGTCCAAGCAACATGAAGCAAGACGCGGCCACACTCCCCGAGATAGACGCGATAGACCGGCGCATCCTGGCCGAGCTGCAGGCAGACGGCCGGATGACCAACGTGGAGCTCGCCCGCCGCGCCGGCATCAGCGCGCCGCCCTGCCTGCGACGCGTGCGCCGGCTGGAGGAGGCGGGCATCATACGCGGCTACCACGCCGACACCGACCCGCAGCTTCTGGGCTGGGAGGTGACCTTCTTCGTCATCGTCGGGCTGGAGAGCCAGAAAGAGGCTGCCCTGGCCGCCTTCGAGGCGCTGGTCAGCACCTGGCCGGAAGTGCGCGAGTGCCACATGATACGCGGCGGCGGAGACTTCCTGCTGCGCCTGGTGGCGCGCGGCACGGGGGCAGAGAACGAGCTGACGGCGCGGCTGACGGAAGCGGCGGGCGTGGCGCGCGTGCAGACGCTGCAGACGATACGGACCAGCATGAACCGGGCTGGGGTGCCTATACGGGTCTAGACAAACAAGGCCTTCTTTTTTGCAAAAAAGAAGTAAAAACTTTGGTTCCTCCGCCTGCGGGACGGCTTTGTTTGGTTCTGCCGGTGTGCGGGGTTGCACTTGCGGGACTGCCTGCTTCTCCGGATAGCCGGCCGGCGGATCCTGCGATAACCTGGCACCATGAACGCCATCACCCCCCCGCCTGCCTGGACCGCCGCAAGCATCCGTGCCCTGATGGACCTGCCCTTCGCCGAGCTAGTCTTCCAGGCCGCCAGCATCCACCGCGCACACCATGACCCCGCGCGCGTGCAGATCAGCACCTTGCTCTCAATCAAGACAGGCGGCTGCCCGGAGGACTGCGCCTACTGCCCGCAAAGCGCGTCCTACGAGGCGGGCGTTCCGGCCAGCAAGTTGATGGATGTGGACGCCGTGCTCGCCGAAGCCCGCGCTGCCCGAGCGGCCGGCGCCTCGCGATTCTGCATGGGTGCGGCCTGGCGCTCGCCCAAGGACCGTGACCTGGACGCCGTATGCGCCATGGTGGAGGGCGTGCGCGCGCTCGGGCTGGAGAGCTGCGTTACCCTGGGCATGCTCACCGCGCCGCAGGCCGGCCGCCTGCGGGACGCCGGGCTGGACTACTACAACCACAACCTGGACACCTCGCCCGAGCATTACGGCGCGATCATCACCACCCGCACCTACCAAGACCGGCTGGACACGCTGGGTCACGTGCGCGACGCCGGGATCAACGTCTGCTGCGGCGGTATTGTCGGCATGGGCGAGGACGCTTCCGACCGCGCCGGCCTCATCGCAGCGCTGGCAAGCCTGCCGAAAGCGCCGGAATCCGTGCCGATTAACGCGCTTGTCCGGGTCGAAGGCACGCCACTCGCACAATCCGAACCAATCGACGCGATCGACTTCGTGCGCGTTGTGGCCGCCGCGCGCATCACCATGCCTTTGTCCTACGTGCGCCTGTCTGCCGGCCGCGAGGCGATGAGCGACGAGGCGCAGGCTTTGTGTTTCCTTGCCGGTGCCAACTCGATCTTCTATGGGCCGCGGTTGTTGACGACGGTCAACCCGGCGGCTGAGCGGGATCGGGTGTTGCTGGACCGGCTGGGGATGACGGCGAAGTAAGAAAGGCCTTCTTTTTTGCAAAAAAGAAGCAAAAAACTTTTACTACCCCGCATCTGCACCAGCCGGGTGCCTCCTGAAACAGGCGTGCGCCGGCAGCGTCGGCAGAACAGAAGTTTTTTGCTTCTTTTTTGCAAAAAAGAAGGCCTTCCTTGCTGACCAATCTATGGCGTCCCTACACGCAAATGCAGGGCGCCCCCCCACCCCTGCGCGCCAGCTCCACGCAAGGCTGCACCATCACGCTCGAGGACGGCCGCACGCTCGTCGACGGCGTAGCCTCCTGGTGGACAGCGTGCCACGGCTACAACCACCCGCACATCGCGCAGGCCGTGCGTGACCAGCTCGCACGCATGCCGCACGTGATGTTCGGCGGCTTCACCCACGAACCTGCCGAGCGTCTCGCCGCGCGCCTGGCCGCCCTGCTTCCCGGCGACCTGGACCACGTGTTTTTCGCCGACAGCGGCTCGGTGGCCGTGGAGGTGGCCATGAAGATGGCCGCGCAGTACTGGCTGAACCGCGGCGTACGCACGCGCCGGCGCTTCCTCGCTTTTCGCGGCGGCTATCACGGCGACACTTTCGCCACCATGGCCGTGTGCGACCCCGAAGAGGGCATGCACGCCTTGTTCTCCGGCCTGCTGGCCGAGCACGCGATCCTCGATCTGCCGCGCGACGAGGCGAGCACGGCGGCGTTCGACGATTTCCTGGAACACAACGCGCAGGGCCTGGCAGGCATACTTGTCGAACCGCTGGTGCAGGGTGCGGGCGGTATGGTGTTCCACGACCCGGCCGTGCTGCGCCACCTGCGCCGCGCCGCCGACCTGCACGGCCTGCCCTTGATCTTCGACGAGATATTCACCGGTTTCGGCCGCACCGGCACCATGTTCGCCTGCGAGGCCGCGGGCGTCGTGCCGGACATCATCACGTTGTCCAAGGCGCTCACCGGCGGCACCATGGCGCTGTCGGCAGCCGTGGCGCGCACCCACATCTTCGAGGCGTTCCTGTCTGACGACCCCTCGCACGCGCTGATGCACGGGCCGACCTACATGGCAAACCCGTTGGCCTGTGCTGCGGCTTTGGCGTCGCTCGACCTGTTCGAGACGGAGCCGCGCCTGTCTCAGGTGGCAGCCATAGGCGCACAGATGCGGTTGGAGCTGGCCGCGTGCGCGAACTTTCCCTCCGTGCGGAACGTGCGTGTATGCGGCGCCATCGGCGTGGTGGAACTGGAGCGTGCCGGCAACCTGAATGCGCTGAAGGCCGCTCTCGTCTCCCAGGGTGTCTGGGTAAGGCCGTTCCGTGACATCGCCTACCTGACACCTGCTTTCACGATCACGCCTGGCGAGTTGAGCACGCTGACCGGCGCGATACGCCGCGTTCTGGAGGCCAGTCATAGCACATGAACTACCTCGAATCCGGCAAGCGGCCGCGGCGTTACCTGATCGCCATAGCCGCAACACTGGCCATCAACGGCTGGTTGATCTACGCGCTGCTGCACGGCAACATCTACCCGTTCGCCGCCCCCGAGCACCTGATACGGGTTCGCATCTATCCTGACGCGAAAACGAAGGGACCTGATCACGCCCCGCCGGCGGCCCATCCCGCAGCGGCACCTGGCCCGGATCGGCATTGAACCCTTGCGCCACGCGGCCGTGAAGACAACTTGCCTGCATGCCGCGTCCACACAATCCGGCTATGACAGGACTTGCACATGACACCCCCGATCACGCGACGCGACCTGATCGGCACCTCCGCCGCGATCGCCGCATTGCCACTCCCGAGCCTCGCCGCCGACGCGCCGCGTCCTTCCACCGCGGGCCTCGTGCCCGTCCAGCTCACCATCAACGGCAAGCAACACGCGCTCACCGTCGACCAGCGCACCTCCCTGCTCGACGCGCTGCGCGAATACGCCGACCTGACCGGCACGAAGAAAGGCTGCGACCACGGAAGCTGCGGCGCCTGCACCGTGCATGTGGACGGCAAGCGCGTGCTCTCCTGCCTCATCCTGGCCACCCGCGTACAGGGCAAGCAAGTCACGACCATCGAAGGCCTGGCGCAGGGCGACACGTTGCATCCCATGCAGGCCGCCTTTCTCGAGCATGACGGCTACCAGTGCGGCTACTGCACGCCAGGGCAGATCATGTCGGCGGTTGCCTGCGTGCAGGAAGGCCATGCCGGATCGGAGGGCGAGATTGCCGAGTGGATGAGCGGTAATCTTTGCCGCTGCGGCGCCTACAACAACATACGCGCCGCCATACAGGACGCGTCGCGCGCGAAGAGGGCCTGATACATGCAGGAATTTTCGCTTCAATCGCCGGGCGATCTGGCAACCGCCGGCAAGCTCGCCGCCCAGCCGCACGCCAGTTTCATCGCCGGCGGTACGGATTTGATGCAATTGTGGAAGAACAACGTGACGCCGGCGGCGGTCGTGGTCGACCTCGACGGTGTCAGCCAACTTCGCGGCATCACCGCGGATCAGCAGGGTTTGCGCATCGGTGCGTTGAGCACGATGGCTGAAGTGGCCGACCATCCCGGCGTTCGCGCCCAGGCGCCGGCCCTGAGCCAGGCCCTGTTGGCTGCCGCCTCGCCGCAGATACGCAACATGGGAACCGTGGGCGGCAACCTGCTGCAACGCACGCGCTGCTTCTACTTCCGCGACGTGGGTTTCGCCTGCAACAAGCGCGCGCCAGGGTCCGGCTGTCCCGCAATCGCCGGCGAGAACCGCGAACTCGCCATCTTCGGCGGATCGGAGCACTGCATCGCCACCCACCCCTCGGACTTTCCGGTGGCGTTGATGGCAGCGCGCGGCGCCGTCGAAATCGTCGGCACGGACGGCCAGACCCGTAGCGTGGAACTGGCCGATTTCTACCGCCTGCCAGGCAGCACGCCGCAACTGGACACGGTCCTGCGTCCAGGCGACGTCATCATTGCCATTCGCGTTCCCGCCGCGCCCGCCAACACGCGTGCCACCTACGTCAAGGTTCGCGACAGGCAGAGCTACGCCTACGCGCTGGCCTCTGTCGCCTGCGGCCTGGACGTGCAGGGCGGCACCATACACGACGCACGCCTGGCGGCCGGCGGCGTCGGCACGCGGCCGTGGCGCCTGGACGCGGTGGAGCGTGCCTTGCGCGGCAAACCTGCCAACGCTGCCACCTTCGCCGAAGCCGCAAAGCATGCCGCCGACGGCGCACACGCGCAAAGCCAGAACGCTTTCAAGATCGCGCTACTGCAGAACACGGTCCGCCGCGCCCTGCAGGAAGTCGCCTGAAGGATACAGGATCATGTTCGTCGGACAACCGATCACCCGCGTCGATGGCAGACTGAAGGTCACCGGCGGCGCGCGCTATGCCGCGGAATTCGTGGTTCCGGAGTGCGTGCATGCCGTTCTGGTGCAAAGCACGATAGCCGCCGGCCAGGCCATCGCTTTCGATACCGATGCCGCCGCGCGCATGCCGGGCGTCCTCGCCATCATCACGCAGCAGAATGCCGGCCGCCTGAACCAGAAGCGGGCGGCGGCGCAGACCGTGGCGCACCCGCTGCTGCAAGACGGCCGCATCACCTATAACGGCCAGCACGTGGCCGTCGCCATCGCCGACAGTTTCGAGCGCGCGACGGCCGCGGCCGCGGCCGTGCGCGTCCGCTACGCGCCGTCCGCCGCCGTGACAGTCATGGACGAGTCCACGTTGCCGCGCGCCTACAAGCCGAAGGATTTCCGCGACGGCAAGAAAAGCCCCGATGTCAGCCGCGGCGAACCGGAGGCCGCGTTCGACAAGTCGCCTGTGAAGATTGACGTCACCTACGAGACACCTGTCGAGCACCACAACCCGATGGAGCCGCACGCCACTGTCGCGATGTGGTCCGGTGACAAGCTCACGGTCTGGACCGCGACGCAGGGCATATCCGGCGCGCAGGAAACCCTGGCCGCCGCGTTTGGCCTGGAACAGAGCGACGTCACAATCATCTGCCCTTACGTGGGCGGCGGTTTCGGTTGCAAGGGCAACACCTGGCCGCCGGCGATCATCGCCGCCGAAGCCGCGCGCCACGTGAACCGGCCGGTAAAGCTGGTTGTCACACGCAGCCAGATGTTCACCTCGAACGGCTACCGGCCGGCCACGATCCAGAAGATCAAGCTCGGCGCGAGTGCGGACGGCAAACTGCTGTCGGTACGCCATGACGGCTTTACCCAGATGTCGGACCCGTCGCTCGGCGAGTTCGCCGAACCCGTCGCGGTCGCCACGGAGATGCTTTACTCCTGCAAGAACCTTGCAGCCAGCCACAGGCTCGTCCCGGTCAACCAGGGCCTGCCCACCTACATGCGCGCGCCTGGTGAATCCACCGGCATCTATGCGCTTGAATCCGCCATGGACGAGCTTGCCTACGCGCTGAAGATGGACCCGCTTGCCCTGCGACTGGCAAACTATGCCGAGCGCGACGAGAATGAAGACAAGCCGTACGCCAGCAAGGCGCTGCGCCAGTGCTACGGTGAAGCGGCGGAGAAGTTCGGCTGGTCCCGCCGCAATCATGCGCCAGGCTCCATGAAGGACGGCCGGATACTCGTGGGCTGGGGCATGGCCACGTCCACCTATCCCACGAACCGTCGCCCCTGCATGGCGCGCATACGCATGTTCAAGGATGGCACTGTCACCGTGCAATCCGGCACGCAGGATCTCGGCACCGGCACCTACACGATAATGGTGCAGGCAACCGCCGACGCGCTGGGCGTGGATTACCGCCGCGTCACTGCGCAACTTGGTGACAGCCGCCTGCCCGCAGCCCCCGTCTCCGGCGGGTCGGCCACCGCCGCGAGCGTGATCCCCGCCATCGAGGCCGCCGCCCAGAAGATGCGCAGCCTGGTGGCGGAAATGGCCGCCATAGACCCGCGCTTCGCCAACAGCAGCCCAGGCACCATCAGGCTTACCGGCTACATCGTGTCAGCACCGGGCTTGCAGGTCGGCCTGCAGGACCTCATGCAACGCGCCGGCACGGACCACCTGGAGGCCGAGGCGGAAGCCTCTCCAGGTGAGGCGTATCACGACCATTCACCGCACGCGTTCGGCGCCCAATTCGTCGAAGTCCGCATCGACCCCGATTTCGGCACGATACGCGTCAGCCGCGTCGTCAGCGCGTTCGATGTCGGCCGCCTGCTGAACGCCAAGACAGGACGCAGCCAGCTCCTCGGCGGGATCGTTTTCGGAATAGGCATGGCGCTGCAAGAAGAGACGCTGATCGACCGCGCGAGCGGCCGCATCGCCAACAGCAACATCGCCGACTACCACGTGCCGGTGAACGCGGACGTCCCTGACATCGAGGTAATCGCCATAGACGCGCCGGACAATGCCACGGGCGCGCTGGGTGCCAAGGGCATCGGCGAGTTGCCTATGGTCGGCGTGGCGCCTGCGATAGGAAATGCCGTGTTCCATGCGACGGGGAAGCGGATCAGGCGGTTGCCTATCAGGGTGGAGGATGTTCTAGCGTAGTAAGGAAGCAAGCAGTTCTTTTTTGAAAAAAAGAACCAAAAAACTTTTATCTCTACGCATTTGCAGCAGCCGGGCTGCCGCCGGAAAGAGCAAGGCGCGGGCAAATGCGAGGGAACAAAAGTTTTTTGCTTCTTTTTTTCAAAAAAGAAGGCCTTCCTTGCCTATTCCAACCCCCAAAGCATCCCGCCCTCAGTCCAAGGCCGATTAACCCCCCGCGTCAGCCGAAACACCGAACGCGCACCAAGATCGCGCGCGAAAACCTCGCCGTAATTACCCACGGCCCGTATCGCCTGCAGGCTCCAATCATCATCCAGGTACAACCCCCACTGCAGTCCCTTCCGGGCACCGGTGAGCTCCTGCACGACCGTGTCGGCACTTGCCCGCATCTGTGACGCATTCGCCTGCGTGACACCGCTTATCTCGGCTTGCACCAGCGCCGCCGTCACCCAGTCCACAACGCGCGCAAACTCGGCATCGTCCGTTCTGACGGCTGGCGACAACGGATCCAGGCTCAGCATGTCCGGCAATATCTCGAAATCATGCACCCGGCCGTGGAAGGCGGCTCGCCCGGCGGCAAGCTTGGAGACATCGTACGTCTCCGCATCGCAGCTTCCGCCCACGAGTGCGGCTTCCATCTCGCCTATTTCCTCGAACGGGAATGGCGCTATGCTGATGCCCTCCGCGCGCGTGGCGTCGGCCAAATGCCGCTCGGCTTGCGTGGTCCCGATGAAACACACATGCTTGCCGGCCAGGTCGCGCATGGAATGAATTCCGCGGTCCTTGTGCACCAGCAATCCCTGGCCATCGAAGAACACGGGACGTAGATAGGCCACGCCATACCTGCGTGCCAGCCCGGGATTCGGCGTGCCGCCAACGAACAGCGCGATCGCTCCGGCATCCAGCGCCTTGTAGGCCAGCTCCTCGGATGGGAACGCGTGCACAACAACCGTCGCATGCACCGCGGCTCCCACGGCGCGACAGATATCCGCGCCGAACGCGGACGTATCGCCATGCGTGTCGTCTTTTGTCTCGTCGTTTGTAGCCGTCATCGCACCGCAGCTCAGCGCGTGGGTTTTCCGGACGGCATCGAGCGTGGTGCCTGCCTGGGCGCTTGTGGCTACCAGGAGGAAAGCTAGTAGGGATTTGCGCATTTGGACTTTCGGAGAAAAGAAAGAAAGGCCTTCTTTTTTGGAAAAAAGAAGCAAAAAACTTTTGGTCCCTGTCGG
>CAXTCL010000033.1:17012-22648 GCA_964242035.1 uncultured Acetobacteraceae bacterium | reverse complement strand
GGCGATGAAAATGGAGATGGCGTTTGTGGCACCGTTCGACGGTCAGGTGGCTGAGTTGCGGGCCCGCGAAGGCGCCCAGGTGACCGAAGGCACGTTACTCGTGCGCGTTGAGAAAGCTGCCTAGATGGCAGGCCGTCTTTTCGATCAGTGGCAGGTCGGCGACCGGCTGTCGCACGACATCCGCCGCACCGTCACCGAGACCGACAACCTCCTGTTCACGGTGATGACGCACAACCCGCAGCCGCTGCATCTGGATCGTGAGGCAGCCGAAGCCAGCGAGTTCGGCCAGATACTGGTCAACGGCACGTTCACCTTCGCCCTGATGGTCGGACTGTCGGTGGGCGACACGACGCTTGGCACGTTGGTGGCCAATCTCGGCTACGACAAACTGGTGATGCCAAAGCCGGTCTTCATCGGCGACACGATGCGCGCAGAGACCGAAATCGTCGACCGCCGGGAAAGCCGCTCGCGGTCGGATGCTGGGATCATCACGTTCCGCCACGAATTGTACAACCAGCGTTCCGAGATGGTTTGCCAGTGTCTGCGCACCGCACTGCTGAAACGTTCGGCCTCATGAGGCTGCGCTCGCTGTTGTTCGTGCCGGGTGACCGGCCGGAACGATTTGGAAAAGCCGCGGCCACTGGCGCGGATTGCCTGATCCTAGACCTGGAAGACTCGGTAGCCGCCGATAGGAAACCGGTTGCGCGCGCCGCGGTTGCCGATCGGCTGTCGGCGCGTCCTGATGGCCCGCTGGTATTCGTACGGGTCAATCCGTTGGACACGGCCGCCTGTGCGGACGACCTTGCCGCACTGGCGGGACACGCTCCTGACGGGGTGCTGCTGCCGAAGGCGGAGGGTGCCGGCAGCGTTGCGGAATTGCACGCACGGCTTGCAGCCGACGGCCTGGGCGATATTCCCATCCTGCCGATCGCGACCGAGACGCCCGCGGCGATCTTCCAGCTTGGCAGCTATTGCGAGGTTAAGCAGCATCTGCTCGGCCTCACCTGGGGCGCCGAGGATCTGCCTGCAGCAATCGGCGCTGCGACCAGCCGGGAGACGAATGGAAGCTATACGCCACCCTACGAGCTGGCCCGTTCGCTCACCCTGTTCGCGGCGCATGCTGCCGGAGTTCCCGCGATCGACACGGTGTTTCCAGCTTTCCGGGATATCGATGGTCTGAGAGCGTACGTCAGCCGGGCAGCCCGCGATGGCTTCGCCGGGATGATGGCGATCCATCCGAGCCAGGTCGCCATCATCAATGCTGGCTTTACGCCCGATGTTGCAACGGTCGAACGGGCCCGCGTTATCGTGGCCGCCTTCGATGCAGATCCGGGCGCGGGCGCCCTGCAGATGGAGGGAAGGATGGTTGACGCGCCGCATTTGAAGCAGGCAAGGGCCATACTCGCGCGCGCCGGGAACCAGGAGTAATACCAACCCGCTTTGGTTTGACTCTTGCGCAAGTAAGCAAGGCCTTCTTTTTTGCAAAAAAGAAGCAAAAAACTTTTGTCCCTGCGCAGGCTGCGCCGCTTCGGTGTATCCGGGAATGCCCGAACGCTGCCAATACGTGAGAAGCAAAAGTTTTTTGCTTCTTTTTTTCAAAAAAGAAGGCCTTGCTTGCTTTCACAAAAGTCAGCCTCAAAGCGGCATCAAACCACCTCAAGCACCATAAACGCAACATGCGCCCCGCCGTGTTCATCCACTGCGCGCACATCCAGCCTGTGCGTTCCGCGGCCGAGCGATGTCGGGAGCGCTGCCTGCCAGATGTGTGAGGACAACTCCGGTTTTACCCAGGGTTTACGCACCGCGGCGTTGCGGCCGTACACTTCCTGAACGAACGGATCGATGCGTGTGGTTTGCGCCATGCGTGTGAACGGCGAGCCGTTGGCGGAGAGTTCGACGGTGGCGTTCGGGCCGCCTTCGAAGAAGTTCACCACAAGGCGGGTGGAGGCGAGTTGCGCGGCGGCGATGGGGCCGGTTAGCAGGGCGCCAGGGCGGTATTCGTGTAGGATCTCCGGGGAGAGTTCGTGGGCCTGGCTGTCTAGCACGAGGCGCAGCAGGGAGGTGGCGGGATCGTGGGCGGGGATGAGGCGGGTGGTGGCGCGGCCTGAATCCACCGAGAGGATGTGGAATCCGTTCGGGCTGCCGTCAGTGGACAAGGCGAGGGGGATGCCGCGAACGTCGTCCGGGCCGCTCCACCAGCTTCCGCTGACGGCGGACAGGACGTGGTGGTGGTGGCCGGTGGATGCGGGTTTGCCGGCGGCGTCGAGATACCAGTGCTCGTTGGTGTGGGTGTGGCCCGAGAAGCTGATCGTGTTCGGGTGGGTGGCGATGGCGGCCAGGAAGTCCGCCGTGTCGATGTTGGTGTTTGCGGGCTCGGCGCCCTGCAGCGTGTAGAGCGGGATGTGGTGGCAGACGACAACCAGGCTGTCGGTGGGCACATGGGCGAGCACGCGGCGGAGGAAGGCGAGCTGGCGGGGGCCAAAGCGGCCGCGGTAGCCCCCGTTCAATAGCGGGCGGGCAGGGTTGGTACCGAGATACTCGACGTTGTCCAGCAGGAAGAAGGTGGCGCCGCCGTGCTGGAAGGCGTGATGGCGGGCGCCGAAGACGCGCTTGAAGGTTTCGCGCGAGAGGGCGTTGCCGGGCGCCTCGTAGTTCATGTCGTGGTTGCCCGGGCAGTTGTGCCAGGGGATGCCGCGCGTGCCGATCATGCGGTTGTAGCGGTCGTAGAACGACAGGTCGTCGAACATCAGGTCGCCGAGGCCGAGGCCGAAGGCGGCCGGGAACTCGGCCAGGCGGGCGACCACGTCGTCGCGAACGTGGCCAAGCTCGACTTCGCTTTCCGGCTGCGGGTCGGTCAGCAGGATTGCGTCGAAACGGGTGGGTTCGTCCTGCCGGCGCAGCGTGAAATCTATGCTGGGCGGCAGCGGGCCGGTGGGGGCCACGCCGGGGAACCGGAGGCCGAGTGAGGCGGGCGTGCCGCTGGGGCTGTGCAGGTAGGCGAAGGCGGGGAGCCCTGTCGCGGGATCGACCGGCGTGGTCCAGCCGGAGGGCTTGATGACGAACACACTCTCGCCCTCTGCGAGCGGGAGCTGCCAGGCGCCGTCCGGGCCGGTGAGCACAACGTCCTCGCCGTTGCTGACCATGATTCCGGGCAAGCCTCGGCGGCCGTTGGGGGACTCCTCATAGACGGTGCCGCGCGCGTTGGGTGCGGTGGGCTGGGCCCGGGTGCTTGTAGCCAGCGCTAGGCTTACCGCGGCGGCGCCTATCAGGGTTTCGCGGCGTGGTAGGGCGGGGAGCATGGGGATTTGGCCTGGTGGTAGGAAGGTAAGGAAGGCCTTCTTTTTTGAAAAAAAGAAGCAAAAAACTTTTAGTCCCTGTCCAGGAGTGCTGAAGCAGCCGCCGACAGGGGCAAAAGTTTTTGGTCCATTTGTTCAAAAAAGGACTGCTTGTCTTCCTGTCTCTGGTCACAGCGAATTTTTGAAGGAAATCAGCAATGTTTAACAAAGATGTTTTGGTAGACGACGAGAGGCGGCTGGTTCTGGCGGCACTGGCGGGCGTATTTGCGGTCGGTCTGCCGGGCCTAGCGAAGGCGGGCAGGATCGATCCGGCAGAGACGGGGATCACGTTGCCTGGACAGATCAAATGGAAGAAGTGGCAGGGGCTGTCCGAGGAGATTGGCGAGACGGCGACGCTGTTCGGCGACAAGGACGCGGCCGGTCCGTATCTGGTGCTGATGAAGTGGAACCCGGGCTACATGAGCGCGCCGCATTCTTATCGTACGGATCGGTTGTCCGTGGTGGTCTCCGGCACCTGGTGGGTGAACAGCGGGGCGGATTTCGACCCGGGCAGCACGGTTGCGGTGCCGGCAGGCTCGTTTGTGCACCGGGTGGCACATACGCCGCATTATGACGGGGTGCGCGCCGGCGAGCGTGAACCGGCGGTGATCGCGCTGTTCGGACTCGGTCCGATCGACATCAGGATGGTCGATCCGTCGCAGTCGCCTTACCGGAAGCTCGCCTAGCCTCGCCTGCGTAATTGCTATGACAAGCGTGTCGCGTATCCCACAAAGTGGTTGCCTCTTCGAACACAGAAGTGTTACCAGAAGCGTGATATCACTTTTTAGCGAGCCGATTACGTGAGACGCATCCTAAGTCTGGTGTTCCGCCTGGGCGGGCCGGAGACCGTTGGTTTGGTAATACTGGGTGCGACTGTCGGCGCCGTCGCAGGTGGCGCAGGTGGCGCGGGCAGCGTGTCACAGGCGGGGGTCAGTGCCTGTCTTGGTGCGATCGTTGTGCCTGGCGCGGTGTGTGCGCCATGGTCGAGGCTGCCGCTCGTGCGCAAGTGGCGCACAGCGCGGGGCTCTCATCTGGCGTAGCTGCCAATAGCCCAATCAAGGAAGCAAGCAGTCTTTTTTTGAAAAAAAGACCAATAAACTTTTGCTTCCCGCCGGCGGCTGGTTCAGCAGCCGCCGACAGGGACCAAAAGTTTTTTGCTTCTTTTTTTCAAAAAAGAAGGCCTTCCTTGCCTGATGCGGGCTCTCAACCTCCGCGCAAATAGCCGGAAAGATCCGCCTGCGGCCGTGCGCCGTAATGCGAGATGATTTCGGCCGCGGCACGGCTGCCCAGGCGGCCGCAGGCTTCGAGGTCCTGGCCAGCCGTGTGCGCGGCCAGGAAGCCGGCCGCGTAGGCGTCGCCGGCGCCGGTCGTATCGACGACGGTCGCGGGTTCGGCGGGGATGGTGACGCGTTCGGCGCCGCGCAGGATGACGCTGCCTTGTTCGGCAAGGGTGATGGCGGCCAGGCTTACATCGTTTGCTACGGCGTCCAGCGCGTCTTCCAGCCGGTTCGCTTCGTAGAGGCTGCAGAGCTCGGCCTCGTTGGCGAACAGGATGTCGGTGTCGGCAAGGAGCGTGCGGAAGGCGTCGCGGTGGCGGTCCACGCAGAACGCGTCCGACAGGGACAGCGCGACCTGGCGGCGGGCTTGCCTGGCGGCGCGGGCGGCGGTGCGGAAGGCGGCCTGCGCGGCCGGCGGGTCGAACAGGTAGCCTTCGAGGTACAAGACGGCGGATTGGCCGATGAGGCCAGGGTCCACGTCATGGCTGGCGAAGGCGACGCTGGCGCCCAGGAATGTGTTCATCGTGCGCTGGCCGTCAGGGGTGACGAGGATCAGGCAGCGTGCGGTGGGCGCGCCTTCGGTCAGCGATGCGCTGGGAAAGTGGACGCCGGCAGCCCGGATGTCGCGGCGGAACGTCTCGCCCAGGCTGTCGGCCGCGACCTTGCCTATGTAGGCCACGCGGGCACCCAGGGCGGCGGCGACGGCGCAGGTGTTAGCGGCCGAGCCGCCGCTGCTCTCGCGACCGAGTGGCAAGCCGGCCTGCATCGCGGTGTAGAGGGCGTGGGCGCGTTCGGCGTCGATGAGCGCCATACTGCCCGGATGCATGTCGTGTTTGGAGAGGAAGGCGTGGTCGGCCGGCGCTACGACATCGACGATGGCGTTGCCGATGCCGATGATGTCGTATGTGGTGTCTTGCATGGGGTGCTCTTTGCTGGAGTCGGGCGAGAAAGCAAGGCAGGGAGATCAAGACGGGTCGCTGCCCTGGCCGGCTGGCGCCGGCACTTCTGATGTAACGTTCGCTCC
>CAXTCL010000033.1:0-17002 GCA_964242035.1 uncultured Acetobacteraceae bacterium | reverse complement strand
GTTCGCTCCGGCCCGGCTGGGATTTTGACAGGAGGGACGCGAAGAAACCGATTGTGCCTGGCGGACTGAATTACCAACCGTGGCGTTCACGTCCAGGGATTGTTTGTGTGCGCGAAAGTGAACTCGGCATTCTTATAACGATCCAATCGGGGACGAACGCTTTCCGGCTCGCATCGGGCTTCTCGGCTTCTGCCAGCGCGCGTATCTGCAGAACAAAGCCGCGCCTGAATGCCAGCGGGAGCAAAAGTTTTTTACTTCTTTTTCTCGAAAAAGAAGGCCTACCTTCCTTTGGATGACTATACATGCTGAAGCCGTTCTTCCGCGCGATCGAACAGCTGGACGATCCGGCCATACTCGGCGTGCTGGTGCAAAGCCTGCTCCTCTCCGCGTCAGGTTTCGCCGCGCTCTGCGTGGGCGCGGTGTATGGGCTGCACCACGTGCTGGCAGGGTCGGGGTGGCTGGCCTGGGTGGCCGGCGTGCTGGGAGGGTTTGCGGCGGCCGCGACGGCGTTGTGGCTGTTCCTGCCGTTGGCCGTGGTGATCGCATCGCTGTTCCTGGAGCCGGTGTGCCGGGCCGTGGAGCGCCGCTGGTACCCTGGGCTACCGGCGCCGGTGGGGGCGGCGTTGTCGGCGCAGGTCTGGGACGGGCTGGTGGTAGGCGGGCTGGTGCTGGTGATGAGCGCGCTCTCGCTGTTGCTGGCGTTGCTGGTGCCCGGCGTGGGGCTTGTGCTGGGATGGGTGATCACGGCCTGGGCGCTGGGGCGCGGGTTGTTCGTGGCAGTGGCGATGCGCCGGATGAGCCGGGCCGAGGCAAGTGCGCTCTACGGGCGGCACCGCTGGAGTGTGCTGCTGCAAGGGGGCGCGCTGGCGCTGGCGGGATACTTGCCGCTGGTGAACCTGCTGGTGCCGGTGCTGGGGACGGCTTGCATGGTGCATGTGCTGATGGATCGGCAGAAGTAGGGAGCAAGGAAAGCCTCCTTTCTTGAAGACAAGAAGCAAAGAACTTTTGTCTCTTGGTAGCGCTTCGGGGCGGCTTGGTTTTTCAGCCGTGAAGCCCGCGGGTTGTTTCTCGTGAACGCTGCGTGTTAGGCCAAGGGTCTCGCGCCGCGTTTTCGCGGCGGCGGGCCTAAGCCAGGAGGGGGGCTGTCCTTGTTCAAACGCCGCAAGCCCGATGAGGAGCCGGAGGCACCTATGGATTCAAAATCTGCCGCACAGCCGTCCAAGGCGGAGGGCGCTGGCGCCCCCGACAATGGGCTGGGTGTGCCGCCGCGGCCGCCTGCGCCGCCTGCCACCGCCACGATCACGCCTGCCACTTCCTCGATTGCACAGATGAAGGACCCGATGATGGGACGTCCGCCGTTCGCCAACCCGCCCGCCGCCGGGGGCGGCAACCCGCCCATGCCGCAATCCGCGGCCCCTCGGCCGCCCCAGCCCCCCGGCCCGCCGGTGGCGCGCACCGGACCGGAACGGCCGGCGCCTGTGCAGGAGCGCCGCACCCTTGTGGTGGGCCGCGGCATCAGCGTGCAGGGCATGGTGCAGGATGCGGAGCGGCTGGTTGTGGAAGGTACCGTCGAAGCCACGATGATCCATGCCACCGAGCTCTCTGTGTCGCCGGGCGGCGTGTTCAAGGGCGAAGTGGAAGTGGAGAACGCCGAGGTTGCCGGGACGATAGACGGCACGGTCATGGCGCGCGGCAGCCTGGTGGTGCGCGGGACTGGCGTGGTGCTCGGCACGGCACGCTGCCGGCGATTGCAGGTGGAGGATGGCGGGCAGATCACTGGGCGTATCGAGATGCTGCCGGATACGGCTCGGGGCGCGGCGCCGATAGCACGTAGCGAACCTGCTGAGTTGGTGAAGCCGGTGATGAGCTACGAGAGCTAGGCAGGCCTGCTTTTTCGAAAGCAGGCCAGGCCGGTTTGCGCGTGTTCTGCGATAGAGCGCGCTTGGGCCGGATGAGAGTTTAGCAGGAAGGACGCGAATGAGAGGAGTGCACGTGCTACGTGCTCGACTTGCTCCTCGCGCCCTTCGTGTAGAAGGGCGATTGTGTCGCCACGCGTGTCCAAGGGTTTGGTAGTGCTGCACAGACTGATAAATCGTGGTGAAGGCAAGCAGTCCTTTTTTGAAAAAGACCGAAAAACTCTTGCTCTTCCCGCCTGCATCAACAGTTGGAAGCCGCCTGATAGATCTAAGTGGCGGACACGCCGTCGAGACAAAACTTTTTTGCTTCTGTTCTTCGAAAAAGAAGGCCTTGCTTCCTACGCGTCACCCGTCTGAAGCAGATCGATACGATAGTTGGTCTGCCTGCTTCCCACGTGGCGCAGGAACTTTGCCGTCTCGATGAAAAGCTCGGCGGCTTCGTCGCCGGTGGTGGGCGAGTCCGTGTGGCCGGTCCAGTTTACCAGCAGGATGGCGCCATGGCGGGCCAGGCTGCCCACCGCCAGGCGTGCGGTGCTGGCGACGTCCGCGCGGTCCAGGAAATACAGCATCTCCGAGATGACGATCTGGTCGAAAAGGCCGGCCGGCCAGTCTTGCGGAATGCGGGCCTGGCGGATCTCGACATGGGCCAAGTGGGCGCAGCGCTGCCGGGCCCGGGCGACCGCTTCGGCCGAGATGTCGAGCGCCAGGAGCGCGTCGGAGCGCTCGGCGAGGCGAGCGGTCTGGGCGCCGATCGAGCAGCCGATCTCCAGCGTGCGTGATGGGTGCGCAATCGGGATGGTGGCCAGAGTGCGGTCGTATTTCTCGCGCTCGTAGGGGCTGGTTTCCACGTCCCACGGATCGGGCGCGCGGGTGTGGATGCGGTCGAAGGTCTCGGCTTCCCAGGATTTTGTCATGCAGGGACCTCGTTGGTTGCGAAATGGGCGGCGGCTTCGGTGAGGGTCTCGTCCGGGGCGGGCTGGCGCAGGTAGGTGGCGAGGTCGCGCAGGGTTGCCTCAGCGGGGTGGCCGGTGACGAAGGCGGAGAGGCCCAGGCTGCGCTGGGTGAGCTGCATGACGGCCAGGGCCGCGTGTTCCACCGCGATACGGGCGAGGTTCACGTAGGCGGCGGTCTCGGCCGGGTCGGGGCTGATGGCTTCCGCCAGCGTGGCGGTCTTGGCCAGCCAGAGGGCCGCGGTCTCCTGGGCGATGAGGGCTTCGCCGAGGCGGGCGAGCTGGTGCGGGTTGCCCAGGCGTTTCCGGGCGAGGAGTTCGGCGCGGGTGGTGGCGATCAGCGAGTCGATGCCGCCGAGCGTCACAGCGGAGGTGCGCCAGGCGCCCGCGGAGAAGATGGGCTGGCGCAGGTAGTCGCCGGGCGCGCCTATGATGTCGGCGGGAAGGCCGGTCAGCGTGACGGCGCCGGTGGTGGCCGCGCGCATGCCCTGCAGGCGGATGCGGGCGGGTTGGGCGCGTGGCGCGTCGTCGAGCGTGACGTAGGCCAGGACCGTGCCGCCGCTTTCGGGCTCGGCGGTGACGAGGGCTCGGGTGAGGTGGCCCGCGCCGGAGCAGATGGCCTTGCCACCGTGCAGGCGGTTCTCCGCCAGGCGCAACGGATGTTCCCCGTCGGTGACCCAGAGGCCGAACAGGTGGCCCTGCCGGGCGTCGTCTGCGAGGCGGGCAAGCTGGGCCGGCGTGCCGTAGGCGGCCACGAGTTTTACCGCGTTTACGTGGCCTTCGTAGAGGCGGCCGGTAGCCAGGTGGCCCTGTCCTATGCGGCGCAGAGTCTGAAGGAGGGGGTGGGCGCCTTCGGGTGTGGTGCCGGCGCCTTGGCCGCCGTGGCTGGGCGGGAAGGGGGCGGTGAGCGCACCTATAGTGGCCAGGTCGGCAACATTCTGGGTGGGGAAGGCTGATTCGGCGTCGAGCTGGCTTGCGCGGGATTGAAAGACGGGGACCAGTTCAGGGAGCATAGCGGGGGAACGCGGCAGGAAGGAAGGAAGCAGTTCTTTTTTGAAAAAAAGAACCAAAAAACTTTTGCTCCCACCGCGTGCATCAAGGCTCGGTTCTAATCTGCACACATGCGCGTCGGCAGAAACGGCGCGCACCGCTGGGCAGGCAGAGGAACAAAAGTTTTCTGGTTCTTCTTTCAAAAAAGAACCGCTTGCCTTGCCTTGCCTCCCCACCTACCTCGCCCGCCCAGGAGGATTTTGCACCATGTCCGATACACAGACGGTAGAGCGCCACGAGTTCGGGGCCGAGGTGGGGCGGCTGCTCGATCTGGTGGTGCATTCGCTGTACTCCGAGCGCGAGATCTTCCTGCGCGAGCTGGTCGCCAACGCGGCCGATGCCACGGACCGTCGGCGTTTCGAGGCGCTGAGCGATCAGGCGCTGGGGCTGCCCGAGGGCGCCGGCGTGCGCGTGGTGCCGGACAAGGACGCGCGCACGCTGACCATCGAGGACCAGGGCGTGGGCATGAGTCGGGAGGAGCTGGCGCAGAATTTGGGCACGATCGCGCGCAGCGGGACACGGGCGTTCGCGGCCGGGCTGGAGGGGGCGAAAACGGAGGAGAAGCCCAGCCTGATCGGGCAGTTCGGCGTGGGGTTCTATTCGGCGTTCATGGTGGCGGACCGGGTGGAGGTGACGTCACGCAAGGCCGGCGCCGACCAGGCGTGGTTGTGGGCGAGCGACGGGCGGGGCGAGTACACGCTGGCGCCGGCGGAGCGCGAGGCCGCGGGGACGAGCATCGTGCTGCACATGAAGGCGGATGCGGACGAGTATCTGGAGCCGTACCGGCTGGAGACGGCGATACGCAAATGGGCGGACCACATCGCGCTGCCGATTTCGGTGGTGCGGGACGGCAAGGACGTGGCGGCGAACGAGGGCACCGCACTTTGGCGTAAGCCGAAAAGCGAGGTGAGCGAAGAGCAGAGCCTCGAGCTCTACCGGCATCTGGGGCATTATTTCGATACGCCGTGGGCGACGCTGCAGTGGCGCGCCGAGGGGCAGCTCGAGTTCTATGCGTTGCTGTTCGTGCCTGGGGCGAAGCCGTTCGATCCGGTCGAGGGCGATAGGGCCTCGCATGTGCGGCTGCACGTGCGCCGCATGTTCATCACCGACGACGCGAAATTGTTGCCGGAGTGGTTGCGGTTCGTGCAGGGCGTGGTGGATACCGAGGATCTGCCGCTGAACGTGAGCCGCGAGATGTTGCAGGCGACGCCTGTGCTTTCGCGCATACGCAAGGCGGTGACGAACCGCGTGCTGACCGAGTTGAAGACGCGGGCGAAGGATGCCGGGGAATACGCGAAGGTCTGGGAGAATTTTGGGCCCACGATGAAGGAGGGGCTGTGGGACGACACCGAGCATCGGGCGACATTGTCCGAGCTTATGCGGTTCCGCAGTTCAACCGTGGAGGGCTGGGTCTCGCTGGCGGATTACGTGTCGCGGATGAAGGACGGGCAGGAGGCGATCTACATCCTGATCGGAGACGATGCGGCCGCACTGGCTGGGTCGGCGCAATTGGAGGGGTTCCGGGCGCGCGGGCTGGAGGTGCTGCTGCTGTCGGATTCGGTGGATGCGTTCTGGCCGGAGCGCATGAGCGAGTTTGAGGGCAAGCCGATACGCAGCGTGACGCAGGGCGCGGCGGACCTTTCGAAGTTCGCGGCGGAAGCTGATGGCGAGGCGGCGGATACGGTCAAGCTCGTGGAGGTTTTGAAGGCGGCGTTGGGCGACCGGGTGGACGAGGTGCGCGCGACCGACCGGCTGGTGGATAGTGCAGTGGTGCTGACGGCGAAGGCGGCGGGGCCGGATCTGCAGATGCAGCGGCTGATGCGGCGGACGGGTCGGGCCGGGTTCTCAGGCGCGCCGGTGCTGGAAATCAATCCTCGGCATGCGTTGATTGCGGCATTGGCTAAGCGTGCGGAGGCTGGGGAGGATCTGGCGGAGGTGGCCGAGGTGTTGCTGGACCTGGCGCGTGTGCAGGATGGCGAGGCGCCTGGTGATCCGGCGGCGTTTGCGCGTCGGGTGGTGGCGGCGCTGGTGGGTAGATGAAGCGACGCGTGCAAGCGGTTGGGAGGTGTAGCCCAGCCGTGCTGCATGTGTGCGCGACAATGTTAGTGTTGCTGCCAGGTGTTGCGTGGGCTGATGTTGCCGATTCCTACGCTCTGCAGGTGGATGGCGATCACGTGCGCTTCACCATTGCAGTGAACGGACTGCCCGTAGGCGCGATTAGCGGTCGCAAACTGAGTGGGGCGTTCTTTTTTGTGGATGCGCTGCTGCGACAGGGCAGTAATGAAATCACCGTTCGAACCGCCCTGGACCAGCCTTATGTTACGGCGCAGCTCACTCTTACGCCGCCTGTTGACGAAGGGAAGGAAGCGGGGCCACCGCTCTGGCAGGTGAAATGCGGATTTGCACTACCGAACGGAACTACGCCGGCCTGCAAGCCCAACGGCATCTACACGACGACTTTCCATGTCGCGCACGCGCCGCAGTTCCGTTTATGGCAGGCTCAACCGGCGGCGTTGTCTGTCGCCGCGATCGCTGCTTCGCTGGCGGCAGAACAGGCAGCCCTGACACAAGATGCGAAGCGACGTGATTGGATCGGTATGTTCCTTGGTCAAGGCGTGAAGAGATCGGATCTGTTGCAAGCAGGGCGCGGCGTGACGGCTGCGGCGGCAGAGATGGTCAATTACATGCGTGCGGCGGCAGAGAAAGGCGGCGGTTCGGTGGAATCACTCCCAGCGCCGCTGGCGGGACAGCTGACCGTCACACCCTTGCCTCATGATCTTTACGCGGTGACACGGAAAGATGGAGCTCCGGTGTTGCGCGTGCAGGCCGGGGCGGATGAGGGACAGGACCCGGACGATTTCGGTGATTACTCTGACCGTTACCTGGGTGGTATCTATCAGGTGCTGACAGTGATCTACGGCAACTTTGACGGCAAGTGGCAGCGGATAAGGTAAGTTTGGCAAATCGCGGCTCTCAGGGTTTTCTCTCTGCGCGCGGTATGATCTCAGGAGACCGACAATAGGTCCGGAAGTCGGACCAATGCGCGTAACGCGTTCTTTGAATAGCAATCAGACCTGCCAGGACCGCCGCGATCAAAGCCGTTGCAGCAAGTGGCGACGGCCGCAGGAAAAAACCGGTGAGCCCTAGAAAGACTGCGCAGCCGCAGATTTCGGCCAAGACGAGAACCACAAAGCGGAACTGCCAAGCTATACTGCCGCCGAGCAAGGCGGCGGCAGCCAGGATAAGCAAGTGAATCCTGTGATCACTGCCTTGGTGGGCGAAAGCGGATATTGTGTCGAACCCGGCGCAGGTCAGTACAACGCTGGCAGCTGCCAGTCCAAGGGTGGTCTGAATGGCGCCATCTCTGCGCCATTTGAAATATGGTGCGTTTTCGATGCGGTCCGGGTCGTCACTCATGTCCTGGTTTTCAGCAGAGCGACGGCGATGGTGGCGACTTCGCTCTGTTTGTAGCCCAGCATGTCGTCGACCAGGCGGGGCGCGACAAAAGTGGCGGGTGGCGGCGCGGGCAGGCCGGCCTGGACCGACGCGGCCAGCGCACTTGCGGCTTGTGGCGAGGGCAGGCCACCCGCGTTGGGTGATGGTGTCTCGGCTGGCTGCAGTTTGCCCAGCAGCATCGTCTTGACGGCCGTGTAACCGCCATCGGAGTCTCTTCTGCTTCCGTAGGTGCCCAAGCCGAGAAGCACCGTGTTGAAGACGCGCGTGCGTATTTCGCGCGCGATCTCCGAGGGGTCATCCACATCCCTCAGTAGTTTCAAGATACGTGACATCGTGAGCGCGCCTCCGGCGTCGAACTCGCCCGTCATCGCTGACGTGAGCTTGATCCCAGACGCGTCCAGTGCGCGTTTGAGGTAGAGGATATTCCTGCCGACATAGACGAGTGCGCAGAGATTTACGAGGTCGGCAAACCGATCCAGCTTCTGCCAGCCTGGATCGTTGTCCAACTCTTCAGCACGATCTTCTTTTCCGCGGAGGACGAGGGAGGAGTGAACGACACCGCCCAGGCATTGCACGGTCGACAGTGTAGCGGCATGGCGAAATAGACCGTGGCGACTGCGGCAGCGCCGCCCGTTGC
Source organism: uncultured Acetobacteraceae bacterium (assembly GCA_964242035.1). Taxonomy (GTDB): domain Bacteria; phylum Pseudomonadota; class Alphaproteobacteria; order Acetobacterales; family Acetobacteraceae; genus BOG-908. The sequence continues at coordinate 8,993 of CAXTCL010000033.1, read as the reverse complement.
GCCGATTGCGGCAGCAGAGCCGATGGTGCCTATCCACCCGCACACAGCCAGCGCGCAGGTCAGTGTAGTGGAGAAACCTCAGCAATCATCTTGTGTGTGGTTGAGACATCAGGCGCAATAGGTCGCTTGGAGAGTTCAGGGCCGACGTAGACTATGACGCTGGTGTTGTGGCCGAGACCCGGGCCGCGGACGATGGTGGAAGCGCGGATGGCTCCTTCCTGGTGCTTTGCCCGGCCGATTACGCCGATTTGTAAGCCAACCTCGGGTGACGGGTTCGGCATCGAGGGCGCGTATTAGATCGTTGATCAAGCTTTCGCCGATCTGCAGTTCACCCACGGTGCCTGTTCCGAAAACCTGGTCCATCCAGTTGGGGGCGAGCAGCTTCAGGCGGCGTGCCCGGTCCCAATCCAATCCCAAAACGACCTCCAGAGATGATCAGACGATCATAGAACATAGCACGTCTCGGATGTGCAATGAGTGCATTCCCAAGCACCCAACGGGCGAGCCCAGGGGTCTGGGGCCAAGGCCCCAGCGGGGTCCAGGGGCAGAGCCCTTGGCCTTGCCTAAACTCTACCGAGCCAAAGCCCCCAACAGCCGAGCATGCGCATTCGTCCCGTGATCCAGGCACCGCACATCAAATTTCTCATTCGGGCTGTGCACCTGGTCATCGTTCAACCCGAACCCTATCAGCAGCGTATCCAGCCCCAATATCCGGCGCAGGCTCTCGACCACGGGGATCGAGCCGCCGCTGCCGATGAGCACGGCGTCGCGTTGGTATTCTTCGGCCAGGACCTGGCGGGCGAGGCCGACGTAAGGGTTGGCGGCGCTCACCTCGAAGCCGGGGGCCATGCTGTGGGCGTGGATTTCGACGTGGTAGCCCGGGGGGGTGTGCTCGGCCACGAACGTTTTGAAGGCGGCCAGGATGTCCGGCGGGTTCTGGCCGGCGACGAGGCGGAACGAGACTTTGGCCGAAGCCTCGCTGGCGATGACGGTTTTCGCCCCAGGACCCTGGTAGCCGCCGGAGATGCCGTTGATGTCCATGGTGGGGCGGGCCCAGAGGCGTTCCACGGCGGGGCGGCCGGTCTCGCCCGCGGGGGTGGACAGGCCGATCTCACCCAGGAACGCGGCTTCATCGAAGCCAAGGGCGGCCCACTCGGCGGCCTGGGCGGGGGCGGTTTCGGCCACGTGGTCGTAGAAGCCGGGGAGCTGGACGCGGCCGTGCTCGTCCTGCAGGGCGCCGAGGATGCGGGCGAGCGCGTTGATCGGGTTGAGCGCGCTGCCGCCGTAGAGGCCGGAATGCAGGTCGCGCGACGGGCCGCGTATCTGCAGCTCGGCATAGACCAGGCCGCGCAGGCGGGTGGTGATCGCCGGCGTGTCGATGTCCCACATGCCGGTGTCGGAGATGATGGCGATGTCGGCGGCGCGCAGTTCCGGGGCGTGGTCACGCAGGAAGGCTTCAAGGTTGACGCTGCCGACCTCTTCCTCGCCTTCGAGGACGACGGTGATGGTGGCGGGCGGTCCGCCGGCCACCTCGTGCCAGGCCCGCAGGGCTTCTAGCCACATGGTGACCTGGCCCTTGTCGTCCACGGCGCCGCGCGCGGTGATGATCGGACCGTGGCGGCCTTCGGTCAGCGTGGGGGTAAAGGGCGGGCTGGTCCACAGCTCGAAGGGCTCGGCGGGCTGAACGTCGTAATGGCCGTAATAGAGCAGGTGCGGCGCGCCGGCGGGGCCTTTGCGGGTAGCGAGCAGGACGGGGTGGCCTGGCGTCTCGACAAGGCGGGTGGTGAAGCCGATGGCGTCGAGTTCGGCGCGGGCCCAGGTGGCGGCGCGGCGGCAATCGGGCGCATGGGCCGGCTGGGCGCTGACGCTGGGTATGGCGAGGAAGTCCATCAGGCGGGCGTGCGCCTGCGGGCGCGTGGCCCGTATCCGGTCCAGCACGGTCTGGGTGGTGATGGCGGCCGGGCTGTGAGGTGCGTCGTTCATAAGGCCGAGTTTACGCAAAAAGGCGGGGTTGAGGAAGACACGCGTTCAGGCGCGGACGGTTCCAAGGGTGAGCGGAAGGGGGTAGTGGGGGCAGCAACGAATATGTGGAGGACAGAATGGGCGCGGTTGCCGAGACGATGCGGGCCAAAGTGGGCCACGAGTTGGCGGTGTCGGACTGGCTGCTGGTGGACCAGGCCAAGATCGACGCGTTCGCGGCCTGCACGGGGGACCACCAATGGATACATGTCGATGTCGAGCGCGCAGCGCGCGGGCCGTTCGGCGCCACCATTGCACATGGCTTCCTGACGCTGTCGCTGTTGCCGGCACTGACGAGCGGGACCTGGTCGGCCGGGTTGGGGCTGGAGGCGACGCTGAATTACGGGCTGGACCGGGTGCGTTTCCTCACGCCGGTGCGGGCCGGCAGTCGGGTGCGCAACAGGGTGAAGCTGGTGTCGGCCGAGGAGCGGGGGGCGGGGCGGACTCTGCTGTGCTTCGAGAACACGGTGGAGATCGAGGGGGAGGCGAAGCCGGCTCTGGTTGCGAATACTTTGGCGATGGCGTTTGGGTAGAAGGAAGCGAGGCCTTCTTTTTTGAAAAGAAGAAGCAAAAAACTTTTACTTCCCCGCATCCGGCCACCTGGGTGGTTCGGGAAGCATCGAGGCGATTTGGGCCACCGTCAGAAGCAAGAGTTTTTTGCTTCTTTTTTTTAAAAAAGAAGGCCTTGCTTCCTTCGCAACGTTTCCCACCGCCGACTGCATCCGATTTGCACCACTGGCCGTTTCCTCAGCAGCCAAACGAGATCGTCTCGGTTGGCAAGGATCGCGGATCATGTATTCATTTGTGCGGTCGCGCCGCCTGCGCGACGACGCGGCGCGCTCGCGCCATGTTCAGGACATTCCGCATGGCCGCAGACGTTGCCGGACTTTCCGCCCAGGACCTGATCGCGCGCTGCGCGGCGCAGGATCGGGCGGCTTTCCGGGCGCTGTATGCGCAATGGGGCGGCCGTCTGCACGGGGTCGCCATGCGCATCACGCGTGATCCGGCGCTGGCGGCGGACGCTACGCATGATGCGTTCGTGCAAGTGTGGCAGCAGTCGGGGCGCTACGATGCGGCGCTGGGCGAGGCGGGGGCCTGGCTGATGAGCCTGGCGCGTTACCGCGCTTTGGATTTGGTGCGCCGGCGCGGGCGCGAGGTGCTTGGGCACGAGGCGGTGGAGGAAGAGGCTGACCGCGGGCCAGATCCGCTCGGGCAATTGCTGGCGAGCGCCGATGGCGGCGCCCTGCACCGCTGCCTGCAGACGCTGAGCAAGGAGCGCCGCCGGCTGGTCGTTTTGGCGTTCGTGGACGGATATTCGCACAGCCAACTCGCCGAGAAAGAAAACTTGCCGATCGGGACAGTAAAGTCTTGGATCAGGCGAAGCCTGATCGGTCTGAAGGAGTGCCTGACGCCATGAGCGGCTTGGCTGAGATCGATGACGGCACGCCGGAGATGCTGGCTGGCGAATACGTGCTGGGAACGCTGGATGCGGCCACGGTCAGTGTTGCTGACGCGCGCATTGCGGCAGAGCCGGCTTTTGCGGCAGAGGTGCGTGCCTGGGAGGCTCGGCTGTATCCGTTGACCTTGCTGGTGCCTGCCGTGGCACCGCCGGCGTCGCTTTGGGCGCGTATCGAGGACACGGTGGGTGGCGCAGCCGCGGTCGCGCCCGTACGGACGATGGTGCGTGCCGCCAATGACAACCGGGTGGCGGGTTGGTGGCGTACCGTGGCGATCGGGGCTGCCGCCGTGGCGGCTGGGCTGGCGGTGTTCATCGGCGTGCGGCCGGTGCCTGCGCCACTGGTGGCCGTGCTGGCGCCGGCCGGGAGTACGGCGGCAGTGCTGGTGGCCGTGGCCGGGCCTGGGGGCGGGCTGGCGCTCCGGCCGACCGCGGCAGTGGCGGTTGCTGCTGACAAGGACCTGGAGCTGTGGGCGCTGGCCGCGGGGGCCACGAAGCCGGTGTCGCTCGGGGTGTTTCCGGCTTCGGGCAAGGTGGCGCCGCAGGATATGGTGGCGGGAACCCAGTTGCTGGTCAGCCTGGAGCCGAAGGGTGGGTCGCCTACGGGGTCGCCTACTGGGCCGGTTGTGTATGGAGGAGTGGTGCAGGCTTTCAGGTAAGTAAGCAAGGCGTTGTTTTTCGAAAAACGCGAAAAGCTTTTGTCTGTCCGTTGTTCCTGGCATTTCGGCATCCCTAAAGGCTGCGCCTTGAATTCTATTTCGGCTCTGAAGATTTCGCGCGGATGCTGGTGCCGGGTGTAGTGTCGGCGCGGTTAGGAGATAGTATCGGCGTGCGAGAGTGATCGCGAGATACATATACCTTGGGTGATTTCGGCGCAGTTCTGAAACAGTCTTGAGCAGTGAGGTTTGGCTGTCCGGCACGCTGAACTTCCGCCCGGATGTCAAGATCATGTGTTTCTGATCGGATCGGTCAACCCGTTGCTATGGTGGTCGATCGGTGACCGCCCACGAGCACCTTATACTCACCCCTTTGCCAGCCGCCACAAGCCCGGCTTTCTCCCGGACCTGTTCATATCCAATTGTGCGAACCTCGACCTGAAGTTTACCAAATCTGCAGAAGAATGGGTGGCGCACACACTCGACGATGCTCTTCTGCTTGCTCCTGAGATCGGGTATTTCGTCTGGAGGGAAAAAACCATTTCCGGTGTTCATGGAAAACCGGTGGATTGCTGCGTCGCATGCGATGTTGACGTATGTTTCGGGTATTGGATCGCACCGGGCAATGTGCATGCTTTCGAGGACGCATGCCAAACAACAAATCTTTGCTGTCCCAATCGACTATGACTCACGACTCGTTCTTAGCCTAGACACTCCAATTTAGCTGATGAGACGAGATTACTAGCGCCTTCGACTGGTCAGCCGTGTGCCGGCAGTTTCTGGCAGGCAAGTTCATCTGACCTCGATGCCGGAGACGTCGTGCACGGCGCGGGCGCCGTGCTTGTCGCCAGGGACGATGAGGCGGATCGTGGGGAGGTCCTTTGCCGGATCGTCCTGGTGGTAGGCGAGGAGGATCTGCTTGGCGCCGATGAACGGGTCGATCTCGCCTATGCCGAAGGCGGCGGCGTAGCCGTCCTGGCCGCTGACCATGATGACGTGACGCATGCCTGTGCGCTGGCCTGGCTCGTCCTGCGGGGCGGCTTTGGCGACGAGGTCCCAGAGCAGCACGCCGGTCCAGGTGTGATGGTCCTGGCCGTGCATGGTGGTGAAGTCGGCCTCCACGTGGTGGGCCGGAAGCGCTTTCAGCTGATCCAGGGTGAGCGATTGCGGGTGGGCGACACGACCGGTTACGGCCACCGGCGGCTGCGGCGCTGCCGCCATCAGCACAAGCAACATTGCCGATAGAGGCGCGTATTTCCGCCTGGCGACACCAAACGGAGCGAAAGTTTTTTGGTTCTTTTTTTCAAAAAAGAACTGCTTGCCTGCCTTCACTTGGCAATCATCACATCCGAAGCCTTGATGATGGCGCTCGCCTCATCACCGACCTTGAGCTCCAGATCGTCGATCGCTTCGTTGGTGATGGATGAGGTAACCACGACGCCGCCCGCGATCTCGATCTGCACGTGGCCGGTGGTCTGGCCCTTCTGCACGGCGATGACGCGACCGGGAAACTGGTTGCGCGCGCTGAGCTTCATGCGACGGGGGCGCGCAGCAGGTGCTGTGCTGCGATGGGAAGGCCGCGGCGGCCGAGCAGGCCGCGCAGCTCACGTATGGCGGGGAAGACTTCCTGGTTCCAGTCAGCACCCTGGGCGTCGTGGGCTTTCTGTTCCTCTTCGACGATCCAGCGGTCCTCGGTGAAGATGCGTTCGGTGAACCAGACGAGTATGGGCCAGGCGGCATCGAGCAGGAAGCCGACCTTTGCGGGGCGCTGTATGCTCAGCAGGCCGAAGGTGCGGTTGGTGCGCTGGGCGCGGTCTAGGGGGACGTAGCAGATCCAGAGGTTCATGACGGGGAGCTCGCCGTCGGTCCAAATGCGCAGGTTCTGGTAGGGATACTCGGTGCGTATGGTCATCAGGTCCTTGTGGTTCTGATCCACGGCACCCGTCTTGCGCATCTTGCCGAGTATGGCGGCCTCGGCGAGGGGCTGCTTTCCGCCGGTGCGGCCGAAGGTGTAGTCCACCTCCATCCAGTCCTCGCCTATGCGCATGCCGCGGTGGCGGGGGCGCATCTGACCCATCTGCTTGCGGTGCAGGAATTGGTGGTTCATGTCGGTGAGGTTCTCGTGCATGAACGTATAGTGGCAGGCAACTTCCTGGCCGAAGCGGCGTGTGCGGTAGCGCGGGTCGCTGCTGGCGCCGAGGGTTGGGAAGGGCACGGTCTCGGCCAGTGCGGCCTCGCCCGGAAAGACGAAGATCAGCCCGGCTTCCTCGCGGCAGGGGTAGGGGCGGACGCCGTTCGGCAGCTTGTCCTTGCCGAGATAGGGGACCTCGATGCACTTGCCGGACTGGTCGTAGGTCCAGCCGTGGTAGCAGCAGCGCAGGGCGCAGCCGTCCACCACGCCATCGTGCAGCGGAACCTGGCGGTGGGCGCAGCGGTCTTCCAGCGCGAAGACGGCGCCTTCCTTGGGGCGGACGAGGACGATGGGCTCGCCGGCGAAGCGGACGCCGAGGGCCTTGCCTGGTTTGAGCTCGTTCGACCAGGCGAGGGGATACCAGTGGTTCGGGTGCGCGCCGACGCGGCGCAGGTCTGTGGTCGGGCAGGGGGAAGCCACCGAATCCAGGGTGACGTCTAGCGTGTGGGTGTCCATGGCGGGATTAAGTATGGAGCCACCCCTGGGCGCAAGGCACAAAGGCGTTTTGCGGCAAGTAAATGGTGCCCCGTACGGGATTCGAACCCGTGTAGCCAACGTGAACATCAACAAACCAATGAGATCAACGGGCCTTCTGTAAAAACCCGGGGTCGAATTCCCAGGCCGCGCACTGCTCCCGATTGCTGACCGGGGCGCCGGAGTAAAACAGAATCCTGCTCCGTTCGCATTGCGTTCATGTCTTGGTCCACGCCAGGGCTGCCCGCATGATGGCTGCAACCGGCGTGGTTGAGTTTGCCTGAGCCGGGGGCCGGGTTGGACGGCTGAGTCCTGGCGTGATCAAAGTAACCCCGTCAGTCTGCGGGCCCTCCACCTTTCGGGGCCGCGGCAGGCACAAAAGGCCGCCCCCGGAAATGGTGGCGGCCTCTTCTGCGAGCGCCTGGGTGCTGGGTCGGGAAGCCCGAAAGATTATCGTAATCGTGCTCACCGAAAAGATTGTCTTGCATGGGCTGCGGGGTGACGGTGTCCAAGCCGTCTTGCATCCGGCACCGACGAGCCTGGCCATGACGCGTGAGACCGAGACCGCCCTGGAGCGCTACGAAGGCCAGGCCCGCCGCCGGGCGGAATGGCTGGCGGCGATGGACGATGCGATCCTCTCAGCGTTCGCGACCGGTCGGGAGACCACGCTGCCGTCCAGGGCCGCCTGCGACCGAATCTTCGAGGCTCTGAACCAGCTTGTGGAAGGCGACATCTTCTCTCGGGCCGACCGGTATTTCGGGCGCTATCTCGCGGCCATGCCGGAGCTTGCCGGGCCCGATGCGGTCGTCGGCCGGGCGTTCGTGCGCCGCTACCGTCACCGGCTGGCCGCGGGCCTTGTCGCCGCCGCCTTGGAGGAGCCCGCCTGTCGCCGGGTGCTGGCCTCCGACCCTGACTACGATGATGGCAGGGTGGAGGGCTTTTCGGTTCCTCTGGTCAAGGGCGCCAAGGGGCTCCGCGAGATGGAAGAACGGATCGCGGGGAAGGTGGCCGAGGCCGTAAAGGCGCAACCGGTTTCCGAGGAGGCCGTCGCCGCGCCGGTGCTAGTTGCGGTCGTGGAGGAGATTGCCACCCCGGTTCCGGAAAACATCGCGCCGAAGCGCAAGCGCGGCCGTCCGAGCAACGAGGCCACCGGCAAGGCACCTGCGCTCAGCCAGGTCGAACGCAACCGACGCTACCGGGCGAGGCGGGTTGCGGCCGCCGCCGTGACCGTCCCCCGCGAGCTCGCGGACCGGCTGTCGGCTGCCCGGGGCGCCCGAGGCCTGACGACGGCGGAGCTGCTTGCGGAGGCACTGGACGCGCTCGGAGCCTAGACGCGAACGCGGGCCATCAGGGCGGCGACGGCATCCCGGAACGTTGCCCGGGGCTCGCCCAGGGTGCGCACCTCCAAGAAGGTCGGCGGCACGGGCGCGTGAAAGGAGTGGCTCTGGATTGCGATCCAGCCCTCGATCCGGGCAGCACGTAGGTGCCCCTCCGCGGCGGCGACCTCCTCGTCCGTGGGATCGCGGGCCCGGCCTAGGGTGTGCACGTCTCCCTTTTCCGTAATCACCACCCAGCGCCGGTCCGAGGTCTGCACCCTGGACCTCAGCGCTTCCTGGGCCAGCCGATCCCCGCCGCAGCACCGCGCCGCCTGCCGATCGACTTCGACATGGCGGGGCGGGAAGGGAGCAACGGGCGGCAGGCCGCGGGACCGGAGGGAGACCCATTCTCCTGGAGCCCGGCGAGCCCGATCCCGCGCACCAGCTCCCGCCCGCGCGTCTCGGCTCGCGCCAGGACCGCCGAAACCCGTTCGACATCTTCCGCCGTACGGCACAGGACGCGGTAGCCGCCGATGCAGACGCCGTCGAAAGGCCCGCCCAGGCGCGTCGTCGCGTGCCCTACCCCGTCTTCAACTTCCGTGGCTGACCCGCCGACGAGCATGCCGAGCGCCTGGTAATTGGCGAATGCGTCCTTGATGGACCGGATGAGTTGCGGAATACCGTTTGGCCAAACGGTCAGCGTGTCGGGCTTGTAACGCCAGTCCGGACCCGGGAAAGTGAAGCGGACATGCCACGAACCAAACTCAGCGACGATCTCCGCGCCGTAGGGTAGCGGCAGTGCCTCCCGAACGCGCATACCGCCTCCTGATCTAATACGAACACGTAAGGTCGTCTAGTCAGGCGGTCAAGGGTGCCTCAGT
>CAXTCL010000032.1:0-23132 GCA_964242035.1 uncultured Acetobacteraceae bacterium | reverse complement strand
CGAGATCTTCGTCGTGCTCGAAGGGCGAGGTCTGTTCCGCTACGGCGATCGCGTGTACGAGATCCGCCCTGGGGACTGCATTGCCTGCCCGGCCGACACGGGGATCGCCCATCAGATCGCCAACCCCGTGACCGCGAGCGGCACCGGCGACTTGGTGTACCTCGCAATCGGCACCGAGCCGCCCGGGGATGTCTGCACCTATCCGGACAACGGCCAGATTGTTATCGATGGCCTTGATCGCCGCGGCTTCCTGCGCGAGGCCGATTATTACGAGGGGCAGCCACAACCGACGCCGCTGCTGACTCGCGGCCGCGACGCACCCGTCTGATCGGCGCGCGCCGGCCTCGCCCTGCGATCGCATCCCAGCCGATGCTCAGACCGCCCTGGCCAGAACCACCTTCTCCAGATCCTTGAACACTCGTATGCGGGCGGTCGCCATAAACCTGTCCAACAGCAGGTGCAGCGCATTGTCGGTCGTGACATTGACCGGCCAGTCGTAGGGCCAGAGCATCATCCGACCACAAGGGGTCACCCGTCGGGTAAAGATGCTCGTTATGACCAAGACCTGGAGCATTTTCCGGCTGCTTTATCGACTCACGAAGGTCGGAAAATGCTCTGGATGAAGCGCCCGACTCCCGCCTGAGTGAACGCCCACATTCCCGGATCGGGATGTTGGCTTGATGCAGCGTAGCATCAACGAGGTAATCAGGTACACAGGGCAGGCGAACCACTGCCAGGTTACATACCGATGGCTCGCTTATACAAGTCCAGAAGAGATTCCTGTTCTTCGATTTCCGCAGGCTCTTTCTTTCTCAACCTTACGAGCTGCTTCAGGACGGCCACATCGAACCCTGATGATTTACTTTCGGCGTATATGTCACGTATGTCGTTGCCCAGGGCTTTGCGCTCTTCTTCCAAGCGTTCGATGCGTTCTATGAAGGAGAGGAGCCTATCCGCTGCGATGCCGCCCACTTTTGTGTCAGGGTCAGCCTCTTGCCGTGCACGGCTGGCTTTGGCTTCGTCGGGCTGCGGCTCGGCATGTTGGTTTGACATGGTGGGTCCTTAAGGCTTGCTGGCGTACTTGTATCTCGACGCGGTGCCCTGTCGATCAGGTATGCGACCAGACGCCGCGTCGAACGGCTACCGTTGGTCAGGGCGGTTCACCCCCGCCCAGACCCGTGAGCCGGGCGGGATACGCGCGTGGCGTGGCAGGGTAAAGGCAAGGCCTTCTTTTTTAAAAAAAAGAAGCAAAAAACTTTTGGTCCTCTTTTTCAAAAAAGGACTGCTTGCTTTCTTACTCCCCGCAAACCCCCTACCGTCTCCCCCAACCAACCAGGGAAACTCCACACATGCGCGACTACACCAACTTCTACATAAACGGCGCCTGGGTCCCCCCCGCCGCCGCCAACCCGCTCCCCGTCATCAACCCCGCCACCGAAAAACCCTGCGGCACCATCACCCTGGGCGCCCAGGCCGACGTGGACGCAGCCGTCACCGCCGCCCGCACGGCCTTCGCCACCTTCAGCCAAACCACCCGCGACGACCGCCTGGCCCTGCTCGGCCGCATCATCGACGCCTACAAGGCCCGCTACAACGACATGGCCGCCGCCATCACCGAAGAGATGGGCGCCCCCGCAAGCCTCAGCCAGAACGCCCAAGCCGCTATAGGCATCGGCCACTTCCAGGCCGCCCAGGCCATACTGGCCAGCTACGTCTTCGAGGAGATGCGCGGCACCACCCTGATCGCCCGCGAGCCCATCGGCGTCTGCGGCTTCATCACCCCGTGGAACTGGCCCATCAACCAGATCGCCTGCAAGGTCGCCCCGGCTCTGGCCACCGGCTGCACCATGGTGCTCAAGCCCAGCGAGATCGCCCCCTTCAGCGCCTACATCCTCGCCGAAATCCTCCACGAAGCCGGCGTCCCCCCAGGCGTCTTCAACCTCATCAACGGTGACGGCCCGGGCGTCGGCGCCGCCATCAGCAGCCACCCGGACATCGACCTGGTCAGCTTCACCGGCAGCACACGCGCCGGCATCGAGGTCGCCCGCGCCGCCGCCCCCACCGTCAAGCGCGTCCACCAGGAGCTCGGCGGCAAGTCCCCCAACATCATCCTCGCCGACGCCGACCTGCGCGCCGCCGTCACACGCGGCGTCAAACACGTGATGCAGAACAGCGGCCAGTCCTGCAACGCCCCCACCCGCATGCTCGCCCCCCACGCGATCATGGCGGACGTCATCGCCATAGCCAAAACCACCGCCGAATCCACCACCGTCGGTGACCCCAACGGCAACGCCGAGCTAGGCCCCGTCGTCAGCGAAACCCAGTGGAACAAGATTCAAGGCCTGATCAACAAAGGCATCGCGGAAGGTGCGACCCTGGTCGCCGGCGGTCCCGGCCGCCCCGAAGGCCTGGAGACCGGCTACTACGTAAAGCCAACCGTCTTCGCCAACGTCACCAACGACATGACCATCGCCCGCGAGGAAATCTTCGGCCCCGTCCTCACCATCCTGGGCTACGACACCATCGAAGAAGCCATCACCACCGCCAACGACACCCCCTACGGCCTAGCCGCCTACGTCCAAGGCAAGGATCCCACCCAGCTCCGCTCCGTCGCCCGCCAGCTCCGCGCCGGCCAGGTGAACATAAACGGCGCCGGCATGGACATCATGGCCCCCTTCGGCGGCTACAAACAAAGCGGCAACGGCCGCGAATGGGGCGACTTGGCGTTCGGCGAGTTCCTGGAGACGAAGGCCGAGATCGGCTACGGCGCCATCGCGGCTGAGTGACGCGGCGTTACGCAGAAGGCAAGGCGAGGGGCTCTGCCCCTCGACCCCGCTGGGGCCAGTCGGCCCCAGACCCCGATCCGAACTTGTTCGATGCTTAAATTCGCTTGCCGGATCGACCGCCTGAAGCACAATAGTCAACTCACCTCTAGACACGGTCACGAAGAGAGTGCGAACCGGTTAGACGCCCAGACCGGCGGTTTGATTCCGCAGTATTTGGTCGCGCCACGCCGCTGGGGAGCAGGTAAGTGTCAATCAGCTTCAAGTTGTCCTACACAGGCGCAGCTGCAGAACGTGGGCAACTCGATTTTTATGATGCAAGCCAATCATTAGTTGGCTTTCAGCGGTCATTGGCACTGACGACTCATTTAGTTATCAACAACGAAGTGATAACCCAAGCTCCTGCACTCCGAGGTGCAAACCTTTACGTCACTTCGCCAGCCAAGGGTAGCTAGGAAATCACAACGCTGCTTATGTTTGCCGCCGGCGCTGTGTATAAACTCGGCACACTTAAATCCGACAGTCCTATAGGTCATTTAGTCGCATCTGCCTATGACTACGTCATCGCAGAGACGCTCGGCTTTAGGGTTGACTACGATAAGACTCTGGGCAGGCAAGTTGAAGAGTTGAAGAGCCAGGGGATTACTGCGCCCGAGGGTGTCAGTCCGGTTCGGCTAGATAGCGTAACTGAAAAGTGCCAGAATGCGATAAAGGATATGCATCGTCCTATTGTTGCATCTGGGTCTGCATTGTCCGGCGACTTGTCAGCGGACGTGAATGGTCGAGCTATGATGCTGGGGCCAACCTTGAATGCTGAAACCATCGACTACGTGTCATTTGAGACTGTTAGCAATGAGGTTGAGCGATTTGAGGGAAGGATAACAAGCTACAATATCAACACTTTTAAAGGGCGCATCTACATTCCGTCGATGGGTCGTCCGATACCGTTCATACTATCCGAACGTGCCCGCAATGATAGGGCGGCTATCCATATTGGGGAAAGCCTCGCTGCAAGCGCTCGCATTCCGCCAAGGCGCGCAAACGATATTCTGCTTACAGGCTTCCGAGTCTCAAGCCGATCAGGTCAGTTGAAAGTTGTCCAAGTTGTTCTTGTTGAGAAGCCAGGTGCGAGTGATGCTGATCGTTGGTTTTGAATAAGAAGCCTTCGAGCGCTATTCTTATTACCTCAGCACGTAGTACGTAGCACGTAGGGTGGGGTGCGCTTTGGCACCCCACCACTCCCATCCAACCACGTCTTACAATTCTCTCGCCCCACCCAACCCACTCAAATAGCCCCAATCGCCTCCCCCAATCCCACCGCCAACCGTCGCCACAACAACAACCGAAACGCCCCATCATCCACCCCAGACGCCGCCGCCAACCCCTCCAAATACTCCACCCGATCCTCCGGCCGAACCGAAACCGGCACATACCCCCCGCGCAACAACATTAAGTTCATCAACAACCGCGCCACCCGCCCGTTCCCGTCATTGAACGGATGTATCTGCACCAGCCGCAAATGCGCCGAAAACGCCGCATCCGGCGCATCCCCCACCCCCGCCAGCCACGCCGCAAACGTCCCCATCAAAGCCGGCACCTCCGCCGGCGAGGGAAACGCCTGCCGCCCGGCCCCGGTCAGCACATACCGCCCCTGGTCCGCATAGCGCCCTGCAATATCAGGCGCCGACCGCAACAGCACCAACCGGTGCAAATTCCGCACATCCAGTTCGCCAATCGCCCGCCGCTCCCGAGCCAGCCGCCGCACATACCCCAACGCCTCGAAATGATCGATCGCCTCCAGGTGGTCCCGCAACGGCTTCCCGCCGATCGTCAGCCCTTTCTCCACCACCAGCGTCGTCTCAATAGCCGTAAGCGTGTTCCCCTCGATCGCATTGGAGGTGAACGTCAGCTCCAAATCCAACGCGTGCTCAAAATTCTCCCACGCCCCACCTCGCTCAGCCCGCAACGCGCCCAGAACGCGCCGCGCCTCCGCCACCTCCGCCCGCACTGCCTCCAAATCCCCACCGCTCAACACTGCCTCCGAAACATCCTGGCCACCCGAAACAATCTCATGCCATAATCAACGCATCCAAACCCCAACGAGCACCCATCATGCCAGACCTAGCCAACGCCGACTCCCATGAACTCTACGTCTGGGACGCCGAAGAACTCCTTGAGCAAGTCAAGAAGCTCAAGGAAGGGGTCAGAGTGGCCGTTGAAGCAAATGAGTGGCTGAAAGGCTTCATTGACGCAGACGCCGTGGCCCTGTTCCAGCTCATCCAGGCCGGCGACAAGATCGCCAAGCAGGTCAAGCTGCTTGGCATCCTTGGCAACGCCTACATTAAGGAGGTGAAGGGCAAAAAGTATATTATCTTCAAAGGCAACCAGCGCCTCCGCCCTGACCTGAAAGGTACCCGCTACCTCGCCGAAAACGCCAAGGTAAAATGCTTCGTCGTTGGCACCAAGGATATCATTGAGGATGCCGCAAAAGGCACCAAGGTCGCCATAGTCGCCTTCATCGCCCTAGACATCGCCATGGAGTGCACGTCAGACCACTTCTCGCTCGCCAGCCTTGGTGTGCGTATCGGCAGTGACGTACTCCAAGCCGTCGTTTCGACCGCAGTCGGCGTGGAAGCCGGAGTATTCGTGGCAGCCGCCTTCGGCGCACCCGTCGTCATCACCTTTATAGTCGTGGTCGGCGCAGGCTTCCTGATGGGCATGCTGCTCACAAACCTGGATAACAGATACCACCTTACCGAACGCCTGCGTGCGCGGATGATGTCCTACGAGCAGGAGCTAGGCCGCGAAATTCCCGTCATCAAGCAGGCGGCCGTCAACGCCGGTCACAAGGCTGCCCAGCTCGGACGCGAAGCCGGCTCCGCGATCAAGGCCGACTTCTACAAAGTCGACCGCTTCTTCGCCTCAACCGCACAAATGATGCAGTCGGAAGGGCTATCGCCCTGGTACGGCCTCTGAAATGTCCTTCCTGACCACCACAAAGATCATCGGCAAACGCTTAAAGCCCACCGACTACAAGCAATACATTGCAGAACTTGTTCTGCTTGCCCTGATCGCAATCGCCTATCTGGGCTACAGTGACCTAAGCCCGCTCAGAACCGGCAGCCCCGCCGCGACTGTAGAACGCAATGATTTCGCGTTGATCGGCGGCCTAGGCTTATACGCCATCCGCCTCTCCAGCTTTATTGCCATGCTTCGCAGCTACCGAATGCCGCAAACCGCCGAATGGCTCGTGTTCATAATCGTCACAACTGGCATGGTGATCTGCTTCGCGTTTTCCGGCACCTTCGTTCAAAGTTATGCCGACGCTCACGAGTATCGCTTATGCTACCGCCAGCATGACCGCGCTACCACCTACACATTCGTCAAAAACCACGAGCCTTGCCCACCACTCCCCACCAACGCCCTCCCATACTGAGTCATCATCCCGCCAAGCGCTCTCCGACCCCACCTCACCCCGTAAACCCAGCCCACTCCTCCGCCATTCGTCCCCCACGCACCCGCCGCATCCCCTCCACCACCCGGCTAAACCGCGGCCCATAAACCCGCAAACAGCTAAAAACGATCCGCACCCCCTGCGGCAGCGTCCGCGCCAAAGGCTCCATTTCCGGCGGCACCCCAGGCCGAGGCACCACCTGGCTCTCCTCCGAAGGAAACACCACCGGCTCCGCCAAAGCATGGCTCAAATGCGGACACAGTGCCCGCGCCCGAACCCCGCACCGCAAATGCACCGGCGGCACGCTCCCCGCATACCGCATACTCTCCCCCACGCGCACAAACCCCCCAGACTCCACTGGAAACAAATACCGATCCCTCCGCACCGTCTTCCGCCCGCAAACATGGCAAAGCTGCCCAAGCATCCCCACCCGCTGCCGTGTCACATGCACCGCCGCAAACTTCGGTGACCCTTCCCCAGGCCGCTCCACCTGCACCAGATCAACAAACCCCGGAAAATCCGAAGAAGCGTGCAAATCATAAGAATCCTCCCTGGTCCAAGAAACCGACCAAGGCACATTCTCGCCGATCTTCCAGTCGATCATCCACCGCTCCCGAAGCAAGCAAGGCCATCTTTTCTGAAAAGAAGCAAAAAACATGTGCTCCAAGCAGCGGAATTCGCCATCCCGCGCCAGAAGCACCCGCCTGCAACAATGCGCGCCAGCAAACTCACCTCTCCCACCGTATCGCACAAATGCGTTTGCCCGCCCAACCTGTTCGATCGTGACCCCGACACCTCTTTCCGTAAAGCCCACCCCGCGCCGCAACCGCGGTGACCTTCAGCAAAACCTGACCGAAAAAACCCGCCGGCGCCGCAGCGCAAATGCCCACCCCAGACAACAGCGCGCAACCAAACAAGGAAACAGCACCCGACCCGCAAGCAAAGCCAAAATCCCCACCCCCGCAACCGCCCTTCACCAATCCGGCCATCCCCAAACACCACTTGCCCAGCCCCACTCCCAAGTTCTACAAATGTTCCCCAATCCCAACCAGGCGCACACCCACCCTGAACGCCATCGCCCCCCACGCACCCGACCCAACCCAGGCAGCTCACCGAGCCGAAAACCTCGCCGACCGCCTGGAACTCCGCGACCTCGGCATGGCGCTCGCCCGCGCCGCCGCCGCCCGCGCTCTGGCCGCCCACGAACAAACCCTCACCCCGCAAGACCAAACCCAACGCACCGCCAAATCCCCCACCCCCGAACCCCAACAACCCACCCCAAAACCCGCAGATCCAGACCTGGCCTTCGCGCGACACTCCCGCAGCGTCCGCCAGTCCGTCGAGCTCTGGGAAAAGATCACCAACAACTCCTTCGCCCGATCCCCCCGCCAAACCTGGTCCGAACCCTCGTACCCCGACCTCGATCCAGACCTGGATGACGCCCTCTACGACTACGAACCACCCCTCTTCTCCGAGGGAGACGCCGGCAACCTATACGAAGCCGTAAGCAACCTCGCCCGCCTCTCCCCCGCTCACGACGCCGCCCCCGAAACCCTCCTCGAAGTCATCGAAGAAACCCTGACCGCCCACCCAGACGACCACCTCTCCGCCAACTTCGCCCGCATCTGCGAAATCTTCGGCCTCACCCCAGACCGCTCCCTCCTCCAACCGCACCTCGAATCCCAGCTACGCCCCCCACCGGACGGCTACCCAAAACTGGAATAATCCTATCCCGCCGTAAGCCCTGTTCGAGAAAGCACCAACTGGCTCCACGCTACGCGGCGTGGGATGCGTCTGCTCGCCCAACCTGCGCGAGCGTGGCGCCGACAGCTTTTTCCGTAAAGCCCGCTACGCGCCGCAAGCGCGGTGGCCTTCGGCCAGGCTTGACGGAAAAACCTGCCGTCGCCGTGGGAAATTGCAGGCCGGGACGAAGAAACGGCGCTCAAACCGAACAAAGAAACGACATGTGCACCACGACCGACGCCCAAATCTCCAGCCAGAGAAACCGTCCAGTCTAACCCAACCCAGACAGTGAGAAAGCCAACATCTTCTCACTTCTTTTTTTCAGTGCCCGTTCCGAAGATCGGCCTGCCGAGGCAGCTGACGCGTCTTTCCAGGCACCACAGCGCAGGAAAAGCGCGCCAGCTAAGTCGGCAGGCCGACTTTTCAAAACAGACACGCAAAAAAAAGCCGCCGGCTTCCCACCCCAAAACACCTACCGCCCCGCATAAACCGCCTCATTCTCCAACACCCGCTCCACATAATTCCGCGTCTCCGCAAACGGAATCATCTCGATCCAGTCAACCAAAACCGCCACATCGCCCCCCGCCGGATCACCATTCGCCGCCACCCACTCCCCCACCCGGTTAGGCCCCGCATTATAAGCCGCCACCGCACAAGCCAGACACCCGGCAAACCGATCCACCAACTCCCCCAAATACGCCGTCCCCAGCCGCATGTTCACCTCCGGATCGCTCAACGGTCCCGCCGCCACATGCTGCGCCCGCGCCACCTGAACCGCCGTCCGCTCCATCAACTGCATCAACCCATGCGCCCCCGCCGGGCTCACAATCACCGGATCGAAACTGCTCTCCTGCCGCATCACCGCCAGGGCCAACGCCGCCGGCACCGCCCCACCAGGCGGCCGATACGGCACCGGCCACCCATCCTGCGGCAACACCCCGCCGTCGCGCCCCGCCAACCGCGCCGCCGCCACCGCCACGTCCGCCATCCCCAACCGCAAAGCCAACCCCGCCGCCAGCGCCCGGACCCCCAACGAAGCCGGCGCCTGCACCGCCTGCACCAGAAACTCCGCCCCCCGCCGAGGATCCTGCCAACCAGCCAAAATCCCCGCCGCCCGAGCCGCCTCGCTACGCCCAAATGAAGCCGCCTCCGCCGCCCCCACCACCGGATCGCGCTGCCCCGCAATCGCCGCCTGCAACCCCGCCTCGCTCACCCCCGCAGCCCGAGCCGCCAACTGCCCATAAAACGTCAAAGGCCAAGCCGCTGCCTTCGCATAATCCCCCTTCGCCGCCGCCCCATCCGCCGCCGCCCGCCCCAACCAATACCAGGCCCGAGCCTGCGTAATCGCCGACCGCGAAACCTCCGCCAAAGCCTGGAACTTCACCCTTGCCCGAACCGGATCATGCAACCGCTCCAGCGCAATCCACCCCGCCAGGAACAGCGCATCCACCGCCTGTTCAGGCCCCAGCAGCCCGTCATCCGCCAACGCATACGCACTCGCCGGATCGCTCCCCACCAGGTGCCGCGCCAGCGCATCCCGCTCTACCCAGAACGCTGCCCGATGCCCCGCCGGCGCCGCCGCCTCAGCCCCCATCACCGCATCGCGCCAAACCCCCAGCGCCGCCCCATAATCCCCGCCACGCCGCAGATACCGCATCTCCGCCAACACCAGCGCCGCATCCCCCCGCGCCCCCGCCGGCACCGCCCCAAACACCCCCATCGCGCCCGCATCATTCGCCCGAAACGCCAGCCTTGCCGCCGCCACCGCCCGCGCCGCCCCATCCAGCCGCCCCAGCTCCCGCCGTGCCGCCCCCACATCGCCGCCCAGCAACCGATCGAACCGAGCCACCTCATCCGCCTGGCCCAAAACCCCAGACCACCGCCCCAGGAGCGCCGCCTCATCCACCGCCCCGCTCAACCCCCCCACCCAAGCCGCCCGCGCCATTGTCGCAGCCGCCTTCGCATCACCCGCCATCGCATCCGCACACCGCAGCAGGGCAGGGGCAGCCACCGGCGCCCGCGACTTGCACAGCCCCGCCGCCACCCGCCCATCCGCCTCCAATACCAGCGCCTCGCCATAACGCTTCTCCAGCGTCGCCTGGTCCGGCCACCCCGGATGAGCGGCCATGAACTCAGCCAGCTCGCGCGCATTCGCTTGCCCAGGATTGAGCAGCCGAATAAAATCCACGAGCTTGACCGCCAGAGGATCAGGATCGGCCGACGCCAAAGACGCAGCCAGTGGCCAGTTGTTCGCCCGGAGCGCCAACAGGACAGGGGTCTGCGCCACGGCTGGCGTGGCACACAGAAGCATCAGGCAAAAACGGAGCATCCGCGTATTGCCTAGTGCCGAAGAAAGAAAGCAAGCAGTCCTTTTTTGAAAAAAAGGACCAAAAAACTTTTGCTCCCTGTCGGCGGCACACTGGATAGACCGGCCGGGTCAAACTGCTTAGGTAGGCATTTCGCCCAGCACCGGAGTCCACCAATGTTCAAGGGGTCGATCGTCGCCCTCATCACCCCGATGCGCGCCGACGGCACCCTCGACGAGGCCGCCTACGGAGCCTTCGTCGAATGGCAGATCGCCCAGGGCACCCAAGGCGTCGTCCCCGTCGGCACCACGGGCGAAAGCCCCACGCTGACCCACGCCGAACACCAGCGCGCCATCGAAATCGCCGTACACGCCGCCGCCGGCCGCATCCCCGTCATCGCCGGCGCCGGCTCGAACAGTACCGCCGAAGCCATCTCCCTCGCCCAGCACGCCAAAACAGCCGGCGCCGACGCGATAATGGTCGTCACGCCCTACTACAACAAACCCAGCCAGGAAGGCCTCTTCCTGCACTACACCGCCATCGCCGACGCCGCCGACCTCCCCCTCATCATCTACAACATCCCGGGGCGGAGCGTCATCGACATGTCGGTGGAAACCATGGCCCGCCTCGCCCGCCACCCGAACATCGTCGGCGTCAAAGACGCCACCGCAAATCTGGCCCGCCCCCTGCACACCCGCCGCGCCTGCGGCCCCGCCTTCATCCAGCTCTCCGGCGAGGACCACACCGTCCTCCCCTTCCTCGCCGCCGGCGGCCATGGCTGCATCTCGGTCACCGCCAACATCGCCCCCCGTCACTGCGCGGACATCCACCTGGCCTGGTCCGAAGGCCGCACCGCGGACGCTATAGCCTTGCAAGACTCCCTCCTCCCCCTGCACGACTCCCTGTTCTGCGAAAGCAACCCGGGCCCGGTGAAATACGCCGCCTCCCTCCTCGGCCATACCCACGAACACACCCGCCTGCCTTTGGCGCCAATTTCCAACGCGGCACGGACACGGGTGCGCGCGGCGATGATTGAGGCGCGGGTGTTGAACGGGTAGAAAGGAAGCAAGCAGTCCTTTTTTGAAAAAAAGGACCAAAAAACTTTTACTTCTCCCGCATCTGTGGCGTCCGAGTGCCACAACACAAACCAAGGCGCTGCAGCAGCGTCCGTAGAAAAGTTTTTTGCTTCTTTTTTTCAAAAAAGGAGGCCTTCCTTCCTGGAAAGACTCAACCCACCGTGGCCGAAAAGAAAACCAAATCAGGCCTGATAACCCACGGCCTGGCCGCCCAGAACCGCAAGGCCCGCTTCGACTACACCATCAAGGAAACCGTAGAAGCCGGCATAGTCCTACGCGGCCCTGAGGTGAAATCCCTCCGCCACGGCCGCGCCACCATAACCGAAGCCTGGGCCGGCGAACGCGATGGCGAGCTCTATTTGTTCGGCTGCTACATCCCCGAATACCAGGCCGGCGTGCTCTCCCGCTTCGAGCCCCGCGCGCCGCGCAAACTCCTCCTGCACAAGAAGCAGATCGGCAAACTGATAGCGGAGACCACAAGAAACGGCTTCACCCTCGTCCCGCTGGACATCCACTTCAACGACAAGGGCATCGCCAAAGTCGTGATCGGCGTAGGCCAGGGCCGAAACAAAGCCGACAAGCGCCACGCCATCGCCGACCGTGACTGGAAGCGCGACAAGGCCCGCATCATGCGCGAGAAAGGCAGGGAGTAAGCAAGCAGACATTGTTGGAAAGAAAGGCCCAAAGACGTCCCGCGGCGCTCCCGCGGCCTGTCAGGTAAGTCTGCGACAGCAGAGCAAAAGTTTTTTGCTTCTTTTTTTCGAAAAAGAAGGCCTTTCTTGCCTTACCTTCCTCCCCGGACCCGCCATGCCCCCCGAAGAACTCCTCACCTTGCGCGCCAGCATCGACAATATAGACGCCGCCCTGATCCATCTCCTCGCCGAGCGCTTCAAATGCACCCAGCAGGTCGGCCGCCTGAAAGCCCGCCTGGGCCTGCCCGCGTCGGACCTCGCCCGCGAGGCCCAGCAGGTCGCCCGGCTGCGCGCCTTGGCCGTATCCGCCCGCCTGGACCCTGAATTCGCCGAGAAATTCCTGGCTTTCGTCGTGCGTGAGGTGATCCAGCATCACGAATACCTGACTGCTCAGTCCACCCCCCTCGCAACAGATTGATTGCAACCTCGAAACGCCCCTTTAGTTACCACGCTGAACCAGCCAGGGCCCGACCATGCCGCGTATTGTTGTCGCCATCCCCGTCAGAGATGAAGCCAGCCTGATCGGTGATTGCCTCCGTGCACTCGCCCTCCAGGATGGCCCCGCGAAGGCTGACATCCTGCTTCTGGTAAACAACAGCACGGACGGCACGGCGGACATCGCCCGCGCGCTGCGCCCGACGCTCCCCTGCGGCATTCATGTCCTCGAGCATACCTTCGGCCCCGCCCAGGCGAATGCCGGCCATGCCCGCCGGCTGGCCATGTCGAAGGCTGCCATGCTCACCGACCCGGGCGGCATCGTCATGACGACGGACGCCGATGGCTGCGTCGCCCCCGATTGGCTTGCGACCAACCTCGCAGCGTTCCGAGACGGTGCAGACGTCGTCTGTGGCCGCGCAGTAATCGACCCTGTGGACGCCCTGCAGATCCCCATACACCTACACGAGGACGACGAGCTGGAGGTTCACTACACGACACAACTCGATCGCATCGCGTGCATGCTCGATCCCGAACCCTCCGATCCCTGGCCGCGCCACACCGAGGAGTCCGGCGCCAGCATCGCCGTTCGGCGTGACACCTTCCTCGCCGCCGGCGGAGTGCCGGCTGTACGGTCCGGCGAAGATCGCGCCCTGGTCGACGCGCTACGCCGGATCGACGCGCGCATCCGTCATGATCCGGACATCACCGTCAGTGTCTCCGGCCGGACGAACGGCCGCGCTGCCGGCGGCATGGCCGACACCATCCGCCGGCGCCTGAAATGCCAGGACTCCATGTTGGACAGCGCGCTGGAGCCGGCCAGTAACCGCATACGCCGCCTAGTCGCCCGCCGCCTGATGCGCGCCGCCTGGAGCACGCCCGATGACCGTGGCCAGCATCTGGATAATCTCGTCCAGCAGATCGCGTTGCCCCGCGCACAGTTGGAGGGCTGGCTGGCCCTGCCGTATTTCGGCTCGGCCTGGGCGCTGGCCGAGGCGGCAAGCCCGCGCCTGAAACGCGAGTTGGTGCCGCGCTCGACTGTGGAGATGGAGTCTGCTGGCGCCCGTAGCTTTCTTGCCAGCCTGGCTGCGGCAAATCTTCGAACGATGCAGCCAGATAGGTAAGAAAGTAAGGCCTTCTTTTTGAAAAAGAAGCAAAGAACTTTTGTCCCTGACGCTGTTCGGACGCCCTCACTCACCTGATGTAATTGCCGCGTATTAGGACAGTCCGGGCCCGCGCAGCGGAAACTTTGTTGTTTCTTTGTTTCAGAAAGGAAAGCGTTGCTTTTTACTCCGCTCGCCCGGCCAGATCCTGAATGAACTGCCAAGCTACCCGCCCCGACCGCGACCCGCGCCCTGTTGCCCAGGCCAGCGCATCGGCCGGATCGGCAGCCAACCCCAGATCAGCCGCGTATGCCGCCACCATGGCCAGATACGTCGTCTGGTCGCACGTATGAAACCCCAGCCAAAGCCCGAAGCGGTCGGACAGCGACACCTTCTCCTCCACCGCCTCGCCAGGCGAGATCGCCGTCGCCGCCTCGTTCTCGATCATGTCGCGGGGCATCAAGTGGCGCCGGTTGCTCGTGGCATAGAACAGCACGTTTTCCGGCCGGCCCTCTATGCCGCCGTCGAGCACCGATTTCAGCGCCTTGTAGTCCGCGTCTTCGCGCTCGAACGACAAATCGTCGCAGAACACCAGCACACGCCTATCCTGCTGGCGCAGCCCGTCCAACAGCCCCGGCAGGCTTGTGATGTCCTCGCGGTGTATCTCGATAAGCGCCAGACTGCCCGGCGTACGCGCCACCGCTTCCGCGTGCACCGCCTTCACCAGGCTGGACTTGCCCATCCCGCGCGCGCCCCATAGCATGGCGTTGTTCGCCGGCCGGCCGGCGGCGAAGCGTAGCGTGTTGGCCAGCAACGTGTCGCGTGCGCGGTCGATGCCCTGCAACAAGCCGATTTCGACACGCGCCACACGCGGCACCGGCACGAGCCGCCCGCCTGTTCCCTGCGCGGCTGGCTGCCAGACGAAGGCATCGGCGCCCCCCAGCATCAGCTGGGTGGGAACCGGGGGCGCGAGGCGCTCAAGCGCTTCGGCGATGCGTCTGACGAGAGGGAACAATGCGTCCATGATGCGGAGCAGGCGCCGATGCTTGACGGAGGTGGGCCGGAAACTATGGTGCGGCGCATCCAACCGCAACCCGGCAATCTGCCGCAAGCGCCCATCGTCATCAGCACGCGCCGTGCGCCACCTCTCCCGTCAGGATCACCCCTTCGATGCCGTCCTTGATCTCGTCAGCCTACGCTCAGGATGCCGCCGGCGGCGGCGGTCTCGCCAGCGCGCAAGTCCTACAGTTCCTGCCGTACGTGATGATCTTCGTGGTGTTCTACTTCCTGATGATCCGGCCGCAGCAGCAGCAGCAGAAAGCGTTAAAGGCCAAGTTGGCCGCCATCAAGCGCGGCGATCGCGTGCTGACGGGCGGTGGCATATTGGGAGTCGTGCAGAAGGTGCGCGACGGCGCCAACGAAGTCGAAGTCGAGATTGCGCCGAATGTGCGGGTGGTTGTGGCACGCGATACGATTTCGACCGTGCTTACGGCGACGCCGCCTGTTGCGGCTAACGATAGCAAGTAAAGCCTTTTTTTCGAAAGAAGAAAGCAAAAAGCTTGTGGTTCCTGTCAGCGGCTGGAGGACACTCGCATGACAGCGGACCAAAAATTTTTGCTTCTTGTTCGAAAAAGAACGCCTGCTTCCTTACCTACCCTCGCAACCGCCGAGCATTTGCCACAGCCTTTTTATGAAACGGTCGCAAAACGGTCTCGGTGTCGTGCCCCGTCATGAAAGCCACGCTTGCCTGCTGCACCGCATGCATCTTCTCGTGCACCATCTGCTCGTATTCCGCCTGCGTGCAGGCGCCGCTGGCCATCAGCGCCGTGCGATGCCAGACCGTCTCCCAGGACGCCATCGCAAGCTCGGCGAACATCATCGGCAAGGCGAACGGTGAGGGTATGCGGGCTGACATCAGTTATCCGATCGAGGGTATACGGGGCAAATCCGCCCCGCATCAAAGCCATGTTGCCAGGTAAATCAGGCCGCCTGCAGTTGCGCCTCGGCAAACTCGTAATTGGCCAGCTTGTCGAGGTAGTTGGTGATGTAGTCCGGCCGGCGGTTGCGGAAGTCCAGGTAGTAGCTGTGCTCCCACACATCCAGGCCGAGGAGAACCTTGCCCTCGCCGGTCGCCAGCGGGTTGGAGCCATTCGGCGTCTTGGTCACCGCCAGCTTGCCGTCCTTCCCCATCACCAGCCACGCCCAGCCGGAGCCGAACTGCCCGATCGCCGCCGCCTTAAACGCTTCCTTGAACTTGTCCACACCGCCCAGGTCGCTGTCGATCTTGGCCGCAAGCTTGCCGGGCATCTGGCCGCCCTTTGGCGACAGGTTCTGCCAGAACAAGATGTGATTCCAGTGCTGCCCGGCATTGTTGAACACCGGCCCCGGCGTCTGCGCGGTCAGCGTCACGATCTCGTCGAGGCTCTTGCCCTGCAGCGAGGAGTCCTTCTCGACAAAGCCGTTCAGCGCGGTCACGTAGGCCTGGTGATGCTTGCCGTGGTGCAGTTCCAGCGTCTCCTGGCACATGCCGGCGCCGGCCAGCGCGTTCGTCTCGAAGGGAAGGGGGGGGAGTTCAAAAGCCATGAGCGTTCTCCGTCTGCTGAAGGAAGGGCGCGCAGCGCGCGCAATCGAGCAAGCCGCGATGTGCGCCAGGCGCCGGCTTGCAGCCACAACGCGCGGCAGGGCTATTGTTCCATGAAACGCGCGTTAAGCGCATGACCAGCGATGCCGCCGCCTCATCCGCCTCGCTCGGACCGCTTGTCCGCCGGCATGACCCGGACCGCTACCTCTGCGCCCTGTTCGCGCCGGCCGTGCACCGGGAGACGCTGTTCACGCTCATCGCCTTCAACCACGAACTCGCCCGTGCCTGCGAGGTGACGCGTGAACCCGGCCTGGCGCTGATACGCCTGCAATGGTGGCGCGAGGTGGTCGAAGGCGCCCAGCGCACCCATGAAGTGGCCACGCCGCTCCATGCTGCCCTGACCTGCGGCGCTTTGCAGGCCGCAACCTTGCTCGCCATGGTGGATGCACGCGAAACCGAGGCAGAGGCGGAGTTTTCCACCCTTGCCGCATGGTCTGCCTGGGTGGACCGCGGCGCCGGCTCGCTGGCCGTGGCCGCGGCACAGGCCCTAGGAGCCCCTGCGGGTGTGCTTGACCGGATGCGAGCCCTTGGCGCCGGCTACGGCATCGCCGGCCAGCTACGCAATGTCGGTGCCTTGGCTGCTGCTGGCCGCTGCCTGCTGCCGGAGGATGTGCTGGCGCAGCACGACCTGTCTGCCGACGCCATAGTAACCGGTGTCTCGCCAGCAGCGCTTCAGCCCGTGCTCACCCAGCTCGGCAAGGCCGGCCTGGCCAAACTGGCAGCCCCACAGGCTTGCGGTCGCGCCTGGATCGCGGCCGGCCTGCCGGCGGTGCTCGCCAGACGAGACCTTCGGCGCGGCGGCCCGCCTCCTCGGATGCGTGGCGTCGGCGATCGGGCGGCGGTGACGCACTCGGCCCTACGCTCGTGGTGCTGACACAAAGAAAGCAAGCAGTCCTTTTTTGAAAAAAAGGACCAAAAAACTTTTGCTTCCCTCGCATCTGCAACAGCGAGGTGTTCCTAACGGGCCCAGGCAGCTACAAAATGCGAGGGAGCAAAGTTTTCTGCTTTTTCTCAAAAAAGAAGGCCTTCGTTCTTTCGCAATAGGTATGGCGAACCAGGCCATAACACGGCCAACCACGCCGCTCAGCCGGGCGGGCTGAGCAGATATCGCAGGCAAATCCGACAGAAGCGGGTGGCACGCCCCCTGCACTCCGAAGCACACAGCCAAGGAGCCCGCCATGACCATACGCCACGCTTTCATCCCCGCCTTGTTCGCCGCGACCATAGGCAGCGCCCACGCTGCCACGCTCTCAGCCACGCTCGACGGCTCCGGCCTGTCCATCGACTCGCCCTGCGCCATCAGCGTCGAGATCACGCCGGACAGCGCGCTGCATAACCAGTCCATCGTCCAGGCAACCGCCGAGCACCAGGAGGAGATCGACCACCTGCTCCTCGAAAGCCGTGGCACCGCGCGCATTCACACCCATCCGGGTAATTGCTGGAGGGAGAGCTACAACAGCCAGCCGACCCTGGTCCTCTCCGTCCACGTACCGGCCGCCTACCCGCTTACGATCGACGAGTCCGGCTTCGGCCGCTACACGATAGGCGCGGTTGGCGGCACGCTTTCGCTGGACCTGTCGGGCGCCGCCGACATCACCGACGCGTCGGCCACCGCCGTGCACGCCGACATCAGCGGCAGCGGCAACCTGCACGTCGCCCGTGCCGACGGCCCCGCCAGCATAGAGCTTTCCGGCCATGGCGACATCACCGTGGACCAAGCCGCCATGCCCACTTTCAGCGTCGATCTCAGCGGAGCCGGGCACGTCGCCGTCACTGCCGGCCATATCGGCCGCGCCAGGCTGGAGGCGAGCGGCGCCGGCCACATGCAGATCGGCGCCGAAGTGGACGACGCCCATGTGGATCTGTCGGGCGTGGGCTCGGTGCATTTCAGCAAGGTGAACGGGCGGTTGACGAAGGAAATCAGCGGGTTTGGGTCGGTCACGGTGGAGTAGGAAGCAAGGCCTTCTTTTTTGAAAAAGAAGCAAAAAACCTTTGGTCCGCTGTTGCGCGCGTGTCCTTCAGCCGCCGACAGGGAGCAAAAGTTTTTTGCTTTTTTTTTAAAAAAGAAGGCCTTTCTTCCTTACGATATGACCAACAAAGTAGAAGTGGCCGAAGCCAGCAGCCTCCCCGAAGCGTCCTCCAGTCGCGCCTCCGCAAACGCCGCCCGTCGCCCCAGCGAGAGCACCGTCCCGATCGCACGCACCATGCCGGTCTTGGATGTCATTGCCTTGTGGTAGGCCACCTTCAGCTCCAGCGTGGTGTAGCCCTGGCCCGCCGCCAGGCTAGAGTGCACGGCGCAACCGCACGCCGAATCCAGCAACGTCGCCGCGTAGCCGCCATGCACCGTGCCGATCGGGTTGTAGGCGTGCTCGCCAGGCACGCCTTCGAACACGACGCGTCCTTCCGAGACCTCGGCTAGCGTGAACTGCAGCGCCTGGCCGATGCCGGGCCGGCGCGCCGACGCCATTAGCGCGCGTAGCTGTTCCAGGCCGGACAGCCCAGGGGCCACATCCTCGACGAGGCTCATGGCGCGCCTCAGGCCGCGACGGAATAGTCGGTGTAGCCTTGCGGCCCCTGGCTGTACCAGGTCGCCATCTCGTCCTTGGCCAGCGGCTTGTCGGCTCGCAGGCGCGCCGGCAGATCCGGGTTTGAGATGAACGGCCGACCGAACGCGATCGCATCCGCCACGCCGCTATCCAGCATCGCCTGGCCACTCTTGCCGTCGTAGTCCGAGTTGAGCACCAGCGGGCCGCGGAAGGCGCGCTTGATCGCCGGCGCGATGAGCGGAACCACGGTCTTAACGAACGTGCTGTCCTCGAACGGCTCGCGTATTTCCAGGAACCCTATGCCAAGTGCGGACAGGGCTTCGGCCGCGGCGCTGAACAGCGCCTCTGGGTCGCTGTCGTCCACGCCTTGCACGAACCCGTTGGGCGACAGGCGGACGGAGGCGCGGTCCGCGCCAACAGTGTCGCAAACGGCCTGCGTCACCTCGGTGAGCAGGCGGATACGATTGGCCACGTTGCCGCCGTATGCGTCGTCGCGCGTGTTGGTGTTGTCGCGCAGGAACTGGTCGATCAGGTAGCCATTGGCGGCGTGTACCTGCACGCCGTCGAACCCGGCCGCCATAGCGTTGCGGGAAGCAACGCGGTAATCCTCCAGCAGCGCAGGGATCTCGTCGGCGCGCAGCGCGCGCGGCGCCTCGTAGGGCTGCTTGCCACCGTAGGTGTGCGCCTTGCCAGGTGCGGCGACCGCCACCGACGAGACGGGCGCCTCGCCGCCCAGAAAGCTCGGATGCACCAGCCGGCCCATGTGCCACAGCTGCATGACAATACAGCCGCCCGCCTTGTGCACCGCCTCGGTGACCGGGCGCCAGGCATCCACCTGCGCCTGGTTCCAGATGCCCGGCGCGTATGGCCAGCCGAGGCCCTGCTGGGTGATGCCGGTCGCCTCGCTGATGATCAGGCCGGCGGACGCGCGCTGGGCATAGTACTCGGCCATCACCGGCGTCGGCACGTGCGCGCGCGTGCTGCGGCCGCGCGTCAGCGGCGCCATCAGGACGCGGTTTGGGGCTTGTATGGCGCCGAGCTGGATGGGATCGAACAGGGTCGGCATGGGATCTCCTCGGAGCGAGTGCGTTCGCGCAGGTATGGGGGATCGTTGTGCAGTGCAAGAGGCGGGAGGACCGTCGTCGCTTACTGTCGATGTCTGATCGAAGACAGCAAGAAAGGCCTTCTTTTTTGAAAAAAGAAGCAAAAAACCTTTGTCCCTGACGCTGCTTCGGGGGCCTTGATCAGTCTTGGGGCATGCGGGCTGTTGTTGCGGGAGCGCGTGCCTGCCCGTAGGTCTCAAATGCGCGCTCGGCATCCTGCAATTCGGCCTCGCCCAACCGCACGGCCCCGCCTATCAGCAGCGCGCCATATGTCACCGCCGCCTGCTCCTCCACCTCCTCGGCAATCGCCAGCGCCTGCTGCCACGTCTCTCCAAGGGTGATCTGCCCGTGGTTGGCCATCAGGCACGCGCGGCTGCCCGCCATCGTCGCCACCACCGCCTTGGCCAGTTCCTCGGTGCCGAACGTCGCATACGGCGCCACGCGCACCGCAGAACCACCACTTACCAGCACCATGTAGTGGATCGGCTCGATCGGCCGGCCGCAACACGCCAGGATCGTCGCGTGACGCGAATGGCAATGCACCACGGCCTGGGCATCCGGCCGTCCCGCGAGGATGTGGTGGTGCATGCGGAACTCCGTGGAGGGCCGCAGCCCGCGCATGTCCGGCGTGCCGTCATCGGCCACGAACACCATGTTATCGGGCGTCAGCGCATCAGGCGCGATGCCGGAAGGCGTGATCAGCATGCCGCCGGGAACACGCAGGCTGGCGTTGCCGCTGGTGCCGCGGTTCAGCCCGCTTGCGTGCATGCGACGCATGATCTGAACGAGGGCGGTTCTGACTTCCTGCTCTTGCATTGCGGAGCTCCGTAGAAAGGAAAGCAAGCACTTCTTTTTTGAAAAAAAGCCAAAATTTTCACCACCCCTACTGCTGCAGCAACTTCGCCATTTCAGGAAAATAGCTACTGGTGCAAATGCGACGGTAGTAAGAGTTTTTTGGTTCTTTTTTGTAAAAAAAGAACTGCTTTCTTTCTTACTTCGCAAGCGCATCCAGAAGCAACGCGTCCACGTCTCCGCTCGCCGCGAGTCCATGCCCGGATTGAAACCGGCGGATTGCGGCCTCTGTGCCCGGTCCCGCCATGCCGTCGATCCCATGTGTGTCATAGCCGTGGTAGGTCAGGCCGACTTGGGCGGCGCGTATCGTCACGTCCGGCAGGGGGCCTGTTCTGAACCTGCCGTGGAACTGTTTCAGCAGGCCGTCATAGTTGTTTCCGGCGTAGTCGGGGCCGTTATAGCCCTCGGCAAAGGCGATCCAGTCGTTCCGCGATAACGGGGCGGCAAGATGCGTGGCGCTCAGGTAGGCAGCCATCGCGAGCAGTTGGGCGTCCTCGGAGCGCGCCATGGCGGTAACCATCGTCTCCACGTCGGCGAAGCCCGCCTCTTTGTGGCAAAGCCCCATGGTTTGGGCGATGCCCCAGGACGTGCTTTTCAACGCGCTCGCCCTGTCCAGCGCCACCGCCTTGGCCAACCGGTCGTATTGGCTCGCCCCGCCTTGTCCATAACCGCCGGCATGTGGCGCGCTGATATCCGGATGGGAGCGGTCATAGCGGCCGTGGGTGAGGGTGTGGAACTGGTGTCGTTCGAACAGGATTTTCGGCCGTCGGTCCGGGAGGAACCCGCAGCCGGATGTCTCAACGGCAAGCACTGCCCACAAATCGGCCGGTTGGGTATGCGTCGCGCTCAGAAAACCGGAAAGGCCTGCGGACGTCAGGGCGGTGGCTGCTCCGGCAAATTGTCGCATGTGCTCCCCCGAACATCAGGCTGGACCCATTGAAGAGGCCCAGTTCGAAGCAGCGCATTTAACATTCACGGAACGATCTAGGCAAACGAAACAGGAACACGAGTGATAAGTCTATTTAGCCGACGGTCAAGGTTACAAGAAGATGTCGGGTGCCAGACCGGCTGACACCCGACCACAAGCAGAAGCCTAAAAAAAGATTGCTTGGTCGCTACCTGGAGGCCTGGTTTTGAGAAGCCGCCGATACCCGCCAAACCGTGTTCCCGACGTCATCTGCAATCAGCAACGCGCCGTTCTTGTCGAGCGTCAAAGCGACCGGCCGGCCGCGCGCGTTACCCTTGCCGTCCAGAAAGCCCGTGACTACGTCTTCTGCCTTTCCGCTCGGCTTGCCGTTGGTAAAGGGCACGAACACCACCTTGTAGCCGTTGAACTGTGGTCGGTCCCAACTTCCATGTTCGCCCACGAACGCGCCGCCACTGTAATGGTTAGGCAGGCTGCTGCCGGTGTCGAACACCATGCCCAAAGGCGCGACATGGGAGCTGAGCGCGTAATCGGGCACGATTGCGCGCGCCACCAGATCCGGCCGCTGCGGATGCACACGGGGATCGACGTGATTGCCATAGTAGCTGTAGGGCCAGCCGTAGAAGCCACCATCCTTGACCGAGGTCATATAGTCCGGAACCAGGTCCGGCCCCAGTTCGTCGCGTTCGTTCACAACGCACCACAGCGTGTGGCTCTGCGGCTCCCAGTTCAGCCCGTTCGGATTGCGCAGGCCGTCAGCGAAGATACGGTGGGCGCCGGTCACGCGGTCCACTTCCCAGATGTCTGCACGGCCCATCTCGGCGCCGATGCCGTTCTCCGTAATGTTGCTGTTGGAGCCGATACCAACATACAGCTTGCTGCCATCCTC
Source organism: uncultured Acetobacteraceae bacterium (assembly GCA_964242035.1). GTDB lineage: Bacteria > Pseudomonadota > Alphaproteobacteria > Acetobacterales > Acetobacteraceae > BOG-908. The sequence continues at coordinate 584 of CAXTCL010000032.1, read as the reverse complement.
GCTGGCCAGCAGGCTTTTTGTCCAGTGGTGGTCGATGGGACCGCCCGGCAGCGGCGTCAGCACAACGGGCGCGGCGGTTATGCTCGTCGCACCTGGCGTGTAGGGAAATTTCAGGATCGCGTCGGTGTCGGCCACATAGAGGTCGTTTCCGACTAGCGCCACGCCGAACGGCGAAAACAGATGGTCGATGAACACGGTGCGTAGTTCAGGCTGCCCGTTACCCTTGCTGTCACGCAGCAGCGTTATGCGGTTGCTGCCGGTGCTCTTGCCGTTCGAGGTGACGATCTTCTCCATCCAGTTCATCACCAGGTTTTTCGGCCGGCTGACAGGCTGGAGATCCGGGCTGATGGACTCGACGACAAGCACGTCGCCGTTGGGCAACGTGAAGACGGAACGTGGATGCTCTAACCCCTGCGCAAACGCCTGTACGTGCAGGCCGGACGGCACAGTTGGCGTCTCACCGCTTTTCCAAGCCACGCCAGGTGCCAGGCGCATCGGCGGCACTAGATATTGCTGGATAGGCGGCAGCACCGGGTTGGGTCCGATCTGCGACTGTATGTCGAAAGTGTCGGTGCCGGCGCCGG
>CAXTCL010000031.1:0-23478 GCA_964242035.1 uncultured Acetobacteraceae bacterium | reverse complement strand
ACAGGGAGCAAAAGTTTTTTGCTTCTTTTTTTCAAAAAAGAAGGCCTTGCTTTCTACTGGCCCAGCACGTCCACAGCGCGTCCCTCCAGGCATAGATCCGCGAGCGTGCAGGCCTCCAGCACGCCGGCCACCGCATCACGCGCGCGGCGCATGAGGTGACGCAGGCGGCAGTCCTCGACCGCCACGCAGTCGTCGCAGGCGCGGAAGGCGGTGGCGCTGGCACAGGGGGTCATGGCCAGCGGGCCATCGATGACGCGTATGACGTCCGCGGCGGTTATCTCCTCCGGCGCGCGGACCAGGCGGTGGCCGCCGGCCGGGCCGCGCCGGCTTTCCACCAGGCCGCCGTCGCGCAACTGGGTCAGGATGGCTTCGAGGAACTTGCGCGGCACGTCGGCGGCTTCGGCTAGGTCGCCGGCGCTGGTCCAGCCATTGGCGGGCTTGAGTTCTGCCATCACCATGCTGGCGCGGACGGCATATTTGGCACGGCTGGTCAGCAAGGTCGCGCCTTCGTCTTCGTATAATCCGCCCCCTCTATCACCCGTCCGCACAGCCGTGCCAATCTGCCCGGGTCAGCCTGCCTGGGAAGCATCTCCTACCTATGTGCTATGAAATGTCGTGCCAGGCTGCTACACTGCCTTCCGGACACGGGAGGCAGGGTGATGCAGGCGACAGGCGATCACGCGGAGATGCCTGCGCCTGCGCCTTTGGCGCCTCCCGCAGGTCAGGACGCGGTTGAGCGCGTGATGTCCATGCCCCTGTTCCCTGAGCCGGCCGAGCTGGCCGCACCCGCCGGCAAGCGGCCGATCGCCGTCATCGGCGCGGGCTTTTCCGGCACCATCGCGGCACTGCAGCTGCTCCGCCGGCTGCCGCAGGACCAGCCTGTGCTGCTGTGCGAGCGCTCGCCGGAATTCGGCCGCGGCATCGCGTATGCCACCGGCGACAACAACCATCTGCTCAACGTGCGCGCCGCCAACATGAGCGCGCTCAGCGACGAGCCGCTGCATTTCCAGGATTGGCTGAAGCGGCGCGGCGCGCAGTCTGGCAACGCCGACGGGCTGCATGAGACCGAGGCCGGCCTGTTCGCCTCGCGCGGCCTGTACGGGCAGTACCTGCGTTCCATCCTGGACTACGTGATGCGGGAGACGGCCGGCCACGCCCAGCTCCGCCTGATGCCGGACGACGTGCTGGACGTGCTCTCCGCCGAGCATGGCGGCTACGAGCTGGTCTGCGCCAGCGGCCAGCGCCTGCCGGTGGCGGGCGTGGTGCTCGCCGTGGGCAACCTGCCGCACGAGGAGGGCGACGACCCGAACATCTGCCGCAATGCCTGGGGCGAAAAGGCGTGGCGTGCGCTGGACCCGGACCGGCCGGTCCTGGTGGTGGGCACCGGGCTGACCATGGTCGATGTGGCGATCTCGCTGCGCCGGCGCGGCTTCAAGGGTGGCGTGATCGCACTCTCCCGCGGCGGGCTGCTGCCGGCTCGCCATGCCGCGGTGGCGACGCCCTGGCCCACGCCGCATTTCACCATGGCCGAGGAGACCTCGCTGCCGCAGCTCATGGCGCGGCTGCGCGACGAGGTGTTCGCCGCCGCCGAGGCCGGTACCGACTGGCGCGCCGTGATCGACAGCATGCGGCCGGTGACCAGCAGCATCTGGAGCCGCCTGCCGCTGGCCGAGCGGCGCCGGTTCCTGCGCCACGCGCGGCGCTATTGGGACGTACACCGCCACCGCCTGGCGCCGCCGCATGCCGACCTGATCGACGCGATGATCGCCGAGGGCACGCTGCGCGTGATGGCCGGCCGGATACGCGGCATGGTGGACAGCACAGAGGGCGTGCGCGTCCGCTACAGCCCGCGGGCTGGCGCAGGCGAGGCCGAGCTTGTGGTGCAGCGCGTGATCATGGCGTCCGGCGTGGAGCACATCTCGCGCACGCGGGACCCGCTGATGCAGCGGCTGATCGACGGGGGCCTGGTGCGCGTGGACGCGCAAGGGCTGGGGCTGGACGTGACCGACGGGCTGAACGTGGTGCGCGCGGACGGTACGCCGGCGGAGCGCATTTGGGCGCTGGGGCCGATCGTGCGCGGCGTGTTCTGGGAATGCGTGGCGGTGCCGGACATCCGGGTGCAGGCGGCGCATGCGGCGGTGAGCGTGGTGGCGCGGCTGCGCGAGGATGCGCCACGGTGGAGTTTTATCATTTGAGTCGGGCCGCTTTGATGTTGGCTCGGTAGGAAGCAAGCAGTCCTTTTTTGAAAAAAAGGACCAAAAAACTTTTGCTCCCACGCCTGCACGCAGGTCCGTGCAGATGTGTCAGTCGTAGGGCCGGCAGATATGGAACCCGTCCTGGACACGGGCCCCGCTGCATCTGACGCGCGCGCCTCAACGTTCCCGCGACAGCGGAGCAAAAGCTTTTTGCTTCTTTTTCTCGAAAAAGAAGGCCTTGCTTGCTACCCTGGTCTCTCCCCCAAAAACAGACCGCGTGCTCTCCCGCAAGCCATCCAAGCCTTGCCATTCCGCTACGCCTGCGTATCGTAAGCGCGAATGACGGAGCGGGCCGAGACCATGACAATGCCGACCAGGCTGGCCGCCTTGCTATGTGCGGTCGGGTTCGTGGGCCTGGCCGGCTGCGTGCCCATGCCGGTCCGCCCCTCCGGCGTGTCGATCGCCATAAACACGGCCAATGCCTACCGGCCGCCGCCTGGCGCAATGCCGGCCCCCACGTCTGCCCAGCCTGGCGACTACGACTATGGCGGCATCGCCAGGCTCACGCGGAACGGCCAGCCGATCTCGCCCGTGGACGCCCTGCGCGACATGGTCGCGCAGAACGGGCTGGTACTGGGCCAGGTCACGCCGGTGCCGAAGCCGGTTGCCGCCCGGCTCCACATCGTCCTTCCCGATCACGACAGGCTGCGTCTGCTCGCCTTGCAGATGACCCGTGGCGTGCAGAGCGGCGCCACCGAGTTCCAGGCGGAGGCCCAGCGTCTTGGCCTGCACCAGACCGCCGACGCGGTGGTGCGCAGCCAGGCTTTCGCCTCTGCCGACATAGCCGAGCAGAACGACACGATCTGGCCGGAGGCGGCCGGTGCCGACTACGTGCTGTGGTTCCAGGTGCAGTCCGCCCGGCCGAACAACGCCGGGCCCTGGGTGGGCACCTGGCAGGTGCGGCGGGCCAGCGGCACCTCGCCGCTGGCGGCGAGCTTCGATCCCGGGACGCCGCCGGGGCCGCCGCGGCTGATGTCCTTCGTGCACAGCGTGCAGGACGACGCGGCGACGCTTTCCGGCGCGCCCGCCGGTGCGGAAGGACCGCTGCACGCCCGCGCGGCCCGGTCCGGCCGTCCGGTCAGTTCCGGCTCCGGCATCTTCGTCGATGCCGCGGGTCACGTGCTCACCGACAGCCACGTCATCGCCAACTGCCCGGACATACGCATCACGGAACCGGCGTCCGGTACAACCGTGGCCGCCACGCTGGTCGCCAACGACGTCAAGCTGGACCTGGCGGTCCTGCGTACAGGCAGGCGCGCGCCGATCTATGCGCGTTTCAGGGACAGCCAGACGCTGCGTCCCGGTGAGCCGCTGGTGGCTACCGGATTTCCGCTGAGCGGCCTGGTCTCGCCGGAGATGGCCGTCACCACCGGCTCGCTGACCGCCCTGTCCGGGCTGCAGGGCAACGCCAACCTGTTCCAGTTCAGCGCTCCTGTGCAGCCGGGCAACAGTGGCGGACCGGTGCTGGATAGCTCCGGCCGCGTGGCCGGGATTACGAGCTCCGTGCTCAATTTCAACGGTGCCGTGGCCGCCGCGGCGGGCATATCCTTGCCGCAGAACGTGAATTTCGCGACCAGATCCGACGTTGCGCGGGATTACCTGGCCGGCGTCAGCGTCACGCTGAGCGATGTGGCGGGTGAGCCGTCGGGGTTGGACGCGGCAAGTGTTGCGGACATGGCGCGAAAGTTCACCACCAAGGTGGAGTGCTGGCGTTGAGTCCCGAGACAAGTTGGTAGAAAGCAAGCAGTCCTTTTTTGAAAAAAGGACCAAAAAACTTTTATCTCCGTCGGATGTGTTTTGTCGAAGCGTACGCCTCAACGTTCCTGCGACAGCGGAGCAAAAGCTTTTTGCTTCTTTTTTTTCGAAAAAGAAGGCCTTGCTTGCTTCTCTTTAGCAGCTCCATCCGCCTCACCAAGCTGTGAAACCTTGAGCGCCAGCCGTTAACCTTACGCTCACGCCGGTCCCGCAAACTGAGAGCCAGAACGGTTTTCAGGGATCAGTCTCATGACGACGAACGCTTCTTCGCCGGCCCCTTTGCAGATGGGCTCCGGCGCTGTGCTCACCGTGGGCGCCGGCATGGAGTTCGCGACGTTGGGCGACGCCTGCAAGGCCGCGGTCGCGGGCGACACGATCGCCGTGCAGGCAGGCACCTATGTGAACGATTTCGCCACCGTGACGTGCGCGGTGAAGATCGTGTCGATCGGTGGCCTGGTCAACGAGGTGGCGACCGTGGAGCCGCCGAACGGCAAGGCGCTGCTGCTCGCGGATGCCAGCCTGTCCATACAGGGCTTCACCTTCACCGGCGGATCGGACGGCTCGCCGGACGGAAACGTGTCCGGCATACGTCTGGAGGACGGCAACCTTAGCGTCTCCTACTGCTATTTCCACGATATGGAAGAGGGCGTGCTGGCGGGTGCGGACAGCACGGCGAGCATCACCATCGACCACAGCGAGTTCGCCCGCAACGGCTCGGGCGACGGCTACAGCCACAACCTCTATGCCGGCGCCATCGCCTCGCTGACGGTGACCAACAGCTATTTCACCGCGTCCAATGTCGGCCACGAGATAAAGTCGCGTGCCGCCGTCACCAACATCTCCAACAACGTCATCGCCGACGGGCCGACGGGCACCGGCAGCTACGACATCGACCTGCCAAATGGCGGCGTGGCCACCATCACCAACAACGTCATCGAGAAAGGCCCGCTGTCTTCCAACGTGTACGCCATCCATTACAGCGGCGAGACGCAGTTCACCTATGCGAAGAACGCGCTGACCGTCACCGGCAACACGATACTGAACGATGCGGGCCCGAACGGGCTTGCGGTGCTGAACCAGGATTATCTGAACGGCCTCGACGTGAAGGCGAACGTTTCGCACAACAGCTTCTACGGCTTCGCGCCCGGACGATTGCTGTATGGCAACGGCACGTTGAGCACCAACACGACGCTGACTACCGAGCCGGGCTACAGCACGGCGAGCCCCTACACCGCCGTGCCCCTCCTGGCGCTGGCCGCAGGGCCGCAACTGCTCAACCTGACCAACAGCAACCATGACGTGAGCGGCGGCGCGGTGCGCCTGACGGTGATGGACACTGGCGCCGGCAGCAACACCATCAACGGTGGCGCCGGCGGCATCAACGTCACCGATTCCCAAGGGTGGGACACCATCTCGACGGCGGCCGGCGCCAGCGACGCGATCATACTTGGCGGCCGCAACGCGGTTTTGCACAGCGCCGGCAACGACCACATCTCCGCCCCTGGCTACTACGAAGACGTCTATGTGACGGGGCAATCCACGATCACCGGGTCTGCCTTCAACAGCTACAATCTGGACGGCGCGGGCGAGAAGCTGACCGCCAGCGGCAGCGGCGTGATCGACGTGGGCGCGGCCGGTGCGGCCGGGATCACCATCACCGGCGGCGACTTCAACCTGTCCGTCCTGGCAGGTGGCCGCGCTGCCATAAGCGACCAGGCCGCCGCCGCCCCTCCGAATGACGGCGCCGCCACGGTCAGCGGGGCTGCGACCGGCTATCTCTCGCATGGAGGCTCCGTCTCGCTCACGCTGGGCGACAGCGGCGCCACGGTGCAGGCCGGCGGCGGCGTGGTCGATGTGACCTGCGGGGCGGGGGCGGACTCGCTGACTGCGGGTGCCGGGACGGATGCGTTCGTGCTGGGCAGCGGCGCGGACCATGTGGTGTTCGGCGCGGGGGCGGCCACGGTGACTGCCGGCACCGGGACGGACACCTACGTTTTCCAGTCCGGCCAGCATGGCACGGACACCATCCTCGGTTTCCGCCCGGGCCACGACGTGCTGAGCTACAAGGGGTTCAGCGGTGCGGCCGTCACCGCGGGCGTGGTGGTGGGCGGCTCCACCGTGCTGACGCTGGCTGACGGCACCAGCGTCACCTTTGCCGGTGTCGTGCTGCCTGGCTACGGTCAGGCGGCGCCTGCTGCGCCGCCGCCCACCGTATCCGGCGGCGGCACCGCCCCTGGCCCCGCCAGCGGGACCACCGTGCTCGCCAGCGGCCTGCACGTGCTCGCCGGTGGGGCCGCCCTGCTGGCGGTACAGGATCTGGCCGGCAACAACACCATCTCCGGCGGGGCTGGCGGCCTGACGCTGAGCGGCGCCGACACGGACGTGGTCAGCACGAAGGCCGGCTCCTCCAACACGCTCACTCTCTCGCGCTGGGACACACTGACCGGCGCCGGCAGCGACCAGGTCACCGTCTCGGGATACGCCAACCAGATCAGCGAGAGCGGGACGTCCGGCGTGGTCCTGCTCGGCGGCAACAACGCGGTGCAGGGCGGAAGCGGCCTGCTGACAGTGAGCGACCAGGTGGGCGGGGACGCGGTCATCGGCGGCACCGGCGGGCTGACGGCCACGCTTGCCGCGGATTACGACACGGTGGCCACGGCGCAGGGTGCGGCCGACAGCATCAGCCTGGCCGGCAAGAGCATGCTGGTCAGCCAGGGCACGGACCACATCAGCCTGGCCGGGTCTTACAACCAGGTGACGGTCACCGGGGCCGCCAGCATCACGGCAGGCGCCGGGTTGAACAGCTACCTGCTCGAGGGCGCGGACAGCCTGGCCAGCGCGGGCGCCAGCGTGGTGACGGTGGGCGGGGCTGCGAGCGTCAGCATCGGCTCGGCCGGGCTGGACGATCTGAGCGTGGACAAGCTGGCGGGCGGCGCGGCCATGGTCAGCGCCAGCGTGGCCGGCGGGCTGGCGAGCCTGACGGTGTGCGGCGGGGCGGCCACCATCTCCGCCTCGGCCGGCGCCTATGCCAGCCTGTCCGCCACGCTTGGCGCCGGCGACACCGTGACGGCCGGGTCTGGCAACGTCACGCTGTTTGGCGGGGCCGGGCATGACAGCTTTGCCGGCGGCAGCGGCCATGCGCTGATGACGCTCGGCGGCGACGACACGGTGAGCCTGGGCGCCGGCCTGCTCACCGTGCAGGGCGGCACTGCCGATGTGTTCGCGGTGCCGGTGGGTGCGTCCGGCACGCTGGTGATCGACAACTGGTCCGCGCAGGACAGCCTGGTGACGCCTGGGCAGGCTGCTCCGGATGTGGTCTCGCAGAGTGTGTCTGGCGGGTCGGACTGGCTGAGTTTTGCCGGTGGCGCGCATGTGGAGCTGGTGGGGGTGGCGCATTTCGGCTGACCGGCGCGGTGTCCGGCGCAGGCTGCGGGCCGCCGGTGTGTCTTTCCGGTATCAAAACTTAAATAAAGTAGTGCTTCACGCGAACGTTCTCAACCGTTAGACTCAACTGCGTATCTTGGGGGCGGACGATCGTGGAGGCGCTGCTTTTCATGCTCGACTCGATCGCGGTCGTGTTGATGGTGTTCATGGGGTTGCGGGATGACCGCAGGCCTCCTGGTGCGCCGCACTCGAGCCTGTTCCGTATGCGTGACGAGCCGGTTAAGGGCGGCGACGTGTCCCGCAGCGCCTCGACGGAGGCGCCCGACGCAATGGAGCGGCCGGGCTGGGCGACCTGGGAGCGGGCCGGGAGTTCCGCGCCGTGAGGGACGCGATGTTCGCGTTCGTCTGGATGGTTTTGCTACCGCTCAGCCTGATGTCTGCCCATGTCGGCGTCCTGCTCTGGATATGGGTGGCTTTGCTCTCGCCGAACGAGTTGCTTACCGGCTTCCTGTCCGGCGTGCCGTTCAACAAGATCGTGGCGCTGAGTACCGTCTGCTTGATGTTCCTGAGCCGCGAGAAGAAGGACGCCTATCTCGACACAGCACTCCTCCTGCTCCTGATGTTGGGGATGTCTGCCACAATCTCCTGGTACACCGCGCTGGCTCCCAGCGACGAAGGCAACGATCTCTACCAGAAGCTGATCAAGGAGATCGTGCTTGTCTTCATCATCACCGCGGTTATGACCACGCGCCATCGCATACACCTCGTGGTTCTGACGATCGTGCTGTCGCTCGGCTTCCTTGCGGTCAAGGAAGGGCTGATCTCCATCCTCACCGCAGGCGGCCACAAGATCCTCGGCTCGGGCAGCATCGGCGACAATAATTCGCTGGCGACCGCGCTGCTGATGATCATTCCGCTCATGTTCTATCTGGCGCGCTATTCCGCGGTGCGCGCCGTCAGGCTCGGCCTGCTTGGAGCGGCTGGGCTGGGGGTTGTCACCGTCATCATGACGTTCTCGCGCGGCGGCTTCGTCGGCCTGATGCTGCTGGGCGGCTTCATCGTCAAGAACAGCCGCAACAAGCTGGCGAGCCTTGCCGCCATCGCGGTTGCCTGCGTGCTGATCTACGTACTGGCGCCGGATGCCTGGTTCGAGCGGTTGAGCACGATCAAGGACGCCGACAATGACGGCTCCTTCATGGGGCGGGTCGTGGCCTGGAAGATGAGCCTGCTGATCGCCCTCGACCACCCGCTGTTCGGCGGCGGCCCGCATGCCGTGCAGCATCTGTCCGTGTGGAACACCTACAAGCCGCTGCTGCCGAGCGTGGATTTCGTCACCACGCCGCCGGCCGACGTGTTTCCGCACGCAGCCCACAGCATCTATTTCGAGATACTCGGCGATCTGGGGTTCGTCGGCCTGTTCCTCTTCCTGAGCGTAATCGGCATGTCTTTGTGGAATTGCCATTGGATCATGCGCAAGACGCGCGACCGGCCCGAGCTGACATGGGCCCGCGACCTGGCGCGGCTGTCGCAGGTCAGCCTGGTGATCTACCTGGTGACAGGCGCGGCGCTGAGCATGGGATATTTCGAGCTCGTCTATGTCTTCGTGGCCGTCCTCTCGCGCTGCCGCAGGATCGTGTCCCAGGCGGTGGTCACGCGAGCCGTCTCGACAGACGTGGCCGTCTGGGACATCGGCGGCGAGAGCGGCCTGTTGCAGCACACGGCCTGATCTCGCGACATCTGGGTGCACGCTGGGGCGGGCAGCGTTTTCGGCGACGCCGGCTGCCAAGGCCGATCGCTCGCCATTGGCCGGATTATATGCTCTTGCGTGCAGGCGCCAGAGACGGGAAGTTCCATGATCGATACATTATTGCGAAGCCTTCCGCTCTTCACCTACCGGCCGTTCCGCCAGGCGATCGTTAGCCTGGGGCGGCGTAATCCGCTGCGTATGGCGTCCACGCTGGTGCTGAAACGGGCCGCGCGCGCGCATGGCCAGGTGCTGGCGTCGCGGTTGCGCGAGATACGGCCGCTCGACCAGCCCGAGCTGAGCTTCGAGCCGTCGGATTCGATGGTGGCGGACGCGCTGTTCTGGTTCGGCGTGCGCGGCTACGAGGGCACCGTCAGCCGGGTTTGGACCGAGCTCTGCAGCCAGGCGAGTTCGGTGCTGGAGGTGGGGGGAAACCTCGGCCTGTTCACCGTGATCGGCGGGCGCGCCACGCGGGGCGCCTACACCGTGGTCGAACCGGTGCCCGCGGTGGCGGCCACATTGCGGGCTAACCTCGACCGCAATGGTGTTTCCGGTGTGGAGTTGCTGGAGGCGGCCGTGGTGCCGGGGGAGGCGCGTGACGTGGTGCTGAACCTGCCGGACGAGGGCAGGGCGGTGGGCGTGGGGGCGCATCTGGTCGATGGCGTGGAGGTGGAGTTCCGCGCCAGCCGCGGCCAGATCAGCGTGCCTGGCCTGGCAATCAGGCAGTTGGCGCAGGGGAGGGACCTGATCAAGATCGATGCCGAGGGGATAGAGGCCGCGTTGCTGTCCGACATACGCGACATACTGCTGGCGGGGAGGCCGACCCTGCTGATCGAGGTGCTGCCTGAGGCGACCGTGCTGGGCGGCCTGCTCGCGGCGCTGGCAGGCGAGGCCGGCTACGCGATACATATCCTGCCGGAATACGGGTCGGACACCATCGTGACGGTGCCGGCGGCGGGCTTCACCGCGGACCTGCCGCGGCGCTACAACTCCAAGGATGTGGTGCTGTCGGTACGCCCCCTGGCCTGAGCGGGCCCGTGCGCGCCATCCTGCTGCCGCCGCACGATCGCTGGGCGAAGTGGACCGATCCGCCGGACCCGGCCGAGCCGGACCTGGAGCGGACCTACCGCATCCTGGCCGAAGAGGGCTGGTCCACCATAAGGCTGGACGTGATGCGGCGGCCCTGGAATCCGCTGGCGCGCGCCCATGGCGTGCTCGGCGCGATCGACCCGCTGCGCGCGCTGCGCGTACTGCTGTTCCACCGCAGGGCGGACCTGGTCATCTGCTTCTTCGAGTCGAGCGCGCTGGTGCTGCTCCTGCTGCGCCGCCTGCTGGGCTTTCGCGGGCGCGTGGTGATCTACGATGTGGGCGTGGCCGGCACCTGGCGGCTACGAGGCGCGATCCTGCGTCGCGTGCTGCCGCGCGCCGACCGGCTGCTGCCGTTGGGCACAGCGCAGGCGGCGGGGCTGATCGCACTGGGTGCGCCGCCTGGGCGCGTGCAGCCTGTGCTCACCGGCACCTACCCGGATTTCTACACGGAAGCGGCGGATCGGCCGGACGGCTACATCCTGGCGGTGGGCGATGACGCCTCGCGCGATTACCCGACGTTCCTGGCCGCCTGCGCCGGGCTTGGCCGCCAGGTCGTCATACGCAGCCGGCTGGTGGCGGCGGACCCGGAGATGCCGCATGTCAGCATCGTTTCGCACAATCTCAGCACGCGCGAGTACCGGGACCTGATCGCCGGCGCGCTCTGCGTGGTGCTGCCGCTGCGGCCGTCCATACATGCGGGCGGCGTCTCCACCCTGCTTGAGGCGATGTCCAGCGCTAAAGCCGTCATCGTCAGCCGGACGGACGGGCTGGCCGATTACGTGGCGGACGGGCAGACCTGCCGTGTGGTGCCGCCTGGCGATGCGGCGGCGTTGCGCGATGCGATCGAGGATCTGGCGCAGGATGAGGCGGAGCGGCGGCGGCTGGGGGCGGCGGCGCGGGATTTCGTCGTGGCGCAGTGCTCGCCGGAGGCGGTGGCGGGGCGGTTGTTGGAGGTTTGGCGGGGGTTGCAGGGGTGAAGGCAAGGAAGGCCTTCTTTTTCGAGAAAAAGAAGCAAAAAGCTTTTGTCTGCGCTGTCGCGGACGGCGGACGCGCACGTCCCGGCGACGCGCACCCGACGGAGATGAACGTTGGGTTCAGGTATGACGCGAACACCCTGGCGGGAAGCCGTGTGACTGGCCCGCCTTCGACGCGCGATGATCTTCTGTCCAGATGGCCTGTTGAAGGCCGAGCCGCCTCCGGCGGTCGCTTCGCGAGCCCTGGGCAGGGTATCTGGACAGCCAGGCTGCTGACATCAAGGAAAACCTCTGCGTGCGATCCTGGTGGGAGAGGTGTTCGCTACGACACTTGAGTCCGCCGCGGAACGATCACTGGCTTGAAGCTAAGAAAGTCCTTCCATTGGCAAACTGATCTATCCTGAGGCACAAACGCGGTCTGTGGGTCCAACGCAATACGGACTGACACGTTTGACAAACACTGCGTATGTCCAGAACGCGCGCTGTCGATGCACGCCGCGACAGCGCAGACAAAAGCTTTTTGCTTCTTTTTCTCGAAAGAGAAGGCCTTGCTTCCTTTCGCTAGACCGTATCCACCAGCACCGGCTCCAAAGCCGCCCGCTCAGGCCGCAGCGCGCGCGCATGCTGGCGCAGGGCGAGTGCCATGAAAGGCCGGTCCGCCAGGCTGCTCTGCGGCACGCCGCCGCCCGCGAGCCACGCCGCGATCATGTCGTCGGCGTGCGCGGGCAGCCCTGCGTAGCCGCTTTTGTAGATGATCGACTTGATCGCCGCGTTCTCCAACCGGCCGCGCGCCTGCCGGACCATGCGGCGGAGCTGACGTAAGATGTCCGACGGCCGCCATGGGGAGAGCGGCGGAATCATGAAGACGGCCCCGGCTGCGCCTGCGATCCGGTGGTCGTCCCAGGGCTCGCCCAGCGCGTCCAGGTTGTGGCACGCCATCGATCCAAGCAGGCCGTCGCCCCTGTAGAGGCCTGTGGGCAGGCGCAATCCGCCGGCTACCATGCGGGCGAGGAAGTCGGGCCGGAAGGCGTGCAGCTGGCCATGCAGGCGGCCGCCTTTCTGGAGCGTCTCCTCGGTGGCCTGCGCCATCGTGCGTCCGTTGCCGGCGACCCCGCTGGCCGCCATTGCGCGCGGGTTGTGCGCCAGGGCGTCCGAGAGGGCGCGCAACGTGGAGGGCGTTACGGCGGCGTAACCGTCCACGAACACGTGCATCTGCGCCGGCCTGAGCAGGTGGTGGATCGCCTGGTTGATGGCGTTGGATTTATCGCCGAAGGCGATGCTGTAGATGCGGGCGGGCATCCTGGCCACTTGTGCGGCGCGCAGGGCTGCGTCGGCGGTACCGTCGCTGCTGCCGTTGACGATCACCGTCAGGGTCACATTGGCACCTTCGCAGGCTGTGGCGAGACTTGCCAGGCACGCGCCGATGCGCGCGGCCTCGTTCTGCGCGAAGACCGTGACGCTTGCGTCGGGGGGCTGGGTGTGTGCCATCGGCAATGCGTCTCCGCGATCCTGCGGCGGCCGTGCGGGAAATCTGGCCTGCCGTCTCGAACTATGGCATCTACCCGAGTGAAGGCGGCCAGGCCAGCTTGGATGCTGGTTGGGGCGGGGGATCGGGCGGAATGGCAATAGATATGGACGTCGCTGTCATTCCGGATGCGGAAGCACCGGCCATGGCGGGTCTGGTGCGCAACTCGACGCTCTATCTGGCCGGCAACCTGGCGGCCAAGGCCATCGGTTTCGTGATGATCCCGTTCTACGCGCGGTTTCTCTCGACGGAGGAATACGGCGCTGCGAACCTGATCGAGCTGGCGATCACGCTCGTCAGCATCAGTTTCGGCATACAGAGCTTCGGCCAGTCGCTGACGCGTATCAGCAACGACCAGGGCGACGCCGCCGCGCGGCGCGTCACGATGTCCACCACGCTGATCTGCACCGCGGTGCTTGCGGGCGGCGCGGCGCTTCTGGCTATCGTGTTTGCCGGGCCGATTGCAGAGGCAATAAGCCTGGGCGCAAAGGTCGGCGTTCTGCGGCTGGCATTCGCGGCCATGTTCTTCAGCAGCATCGTCGAGATCGTTCTGGTCTATGAGCGCATGCAGAACCGCGCCCGTTTCTATCTGGCCTACACCACGACCACCCTGGTGGCCTCACTGTCGCTCAACATCGCGCTGATCGGCGGCGCGCGGCTGGGTGTCGAGGGGTTCGTGCTCAGCAAGCTGATCGTCATGTTCTGTGGCTCGGTTTTCCTGGGCGTGCGCACAATACGCAGCGTGGGTGTGGCCTGGCGTGGCGACCTTGCACGCGCGCTGGCACGGTTCGGCGGTCCGCTCATCGTCTCGGCCGCCTGCTTCTTCGCGATCCATTTCTCCGACCGGCTGTTCCTGGCGCGCGTCAGCCGGGCGGAGGTGGGCGTCTATGCGTTGGCCTACAACTTCGCGTTCCTGATCAGCACCATCTTCGGCGACAGTTTCAACAAGGTCTGGGGCGTGTCGTTCTACAGCCTGGCTTCCGGCGCCGGCTGGCAGGACCGCTTCGTCCAGGTCGGGCGCTGGCTGGTGTTCGTGCTGGGCGCGGGTGCGATCGGGATATCGCTGTTCGGGCGCGACGTGCTCGTGCTCATGGTGCCGGCCAGCTACGATCCGCCGGCGCTGCTGCTGCCGCTGCTGGTGTTCGCGTATTTCATCCGCGAGGTCGGGGATTTCTTCAACTCCATGCTGCTGATCGGCGCGGGGTCGGCCAATGTCGGGCGCATCGCGGCGGCAAGCGCCGTGCTCAACCTCGCCTTGAACGCGGCGCTGATCCCGGCCTACGGGATCTGGGGCGCGGCCTGGGCCACTTTCGGCACGTGGGCTGCGTATTGTGCGGTGTGCTGGGCCGGCGCCTGGCGGCAGCACCGCGTCTCCATGCATCCGTGGCCGCTGGCGTTCATCCTGTTGCTGTCCGGCGCCTGCCTTTGGGGCCGGGCGCGTATCGCCTTGCACGACCGGTTCGCCGGCCTGGCGGTGGACTGCCTGCTGTTCGGGGCCTTTCTGGCGGTGTCCTGGATCGTCTATTTGCGGGAGGCGGAGCGGGCGGAGCTGCTTGGTCTCGCACGAGGGCTTTCGGGGAGACTGCGCCCGGGCCGGCATGTCACGGGATCGTGATGTTTGCTGGTAGCGCATCTTTGTTGCTATTGACGTACTGAGCTTCGGGTGCCTCTTGCGTAACGTCCTGATACGATAGCGGCATTCCGACACATTTCGGTCGCCAAAGTCTCATTGTAACGACACAAACTCCGCACCAATCTCGGGTGATATCGACAAGGATACGACCATGCGCGCGTTTCGAACTGCACTCAGAACATCGGCTTGGACTCCTGTCCTCGCATCCGCCCTGGCGCTGTCCATGGTCGCCGCACCGCTAACGCTTGCGCCCACGCGGGCCAGCGCACAGATCGGCATCGGCCTGAACATCACCATCGCACCGCCGGCGCTGCCGATCTACGAGCCGCCGCCGCTGCCCGGCCCGGGCTACATCTTCACGCCTGGCTACTGGAACTACGGTGAGGCGGGCTACTACTTCGTCCCTGGCGTGTGGGTGCAGCCGCCGACGGTGGGCCTGCTTTGGACGCCTGGCTACTGGGGCTATTCCGGCGGCGTGTATGGCTTCAACGGCGGCTACTGGGGCCCGCATGTCGGTTTCTACGGCGGCATCAATTACGGCTTCGGCTATGGCGGCGTGGGCTTCGGCGGCGGCGAGTGGCGGGGCGGCGGCTTCTTCTACAACACCGCGGCGTTCGGCGGCGGCGGCCGCATCTTCGGCGGCGTGCACAACACGTATGTGAACAACACCGTCATCAACAACACGAACATCAGCCACACCAGCTTCAACGGCCCGGGCGGCATTGTGGCGCGTCCTACGCCGCAGGAGGCAGCGTTCCAGCGCGAGCAGCACGTGGCGCCGACCGCCGAGCAGGCTCGGCACACGCAACTTGCGGCAGCCAATCCGGGCCAGCGTTTCTCGGCCAATCACGGGGTGCCGGCGGTGGCTGCGGCACAGCGCCCTGGCCAGTTCAGCGGCGCCGGCGTGGTGCGCGCCAATGCTGCGGAGACGCGGGCCAACGCGGCCGAGACGCGCGCCAATGCCGCCGAGACGCGGGCGAATGCCAACCAGACGCGGGCGAACACCGCGGCCGAGCGGGCCAACACGCATGGCGAGCGCGCGAACACGGCAGGCGAACGCGCGAACAACGCGGGTGAGCGGGTCAATAACGCTGGCGTGCGCGCAAACAATGCCGGTGAGCGGGTCAACAACGCCGGCGTGCGCGCTAACAACGCCGGCGTGCGCGCTAATAATGCGGGCGTGCGCGCCAACACGGCGGCGGAGCATACGGAACGTGCTCCTGTCCGTGAGGCCCGTCCTGCGCAGGTGGCGCGGCCAGGCGGCTTTGCCCCGAGGCCGATGGCCCCACCGCGTGCTCCGGCGCCGCGGCCTGCGGCAGCCCCGCATGGTGGTGAGCGGGAACCGAAGCGCTAAGGTTCGACTAAGCTAGAAAGCAAGGCCGTCTTTTTCGGGAAAAAAAAGCAAAAAGCTTTTACTACCCGCATTTGCAGTGCGCGTATTTCCCGGGCGAGCCGGGACGCTGCAATGCGAGGGAGCAAAAGTTTTTTGCTTCTTTTTTTCAAAAAAGAAGGCCTTGCTTGCTTTTGCAGGTCATTTTCCAGGCCAGCCGCTGCGAGCCTTTTCGAAGAGCGCAAGCTGGCCGAAGCTCGTGTCATCCCAGCTGAACCGCTCCGCGTAGGCTCGCGTGGCAGCGCGGCTGATCGGGCCGGCCTCCCATTCGCGTATGCAGGCGGCGATCGCATCGGCTGACCGCGCTTCGGCGATGAACCCCGCTTCCGGAGCGGCGACCACTTCCGGATTTCCGGGGATCGGGCTCGCCACCACGGCGGCGCCGCACGCCATCGATTCCAGCAGGACGTTCGCCCATCCCTCGCGCGACGAGGACAGCACCGAGAGATCCGCGGCGCTGTAGAGCGCGGCCAGTTCGGTATGGGGGACTGCGCCGAGCAGCCGCACCCGGCCGGCCACGCCGAGGCGGGCGGCCAGCGCCTCAAGGCGCCCGCGCTCCGGGCCTTGCCCGGCGATCACGAGCTGCCAGCTGGGCAGGCGGGTGAGCGCCTCGATCGTCAGTTCGTGGCCTTTGCGGGGGATGAGTGCGCCGACGGAGACGAGCGTCCTGCCCTCGATGCCCAGCGCCTGGCGGGCGGCGTCGCGGTCCACCGGGCGGAACATGGCGAGATCGACACCGTTGCGCAGGACGGTGATCTTGCCTGGTTCGGCGCCGAGTGCGATCAGCGCGTCACGCAGCCCGGCGCTTACGGTGATCACCGCTGCGGCGTCGCGCGTCGCCTGCAGGATCATGCGGCGCGGTGCGGGATAGTCGGGGAACTGTGTCACGTCCGAGCCGCGTGCCGTGATCACCACCGGGAGGTTGAAGCGTCGGCCGAGCCAGGTTGCCGCCACGCCGTCCGGGTAGAAGTAATGCGCGTCGATGGCGTCGAACCGCTCGCCTTGGGCCAGCAGCCTGGCCAGCGTGCGCGCGGCGGCCTGGTAGAGCAGCCAGGGTGCGGCGCGCATGCCGATGGCGGGTATGGACGGCCATCTTGGGTGCAGCACGCGCAGGCCGTGTCGCTGCTCCTCAGCCGGCGCGGGCACGCTTCGGCCGGGGAACCAGGCTATGGGGGCCAGGACGGTCGCGCGGGCTTCGTTGGTGGTTAGCAGGTGGCGCAGGCGGTTTTCGACGAATACGCCGTGGTTTGGTTGGCAGGGGTTGGGGAAGAGGGTGGTGAAGACGAGGAGATTCAGCAAAGGAAGCAAGACCTTCTTTTTTGCAAAAAAGAAGCAAAAAACTTTGCTCCTCCGACCCTGGAACGCGCCGGTGTTTTCTGAAGCACCAGGCTGGCGCAAATGCGGGGAGATGAAAGTTTTTTGGTCCTTTTTCCAAAAAAGGACTGCTTGCTTGCTTTACTTCAGCGACGTCAACAACCGCTGCGCATCCGCCTTGTCCGCAAAATCCGCAGTCGACGCCACGGCCGCCTGCAGCTGCGCGCGCGCATCCGCGGTGCGGCCGCTCGCATTCAACGCGAAGCCGTAATGATAGGCGGCGGAGGCCTTTGCCACGGCTTCGGCCGAGCCGGGTTTGCCGTCCGGCAGGTTCGTCACCGCTTCCGACAGCAAAGGCAGGGCCGTGGGCGTGTCGCCCTGTTTGGCCAGTATCCAGCCCAGCGTGTCGGCCACATCGGGGCTCGGCGCCTGGAAATAGGCGCGCTCGGCCAGGCTCTTCGCGGCCGCGCCGTCGCCTTGCTGCTGTTTGATCCAGGCGAGGTTGTTCAGCGAAGCCGGGTCGGTGCGCCGCACGGCGAGCACGGCGTTCAGGTGCTGTTCGGCTTCGTCCAATCTGTTGGCGTTGAGGTCGAGCGAGCTCAGCACGGATTGCGCGGGGATGTCGTCAGGATGCTTGGCCACCCACGCGGACAGCAGGGCGAGCGCCTGGCTGCCGGCGCCGCTGCGCGACAGAGCGAGGGCGGCCTTGGTGGCCAGTTCACCCGAGGGCGCCGTCTTGAAGGCGGCCTGGAACGCAGAAGCGGCTTGGCCGGGGTCGCCCTGGGTCAGCCAGGCGTCGCCGGCGAGCGCGTTTGCCCCTGGCTGGTTGCGCGGGTCCGCGCGCAGGGCGGCCGCACTTGCCAGCGCTGCCTGTATGCCGTGCTCGCGCAGGTCCACGCCGACCAGGGCGCCGAGCACGCCCTCGTTGCCGGGCGACTGTTCCAGGCCGTCGCGCAGCACGGCACGCGCATCGTCGAAGCGCTTGGCGTTGACCAGGAGCCCGGCCAGGTCGGTGCGCGCGCGCAGGTTTCCGGGCACCTGGCGTATGGCGGCGCGATAGGCCTGTTCGGCCAGGTCCGGCTTGCCGTCTATGGTCAGCACGCGGGCGCGCAGCACGTCGAGTTGCGGGTTGTTCTCCGCACTGGCGCGGTCCAGCAGGGCCACGGCGCGCGAGGCCTGGTGGGCACGCACATAGGTGCCGGCGAGTGCGGCGGTGACCCCGGAGTTGTCCGGCGCTGCCTGGTGGGCGGCTTCGGCCACGGTGACGGCGCGGTCCACCTGCTTGCTGGCGAACAGAGCGGGGAGCAGCACGTCCAGTGCGCCCTCGTCGTCTGGACGATGGCGCAGCATGTCTTCAAGGAGCTTCTCGGCGGCGGGCGCATCGCCGCGCAGGCCGTAGATGCGCACCAGGTTCAGCTTGGCGGGACGGCTGTCCGGGAAGCGGGCGAGCACGTCACGCAGCTGCTTCTCGGCGGCGTCCATGTCCAGCCCGGCGATGCGCACCTGGGCGGCCAGCACGCCCACTTCCTCGGCGTCGCCGATGCGCTGGCGCAGGCGTTCCACGTCGGCGATGGCGGTGGGGATGTCGCCGCGCGCGAGGTCCGCCTGCACGATCGCCTCGCCCGCCAGGCGCTGGTTCGGCGAGATCGCCAGCGAACGCTTCAGCTCGGCTTCCGCACCCGCCGAATCACCCATGCTCAGTTCGGCGGCGGCAAGGCGGTTGAGTATCTGGACGTCCTTCGGAGCCAGCGCGCTGGCGTCCTGGAAGCTTTTCTTGGCGTCACGGACGTTGCCTGCCATGGCGAGCGCGCGGCCTTGTAGATCCAGCGTGTCGGCGTCCGGGTTGGCGGCGAGCTTGCTGTCGCGCAGCAGCGCCAGCACGCGTTCCGGATGCTGGCGCGCCAGGTCGATGAACGCCATCAGCTTCAGCCCGCCCGGGTCGTCGGGGTATTTGGAGAGGAACTTGGTGGCCGCCTCCTCGGCCTGGGCCGGCTGGTTCATGCCGAGCTTGGTGACGGCCAGGAAGTAGAAGCCGCGCGGGAGCTGGCTGACGACGGTGGAGATGTTGGTCAGCGCGGTGTCGGCGGCCGGATAGTCGCCCATCTGGATCGCCATCATCGCTTCGAGGTAGTTGGCGCCGACGTTCTTCGGCGATCCGTGCAGCACCTTTTCCACCGAGGCGCGGGCGGCTTCGGTGCGGTTCAGCGCCGCCAGCGAGCGCGCCTCGATCATGCGCGCATCCTGCCGGTTCGGGTTGCCGGCCAGTATCTGCTGGGCGGCGGCGAGTGCGCCCGCCGCATCGTTGCGTCGCATGGCGATCTCGGCGGTCAGCAGCACGGCTTCCGGCTGGTTCGGCTCGGCGTGCAGCACCTTCTGGGTGCGGGCGGAGGCGCCGTCCAGGTCGTCGGCGGCCAATGCTATGCGGGCGGCGGTGAGCAGGACTTCGCGCTCGGCCGGCGCGGCGGCTTCGGCTTGCGCGCTGGTGGCGCGCGCGCCGGGGGTGTCGCCGAGGGAGAGCTGGGCGGCGGCCCTGATCGTCAGCGTGTCTGCGCGCGCCCCTTGCGGGGCGGCCTCGACGGTGAAATCGTTCAACACCTCGGCGAAGTGACGCTGCTGGAGGTAGGCCTGGCCAAGGGGAAGCACGATCGCGGCGGGGCTGTAGCCTTTGGCGCGGGCGCGGCGCAGCTCCAGCTCGGCGGCTTCCGGATTACCCAGCGAGAGGTCCACCTTGCCTAGCAGGAAGGCGGCCTCCGGATTGTCCGGATGGCGCGCCACCGCCTGGCGCAGGTATTGTTCGGCGCCCGTCATGTTGGACCGCGCCATCAGCTGCTTTGCCGACCGGATCGGGTCGCGGTGGGCGAGCGCGTAGTAAGCTGTCCCTGCGGCCGCCAATGCGAGCACGGGCAGACCGATCATCAGAGCCTTGCGCATGGCAGACGCCTTCCCGGGTGGAGTGTTTTCTTGCATGTAGCGCGTCACGGGCGCGTGTTGAAACGTTCGTTTGCGGGTTGCTGGTTCGGTTGCGGCACTTCGGCAACGTCTCGCGCAATTGTTGCATCGTGACGGGGTTGGACGTCCTGTTGCGGGGCGCGGGCGGTGTTTCGCCTAAATAAAAACACTTGCCCGTGATGAGGTGCCGTTTTAGATACAAGCCGTAACGGTTTAACGGCCGCTGTGCGAACGTGACCCATTGGGGGTCGCCCAGTCGCGCGTGGCAGAAGGCGTGTAGCTCAATGGCAGAGCGCTGCTTCTACTCAGCAGAGGTTGGGGGTTCGATCCCTTCCGCGCCTACCACCCTGGTGCCCAGGCTCGCCGCGATCCTGGCTGCCCTGACTATCTGCTCCACCTGCCTGGCGGCGCCCCCGCCGGCGCCGTCTGCCGTCACCGCGCCGGAAGCCGCCGGCCAATACGTAATCGGCCCGGGCGACGTGCTCTCCATCTTCGTCTATCAGGCGCCGCCGCTCTCCGTGACCGACCTGCCGGTGCGCCCCGACGGCCGCATCTCCGTGCCGCTGGTGCCCGACGTGGTGGCCGCAGGCAAGACGCCGACCGAACTGGGCCGCGACATCGCCGAGAGCCTGAAGAAATTCGTCAACGATCCGAACGTTACCGTCATGGTGCACAGCTTCCAGGGGCCGGCGGACCGGCAGGTGCGCGTGATCGGCGAGGCCAGCGATCCGCAGGCGATACCGTATCGCGAGAATATGAGTTTGCTCGACGTGATGATCGCGACGAAGGGACTGACCAAGTTCGCCGCCGGCAACCGCGCCATCATCGTGCGCAAGGACGGCGGGACCGAGAAGCGGATACACGTGCATCTTTCCGATCTGATCAAGGACGGCGACATCAGCCAGAACGTCATGATGAGGCCCGGGGATACGCTGATCATTCCGCAGAGCTTCTTTTAGGGTGCAAGCAAGGAAGCAGTTCTTTTTTGAAAAAAAGAACCAAAAAATTTTTGCTCCCTGTCGGCGGCTGAGGCCGGCAGCTGGCTCGTTTGCTTTGTTTTAGCCTGGACCTTTTATAGGCAGTCATATGGACGCCCTTCCTGATCTCATCTCCCGCTACGGGGCGTTGGCCTGGCGGCGCCGCTGGTGGGGTGTCGCGGCCGCCTGGGTGCTTTGCATTGCCGGGTGGGTCGGCGTGGCCTCGCTGCCGAACCAGTACGAGGCGAGCGCGCGCGTCTATATCGATGCGGATGCGGTGCTGACGCCCTTGCTGCGCGGCATCGCCGCAGACAGCTCGATGAGCGACCAGATCGACCTGCTGCAGCACATGCTGCTGTCGCGGCCGAACCTGGAGAAGATCATCGCCAAGACGGATTTGCAGCTCGACACCAAGACGGCCACCGATATGGAGCAGATGGTCAACCGGCTCGGCAACACCATCAAGGTGAACGCGCAGACGCGGAACATCTTCTCGATCGCGTTCCGCAATCCTGATCGCCAGCTCGCCTACGACGTGGTCCAGGCGGTGCTGGCCAGCTACATCGAGAACCGCGCCGGCGACAACCGCGACGACATGGAAAAGGCAAGCGCGTTCCTGGACGAGCAGATCGCCAGCTATGAGAAGCAGCTGACGGCGGCGGAACGGGCGCGCGCGGAGTTCCGCAGGCAATATGTGGACGTGCTGCCCGGCGATGGAGGCGTGAACCGGCTGGAGCAGGCCAAGGCGCAGGTGACCGCGCTCGGCGGGCAGCTGATCGACGCGAAATCGCACGGTGCGCTGTTGGCCAAGCAGCTTTCCACGACGGCGCCGACCGTCACCACGGAAGCGGCCAGCAATGGTGGCGTGGAGCCGCATAGCGAGCTGCGCGCGGCCGAGGCGAAATTGCGCGAGCTGCAGCAAGTCTATACCGACGCCTACCCCGAGGTGATGACGCAGAAGCGCACGGTGGAGAAGCTGCGCAAATCCGATGGCGGCGGTGCCACGCCCAGCTTCGGCGGCCGCTCGATCTCCAACCCGGTGTTTGAGCAGCTGACGCTGAAGAACGTGGAGAACCAGGCGCTGATCGAAAGCCTGAAGCGCCAGCTGGAGGACTCGACGGCGGAGCGCAACAGGCTGCAGACCATCGCGCAGAACGTGCCAGGGCTGGAGGCCAAATACGTCGACCTGAACCGCGATTACGACGTGCTTCGCAAGAACTATGACGAGTTGCTGGCGCGGCGCGAGGGCATGCGCATTGCGACGGCGGCCCAGGTGCGCGCAAGCAACGTCAAGATGGTGATCATCGATCCGCCGCAGGTGCCGCAACGACCTGTGGCGCCCGCACGGGTAATGCTCTCTATCGGCGTGCTTCTGGCGGGCCTGGCGGCGGGCGTGGGCGTCGTCGCCGCGATGATGACGCTGGACCAGTCGTTCCACAGCATCATCGACCTGCGCGCGATGGGACGGCCGGTGATCGGCGCCATCTCGCTGGCCGCGTTGCCGCCCACTATTGCAATGCGCCTACGCCACGCGGCGGTGTTCGGCTCTGCGATCGGGCTGCTCGTGGTGGTGCTCGGCGGCGTGCTGCTGCACTACACGCAGCGTATCTGAGATGGACCTGCACGTTCCCCAATCCGTCGAAGGCCCGCCGCCGCGCACGCTGGCCGACATGGCGCGCGCCGGCCTGATCATCGAATCCGAAGGCCGCACCAGGCTCGGCGACGAGTTCCGCATCGCCGCCAGCCGCCTGCACACGGTGGTGAAGGGCTCCATCGCCGCGGGCGAGCGCTGCGGCAACATGGTTCTGGTCACCAGCACGCGGCCGGCCGAGGGCAAGAGCTTCGCGGCGCTGAACATGGCCGCCTCGCTGGCGCGCACCGGCTCGCGCTCCGTGCTGCTGGTGGATGCCGACGCTAAGGTGCGTTGCCTGTCCGAGCTGATCGGCCTGGCCGGCGCGCCTGGCCTGCTGGACCTGGCCGCCGATGACAGCCTGCAGCCGGAGCGCATGGTGGTGGCAACCCCGGTGCCAGGGCTGTTCATCCTGCCGCTTGGTGACACGCTGGCCGGGCTGGAGCCGGGCGAGCGCAGCCAGCCGTTGCCGAGTGCTGCCGAACAGCTCGCGCGCCGCTTTGCCAGCTCCACCGTGGTGATCGACACCGGGCCGCTGCTGGCGACGTCGGATCCCAGCGTGCTGGCGCCGACCGCTTCGCAGATCATGATGGTGGTGGAAGCCGGGCGTACGCAGCGTAACGAGCTGGAAGCCGCACTTGAGATGATAAAGGCGTGCCCGAAAGTGGTGCTGCTGCTCAACAAGCAGGCCGGGCGTAATCGGTCGTCTTTCGGGGCTTACAGCTATACGGGCGAGTACTACGCCAAGCCGAATGCGCCGCCGCCGCAGCGGCCTGATTGACGCGTTGTGCAAGGGAAGAAAGTAAGGCCTTCTTTTTTGAAAAAAAGAAGCAAAAAACTTTTGTCTGCGCTGTCGCGG
>CAXTCL010000030.1:0-23751 GCA_964242035.1 uncultured Acetobacteraceae bacterium | reverse complement strand
GCGCGTATCTGGCCCTCCAGCGCGCCTATGCGGGCGCCAAGCGCCTCCAGCGCGCGGGCGCGACGCACGGCGTCGGGGTCCGGGCGGGGCCGCTCGCGCGAGGGCGGCGGGAGGTTCTCGCGGCGGAAGGCGGCCTCGGCGGCTTCCACACTGGCGCGCGCCGCGCCGAGCATTTCGCCCACGCGCGCGCGCACCATCAAATCATCCGTGCGGAGCTGGTTTTCCGCGCGGTAGAAATTATAGCCCCAGCCGTTGAACAGGTTGATGACGAGCTTTTCGTCGGCGTAGGCGTCATAGAAGGCAGCGGCGGCCATTTCAGTCCTTCTCGCCCCGCATCAGCGCCATCTGCGGATTGCCCACGAAGAACGGCATGCCGGCGGCGGCATTCGGCGCCGAGGACAAGCCCTTTTCCGCCATGCGCAGCGCCAGGTAGTAGCGCACCGCCTCGATCGGCGAGAGGCCGATCGCCTGCAGCGAGATCAGCTCGCGCATGCGCTCGTCCTTCGGCAGGATCAGTATCTTCAGATCATTCAGCATGATGCCGAACACGCGCAGGAAATCCGTCAAATGCTGCTTCACGCCTTCGCGTAGTTCGTTGATGTGCTCATTGATGTTCTCCAGCTTGGTCACCTGGATCACCTGGTTTATCGCCTGCTCGATGGCGGGGCCTGCGTAGTCGGCGATCTCCTTGGTGTCGATCACGCGCCCGTTGAACGGCAGATGCGTGATCAGGTCGAGTGCCGCCTCCTTGGTGTCGACGTGTATGTAGTAATCCGCGACGTAGGACACTTCGGCCATCTCCGCGCTGGTGGCGGTCCCCGTGCTGCGCACCAGCAGCTTGCTGCGGTTGATGTAGATGACTTCATATACCCAGGGGCTGGTGCCGCCGAAGAACCCCTGCACGATGGAGCCGACGATCGGCTTGTCGGGCGTCACCAGCGCGTATTGTCCGGTTTCGTACACCTGCAGCACGGCGCCGCGTGATTTCAGCACGCAGAAATGGTTGCTCTCGACCGTCAGCAGCGAGCCGGAGACGATGCTCTCATCGACGATCTTGATCGCCACGTTGCGCGTGCCGAGCATGTCGGTGCCGTCATTGGCGAGCGCTGTGATGACTTGGCGGGTCAGGGCCATGTTGGTCTCCTTCAAGAAAGCACACCGGTTTTGAAACAAGGATCAGGACGCAGAGTGTTGATCGAAGAGACAGGCCTTCCCGCCGCTTCGTCCTGCGCCGCACCAGATACCCCAGGCCAAGCAAAACCAGAAACGGCAACCCCGCCAGCAGGGTCAGCCGGAACGCTTCGGTAAAGAGCGTGGTCACCAGTATGGCGGCAAGCAGTCCGGCTCCCAACAGACTCGTCCAGGGCGCGCCCCACATCCGGAACCCGCCGGGAGCGCTTGCCGCTTGCCGGCGGAACGCCAGATGCGTCAGGAAAATCATCAGCCAGGTGACGATGGCACCGCACGTGGCGATCGAAATCATCACCGGAAACGCCGTCTCCGGACTCAACACATACAGCAGTGCCGCCACGCCAACCCCTGTCGCCGCCACTGCAAGCGCGTTGGCCGGCACGCCCCGCCGGGTCAGCCGGCCGAACAGCGCCGGCGCGAACCCCGCGCGCGACAGCCCGAACAGCATGCGCGACGCCGCATAGAGCTGGCTGTTCATCGCCGACAGTGCGGCCACCAGCACCACGAAATTCACCACGCTCTCAGCCCCGCCGATATGCAGCACCCGTATCACCGTCACGAACGGGCTCTCCCCCGTCCCCGCCTGCGTCCAGGGCGCCACCGCCAGCATCACCGCCAACGTCGCCAGATAGAACATCACCAGCCGCGCAAGCGTTACCTTGAACGCCCGCACCACCGCCCGCCCGGGATCGGCCGCCTCGGCCGCCGCCACCGCTATCATCTCGATACTGAAGTAGCTGAAGATCGCCACGATGACGGCGACCCACATTCCCCACACCCCATGCGGAAAGAACCCGCCATGGTCGAAATACAGATGCACACCTGCCCCATCCGCCCGCGCTGCAGCCGAGCCAAATACCCAAGCCGCGCCGACCACGACGAACGCCACGATCGCCGCGATCTTCACCGCCGAGAACGCATATTCCACCCAGCCGAACAGCGTCACGCTCAGTGCGTTCACCAGGATCAGCGCCGCCGAAAACCCGATGATCCAGACCAGCCCAGGCACACCCGGCAGCCACATGCGCATGTAGATCGCGACAGCCGTCACCTCGGTGCCGACAGCAAGTATGTTCCCAGCGAGATACGCATAACGTATCAGAAACCCGGCAAAAGGGCCCAGATACCGCTCAGCCTGCACCCCGAACGAACCCGCGCCAGGATGCGCCGCCGTCATCTCCGCCAGGGCGCCCATGAGCAGGAGCGCGATCAACGCGCCTATCGCATAACTCAACAAAACGCTGGGACCAGCCAGGCTGATCGCGAAACCGCTGCCGAGGAAAAGCCCGGTGCCTATCGCGCCACCTATGGCGATCATCGACAATTGGCCTGACGTCAGGCCTTGCCGTAGGCCGGCCTCTCGCTCGGCTAGGGCGTCGATCGCGTCTTTCATCGGAAACTTTCGCAAGGAAGAAAGGCCTTCTTTTTTGAACAAAAGAAGCAAAAAACTTTTGGTCTCTGTCGGCGACAGCCCCGGAAAGGTCCGCGACAGCGCAGTCAAAAGTTTTTTCCTTCTCTTTTTCAAAAAAGAAGGCCTTGCTTCCTTACCTACACCAAAGCCGCATCCACCACGCAAAAACTGGCGCTGACCGTCCCGTTCCAGCTCTCCGCCCGCAGATGCCCCGCCAGATGCAGCCGCGCCGAGCGGTCCTGCAGCGCCTGCCCCAGCCTGCCCTCGCCGGCACGGAACAGCAGCGCCTTTAGTCGCCGCCCATCGCCCTCGGACTGCACGTAGGCGCGCACCGTGTTGCCGTCATTGCCGAGCCGGTCCGCGCGCGACACCCGCACGTCCGGCACCACCAGCACCGGCTCCTCGTTTCCCGTGCCGAACGGCGCCAGCCGGGCCAGGTGCTCCGCCAGTTCCACGCCGGCGCCGCCGGCAGAGACGGTCGCCTCCACCTGCAGATGCGGCCGGCGCGTGGCATCCGGATGACTCGGCAGGCGCTCGCAAAGAAACGCGTGGAAGTCCCCCGCGCGCTTTGCCTCCAGCGAGAACCCGGCCGCCATCGCATGCCCCCCGCCGGTCGCCAGTATGCCCGACTGCCGCGCCGCGATCACCGCAGCGCCAAGGTCCAGGCCGGCCACGGACCGGCCGGACCCCTTGATGCTGCCCGCGGCCGCACCGCCTACGCAGGCCGGCCGGTTGAATTGCTCGCGCAGCCGCCCGGCCACGATACCCACGATGCCGGGGTGCCACGTCTCACCATGCACCAGCAGCACGCCGTGCCCGGCCTGCATCTGTGCGTCCGCCGCGTCGATGGCCTGCTCCAGCACGCCGGCTTCCATCGTCCGCCGCTGCCGGTTCACCGCGTCCAGCCGCTCCGCCAGCAGCCGCGCGTCCAACGGGTCCTCGCACAGCAGCAGACGCAACCCGAGATCGGCCTCACCGATACGCCCGCCGGCGTTGATGCGCGGGCCGAGCCCGAAGCCGCAGGTCATCGCTGTGGGCACCACGCTCGCCTGCGAACCCGCCTGGCAGACGTCCAGAAGTGCCGCCAGACCCGGCCGCGCCCGCCTTCCCATCACCCGCAGCCCCTGCGTCACCAGCGCGCGGTTCAACCCGGTCAGCGGCATCACGTCGCAGATCGTGGCAAGCGCCACCAGGTCCAGCAGGCCCATAAGGTCGGGTTCGGCCCTGGCGGCAAACGCGCCGGCCGCCCGCAGCACGCGCAGCGTGGCCACCGCGGTCAGGAACGCCACGGCGGCCGCGCACACATGGCGCAGCCCGCTCGTGCAATCCAGCCGGTTCGGGTTCACCGTCGCCAGCACCGGCGGCGGCAGCCCCTCTGCCTTATGATGATCCAGAACCAGCACGTCCGCGCGCCCGCGCAGCACCGCCAGCACCTCATGCGCCGAGGTGCCGCAATCCACGCACACCACCAGCGTGGCGCCCTGGTCCGCCAGTCGCAGCAGCGCCGGCGCGTTCGGCCCGTAGCCCTCGGCCATGCGGTCCGGCACGTAGGCGATCACGCGGCAGCCGAGCCCGCGCAGGAACAGCGTCATCACCGCGGCACTGCACGCGCCGTCCACGTCGTAATCGCCGAACACCGCCACTGTCTCGCCGGCCTGCACTGCGCGCGCCAGCCTCGCGGCGGCCTGGCCCATGTCGCGCAGCACGGCGGGATCGGGCAGCAGCGCGCGCAGCGTGGGCGTCAGGAAATCCGCGGCGCCGTCCAGCGTCACGTCGCGCGCGGCGAGTATGCGGCCCACGATCTCGGGTATCTCGTGACGCTGCGTGATGGCGAAGGCCGCCCTGTCGCAGCCGGTGCGCCAGAGCCAGGTGCGATCCGTGAGGCTGCTGGCGACGTTCAGGACAGGGCCGGCTGGCAGCGTTGAGTCTAGCATCGGGGTATCTTGGGGTACGCCTGCGAGTCGCTAAGGAAGCAAGGAAGCACTTCTTTTTTGAAAAAAAGAAGCAAAAAACTTTTACTACCCCGCGTGCACCGAGATCCGCTCTAGTCCTGCCAGCACACGTAATGGCACAACTAGAGCGGGCCTTTGTGCAAGCGCGGCGACAAAAGTTTTTTGCTTTTTTTTCAAAAAAGAAGGCCTTCCTTCCTTACCACTGCGTCCACGTCTTCGTCGCAAAGTTATGGTGCGCCTCGATATAACGCATCGTCCCACTCTTGCTGCGCATGACAATGGAATGCGTGATCGCCCCCGACGCACCAGACCGCCGCACGCCGCGCAACATCGCGCCTGTCGTCACACCCGTGCCGGCAAACATTACGTCGCCGCCTGCCATCTCCTCGATTGCATAGACCCGGTCCGGGTCCGTGATGCCCATGCCGCGCGAGCGCTCCAGCTGTGCTGCGTCCTCAAACAGCAGCTTGCCCTGCATCTGCCCGCCGGAGCAGCGCAGCGCCGCCGCAGCAATCACGCCTTCCGGCGCTCCGCCGATACCCCAGAAGATGTCGATACCGCCATCAGGCAGCCCGGCCGCAATCACGCCGGCCACGTCGCCGTCGGGGATCAGCATGATGCGCACGCCCAACTCGCGGCATTTCGCGATCAGCTCCTCGTGGCGGTCCCGGTCCAGCGTGCACAGCACCAGGTCGGAGAGGTCGCAGCCGCGGGCCTTTGCCAGCGCGCGCATGTTCTCCGCCACCGGCGCGCCCAGGTTGACCACGCCTTCGGGCAACCCGGGTCCCACGGCGATCTTGTCCATGTAGCAGTCCGGCGCATGGAGGAACCGGCCGGCTTCGGCGAGTGCTATCACCGTCATCGCGTTCGGGCCGCCCTTGGCGGTCAGGGTGGTGCCCTCCAGGGGATCCACCGCGATGTCCATCTTCGGGCCGCCGCTGCCGACCTTTTCGCCGATGAACAGCATCGGCGCCTCGTCCATCTCGCCTTCGCCGATCACCACGGTGCCGTCGATCGCCACCGTGTCGAAGGCCCGGCGCATCGCCTCCGTGGCCGCGCCGTCGGCCTCGATCTTGTTGCCACGGCCCATCCAGCGCGAGGCGGCCAAGGCGGCCGCTTCCGTCACGCGCACCAGGTCCAGCGCCAGGTTGCGGTCCTGGGCCTGGTATGTGGCGCCACCCTGATCAGCCATGCGCGTGCTCTCCCCTGCTGCCCAGCCAATGTCATGGCCGCAGGCGGGCTGCAAGGCGCGCGCCGCCTACGCTGGATGGCAGGTCCTTCAGGAAGCTATGTCGCAACCGCAGTCTCCGAACCATGTTGCTGTGCGGGAGATGGCAATGCGCACGGGATCGGGGATCGTTATATTGGCATCTGGTCTGATGGCGGCTATGGCCGCCGCGCAGCCGGCGCCGCGGCTGGTGATCGTGGTGGCGCAGCCGGGTGATCCGCGCGCCGATAGACAGCATGCGGCCCTGGCGCAGGATGCCGCCGAGTTGCGAGCGCGTGACGTGGTCGTGCAGGATGTGACTCCGCAAGCTGCGCGCCGCCTGCGTCCTGAGCTCGGTGTCGGTGCACAGGTGACGTTCGAGATTCTACTTGTCGGCAAGGACGGCAGCGTGAAGCTGCGCCGCGACGTGCCTGTAGCCGCCGCGGACATCACCGCCCTTATCGATACGATGCCGATGCGCCAGCAGGAGATGCGGCAATAACAGCGGCGCCGCGCAACCGTATTGATGAGAAGCATGCGCAGACTCTCCCACGCGTTCTAACTGCTGCGTTTCAGGACCGGCAAGCACGAGCCGTCCACCAATGTTGCATTCGAAGGACACCACCATGGCCCAACCCGACGCTCCCGTCTGGCTCATCACCGGCTGCTCCACCGGCCTCGGCCGCGCCCTCGCCGAACGCGCGATCGCGCAAGGCTGCCGCGCCGTCGTCACCGCGCGCGACGCGTCAAAGGTCGCCGACATCGCCGCAGCCGCGGAAGACCGCGCGCTGGCACTGGATCTCGACGTCACCAGCAGCGAACAGATCGCCAGCGTCGTGGCCGCGGCGAAAGCGCGCTTCGGCCGCATAGACGTGCTCGTGAACAACGCCGGCTACGGCTACCAGAGCACCGTCGAGGAAGGCGAGGACGCGGAAATACGCGCCCAGTTCGAAACCAACGTGTTTGGCCTGTTCGCCATCACCCAGGTCGTGCTGCCAATCCTGCGGGCGCAGCACAGCGGCCACATCATCAACATCACCTCGGTCGCCGGCCTGATCGGCTTTCCAGGCTCCGGGTACTATGCCGCGTCGAAACACGCGATCGAGGGCTGGTCGGACGCGCTGCGCGCCGAAGTGGAGCCGCTCGGCATCGGCGTCACCTGCGTGGAACCAGGGCCCTTCCGCACCGATTGGGCTGGCCGCTCGCTCCGCCAGACTGCAAGCAAGATCACGGACTACGCGGACACCGCCGGCAAACGCCTGAGCGGCACGCGCGAAGGAAGCGGCACCCAGAAAGGTGATCCCGCGCGCGCGGCGGACGTGATGATCGCAATCACCCGGCAGCCTGGCGCGCCGCGACACCTGGTGCTTGGTGCCATGGGCTATGATGCGGTGAGCGAACGCCTGCAGAAGCGGTTGCTGGAGATACAGGCGCAGCACGAGTTGAGCCTGTCGGCTGATTTTCCTTCGGCGTAAGGCGCAAGGAAGCAAGGCCTTCTTTCTGAAAAAAGAAGCAAAAAACTTTTGTCCCCGCGCATTTGCGGCGCTTCGGCGCATCCGGAGAAAACAGGGACGCCGCAAATGCGGGGGAGTAAAAGTTTTTTGGTCCTTTTTTTTAAAAAGGACTGCTTGCTTCCTTACCTGCGCGCAATCAGTCGACGTACACCGCATCAGCATAATCGCCGCCCAAAGGTGCACACACCTGGTGTGCCGGCAGCAACACAACCCCATCCTGGATGCCAAGCGCATCCAACTGATGCGGCACGCCGTAGCGGTGTTCGAGATGCCCGGCGCCCATCAGCGCCACAACCTGCCGGCCCGGAGCGCGGACGCGCTGGGCGACAATGGCCTCGGCCATTGCACGGTCCCACACGAGCTGGGCCTCGATGAAATGCGCCAGGTGGTCCGGCGTCATCGCCGGGCCGCCATGCCCAGACATCGCGTCCGCGAGGTCGGCGCGGTAGCCCGCACTCGGCGGCGCCGGCGTGTCTATCCCCTCGCGGTCGGCCTGCGGCACGGCGGCAAAGCCCTGCTGCGCCGTCAGGTGCACCAGGCGGTGCGACACGTTTAGCGCGACCATCGGGATGTGGTGGTCCCGCGCGAACCGGAAGATTGGCAGGTAGAGCGGCGGCGGAAAGCCCCAGACATGCGCCCAATCGGTGTTGGCCAAGAACGCGGCCTCGGACAGCCGGCCAGCCACCCATTCGTCCAGCGCCGGCTGCTCCGCGCGCGGAAACATCTCGAAACCGAGCACCAGGGAGGGATTGGCCGCGTATAGCTGCCTGATCGTGTCCAGCTCCCAGCCGTGATCGGCCGTGCTGTCATGCCGCTCGCCCAGCAAGACCACGGGCCGGGACTGTGCTGCCGGCACCGGATCGGCAAGCGCGTGCAGGGTGGCAGGCGAGATCCAGTGGCCGGGCGACACGCAGGCGGGCGGGCTGATGGCGCAGGCGGTGAGCAAGGACGCGAGGAGGAGGGGCGCGCAGGTTCGCATGGAGAGCAGATTGGGTCTCGGGCGCTGTTCGCACGGTATGGCGTGCAGAAAGCAAGCAGTCCTTTTTTGAAAAGGACCAAAAAACTTTTGCTCCCCCCGCATTTGCAGCAGCCCGGGTGCTTTCGGACAAATCAAGCCGCCGGACACAGCGCAGGGACAGAAGTTTCTTGCTTCTTTTTTTCAAAAAAGAAGGCCTTTCTTGCCTTCGCCCAAGCCGACCTCAAAGCGGGCTGAAACCAACGCTGGCGGGTCTCATAAACGTAGCGACCCGTCCGCCCGCATCACCAGAGACGTCGAAACCAGCCGAGCGTGCGGCGGCTCCGAGGTCCTCGGCCGGGTCGCCGGCGAAGGGGGTGATGAAGGCGCCCTTCGGTTTGAGGATGCGAAAGATCTCCGCAAGATCGGCCACGTCCGGCACTGCCGCGCCGATGTCCGGCTCGATGAGCATGTCCAGTTCGGACGGCGCGAACGCAAGGTCGTAGACCCGACTCAGAAGAGAGGGGTGCTTGCCGCCCTCCGAGGCGGATGCCGCGGTTTCCGGGTGACCGGTAAACAGCGGGACGGTCTGCAGTTGTGCCACGACCGGCCCTGCTTCGCCAAACGCGTGGATGCGTGTCTTCGTCAGGCAACTTAGTGCGTCGTGCAGGCTC
Source organism: uncultured Acetobacteraceae bacterium (assembly GCA_964242035.1). Taxonomy (GTDB): domain Bacteria; phylum Pseudomonadota; class Alphaproteobacteria; order Acetobacterales; family Acetobacteraceae; genus BOG-908. Next base: position 14,847 of record CAXTCL010000030.1, on the reverse strand, counting down.
GCAGCCCCTTGCGCGCCGGCGTGGACGATGATGGCGTCGGCAAGGTCGGCGTCATCGGTGGTAGCACCGCAATCCGGGCAGCCCGCGCTGCCGGCCGGTCCGCCTTCGAGACCTGCAGCGTCCTCGGCTCCCCCTGGCGGCGGCTCGGCGGCGGCGGCGGAATCTGGGCGAGCGCTGCCGCATACCTTGCAGAGTGCCACGCCCAGGATGTCCTGCATCGCCGCGCGGGCCTGTCGCTGGCCGAAGCGCCGGCGCACGGCGGCCGCCCCGCTGGCTGACAGGCGCGCGCAGAGGCCGGGGTCGGCGAGCAGGTTTACGATGGCGGCCGCGAGCGCGTCTGCTGTCTCGCCAAGCAGCACCTCGGCGCCGTCTTCGAGGGCGATCCCCTCGTTGCCGATGGCCGTGGTCACCACGGGTATGCCGGCCTGCAGGCTGCTCACCACCTTGCCCTTCACCCCGGCGCCGTAGCGCAAAGGTGCTGCCGACAGGCGTGCCTTGGCGTACCAGGGCTCCAGGTCCGGCACCTGGCCGGTCACTTGCACATGCTCGCCCGCCAGGGCGCGTATCTCCGCGGTCGGCGCGTCGCCCACCAGGAGCAGGTTCGAGTCGGGGGCGTGCTGCCAGACCAATGGCATGATCGCGCGCGCCAGCCAGAGTGCCGCATCCACGTTCGGCGGGTGGGCGAAGCCGCCGATGAACAGGATGTCGCGCCGTCCGGCAAACGCTGCGCGGTCCGGCGTGACCGATGAACTTTCGGGATAAATGTAGGGCGGGATCACGCGCACGGTTGCCGCAGGCACCGCGGCGCTGATGATTGCGGCCTCTGCGGCGCTGGGCGTCATCACCACGTCCACCTCGCGGAAGATCGCCATCTCCAGCCTGCGCACGCGGTTCGATTCGACGAGCGCGTCCAGGTCGCCGTCCAGGCGGAAGCGCCGCATTTCCCGCAAATGGTGCAGGTCGTGCGGGTAATACAGGATTGGCGCGTCTGTCGTGCTGCGCAGCAGGTCCAGCAAGGGCGCGGTCACATCCGGGCGGGCGGTCCAGACGGCATGCAGGTGGCGGCCATAGCGATCCAGCCAGGCGGCCAGCGTGACGGGCGCGGACAGCACTTCGACGCCCATCTGCTGCAGCCGTGCCGTGTAGGGCGCGCGCGGCGTGCCATCTGCGGGCGAATAGACGATGCGCATTCCCATGCCGATCAGCAGGCCGATGTACTGGAACACCGTCAGCGCGCCGGCATGCCTGTCGTATTCGGGCACCTTGTCGTCGATCATCAGGATCGTGCCCAGGCTTCTGGTGCCCAGGCCACCCGGCCGCTGGCGCGCCAGGAACATCGGCGCATCGCGGTCAGGCTGCTCCGGCAGGATTGCCGCCCATTTCAGGCAGAACTGCGCGTGGTTGCGGCGCGACTGGCTGTCGCGCTGTTCGGCGCCGTAAGACGTGCTGCCGAGGTGGATGACCACGCTGGCCGGCTGATAGATCACACGGAAGCCTGCCCGGCGCGCCTCGAAGGCGAGGTCGAACTCCTCGTAGAAGGCGGGGGCGTAGCGCTGGTCGAACCCGCCCAGACCAGCGAACAGCTCGCGGCGCACCAGGAAGGCGGCGCCGACGACCACGTCCACGTCGCGCACGTAATTGAATTCGGGCAGGCCGGCCGCCTCGCCGCGGCCGAAAGAGCAGCCCCATCCGTCGCTGAACAGGATGCCGCCGGCCTCCTGGATCGAGCCGTCCGCGTTGAGCAGCTTGCAGCCGACGATGCCGACGCGCGCGTCGTCGCGCACGGGTTGCAGCAGCGGCGCCAGCCAGCCTGGCTGCACCAGCGTGTCGTTGTTGAGGAACACGATATGCCAGCCGCGCGCCAGGCTGGCGGCCTGGTTGCAGCTGCGCAGGAAGCCCAGGTTCTGGGCGTTCTGCTGGATGCGGAGGCCGGGAACGCCGGCAAGAAAGGGTGCCAGGCTGTTGGACGGATCGTCGTCGATTAGGATGGTCTCGTAGCCGACCCTGTCGTCCGAATTCGCGGCGAGCGCGTGCAGGCAGCGCAGCGTCTGGAAATAATGGCCGTAGGCGGGGATGACGATGCTCACCTCCGGATCTGCATGCTCGGGCAGCACCAGAGGCTGGTCCAGACTGAACCCTCGCAGCGTAGGCAGCAGCCCGGTGCTGGGGGCACCCTGCGCCGCGCCGACGCGCAGGTAATGCGCCAGCGGCGACAGCCCGCTCGGCCGACACGCCGGTGTGTTCGCCATGTACCAGCCCGTCTCGAAGAACGCGTGGGGGTCGTGGCCGGCGGCGGCACCGTGCTTAAGGTAATGAGTAAAGGCGTCCAGGCCCGATACGCGCGCGTCTCGGTACTCGCACAGGTATCCTGCGGGATCGAACATGCGGTTTGGCGCGGCGTTTTCGGCCGCGCCCTGACGCAGGTAATGCGGCAGCGCTTCGGCGAGCGGCAGGCCGTGCCTGGCGGCGTACCAGGCGGTCTCGAACAGCGGATGCGGGTCGTAGCCGGCAGCCGCACCTTGTAGCAAATAGTGGCCGAACGGGGTCAGGCCAGAGGCTGTACTGTCTGGGTAGGCGCTGCCGTACCAGGCGCCGTCGAACAGCAGAGCAGGATCGGCGCCGGCGGCGCCGCCGACGAGCACGTAGTGGCGCGCGGCGTCCAGCCTGGTCCCGGCGACCTGCGGGTTGGCAGCCTGGTAGGCGGCCGCGTCGAAGATCGGTGACGCGGCAACGGTCGCCACCTCCCGCAAGACACGGCGGCGGTAGGCGAGCCGCGCCGGCAATTGCAGCGTCACCGCCCACCACACCAGGCGTAGCAGGCGCCCCCGCCCGCGATCCGCCGACGGCGCGCGGCGGCCGCGGCGAGCCACCAGGCGCAGCGGCGCGGTCAGGCGCCAGGAGGTGCTGGCGCGCGTCGCCACATTCAGCGCCTGCTCCGCCTGCAGGTCGGTCAGCAGCGCCGCGTTGACTTGGTTGCGGTGCTGCACCGCCTCGTGCAGGCGCGCCTCCTCGGAGGCCAGCCAGGCCTCGCGGTCACGCAGGCGGGCCAGTTCCGGCTCGCTCTCGTGCCGTAGGCGGGCCTCGCGGGCGCGCACCTCCTCAAGGCGGCGTTCGAGGCCGGCGGCGCGCGCCAGCGCCTCGTCGCGTCCGGCAGACAGCTTTGCAGCCTGGGCGCGCATTGCCGCCTCGGCCTCTGCCTGGGCATGTTGCCCGGCCATTGCGCGGGCCAGCTCGGCGCGTAGGGCGCCGGCTTCCTCGGCCTGGTCCAGCATCGACTGACGCAGGATTGCGGCCTCTGCCGATGCGTCATCCAGCCGAAGGACCATCGCCGCCTGCTCCGCCTGAGCCGCCTGCGCCTGCTGCAGCAGGGTCTCCAGCTGCGCCTCACGCGCCGCCAGCTCGGATGCGGTGCGCTCCGTGCTTGCCATCAGCGCCTCGGCACGGCTTTGCAGCGTTATCTGCTCGGCCTGGGCCGCGGCCAGTTCGGCGCCCAGCTGGATGGTGCGGCGGGCGCCGTCGAGCAGGCCCTGCAACCTGGTCTGCAGCCGGTTGGCCGCCCAGGAGGAAGGGCCGTCCTCAAGCGCGGCCGGCCCGTGTCGTGCGACGTCCTGCGCGATGACGCTGACAAAGGCGTCAGGCCGGACAGGCATGGGTGCCGCCACCAGCAGCGGCCAGAGCACCGGTATGCGCAAAGTGGGGCGTATCTCTGCCTCGTACTGCGCCTCGGCTTCCTGCAGGGATGCGTGAAACTTGCAGGGGATGCCGATCGAGGCGGCGAAGTCGCTCCATTTGAACGGCAGGTCGATCTCGCCGCTGTCCCAGAAGGCAAACTTCCTGCCGTAGGCGGCCGCGATGATGGCGCCATGCAGCGCGCCCGCCAGCACGAAGCGCGCCGCCACCACGCGGTCAACAAACTCGGTGATCGCGGTCAGGTCGTTCGGCAGGTTCGGCCGCAGCACCGCGTTACAGCCTGAGAGCGCCAACAACTCGGCATCCGTCCGCCTGTCGTGGAAATGCGGGATCAGCAGCGCGTCGTTCGTCGGCTGCCGCACCACAGTGGCCGCCTTGTAGAGCGCCGGCATCAGCAGGCCGGGATCGCCGAACGGCACCGTGCTGCCCAGGCGCAGTGCCGAGCGGGACAGCGGGCCACGCACTGCCAGGATGTCCACGCCCTCGCGGCGCTCTGCGCTCAGCCCGTCCGCGGTGCGCAGCCCGCAGCCCCAGAACACCAGTTCGTCGCCGCCCGCGCGCTCGGATTGCGGCGGCACGAACATGTCGTCGATGCAGCTGCCGACGATGCGCAGGCGCTGGCCCGGGTTTGGCTGCGCGAAGAACAAATGCTCGATGAAATACTCGGAGAGGAAATCGCCGAAGTTCTGCACCGCGCCGCCGCGCATCCAGTAGATGATGTTCTGGTCCGGCCCGTCGCGGTCCACGCGGGCGTCGCTCAACGCCTGGTCCCGGCGACCGTCCTGATCGCCGCGTCCCAGCGCGGCGCCAGCGCCTGTGTCGTGTAGAGGGCGGCCTGCCTGATGCCGCGTTCGACCATCTCCGCCAGGTGGCCCCGGTCGCGCGGCGCCTGCACCGCCTCGGCCAGCCGGTGTGCCAGGTCCTCCTCGTCATAGGCGTCGAAATAGGTGGCGGCGTCGCCGTACACCCAGCGATGCACCGGGATGGAGGAGGCGATCACCGGGGTGCCGCACGCCATCGACTCCACGCCAGAATAGTCGAACCCCTCGGCCCGGCTCGGCGCCACCACGCAATGCGCCATCGAGTAGAGCACGCGCAGTTCCTGCGTGGGCACGCCGCTCAGGTGATAGGCGCCCTCGCGCACCAGCAGCTTCAACTCGGCGAGTTCGGCTTCCGACCGCCAGCCGGGATTGGCCACGATGAGCAGCTGCATTGGCTCAGTCGTCATGCGCCGGGCCATCTCGAAGGCGCGGAACAGCTTAAGGTAGTTCTTGCGCGGTTCCAGGGTCGATACGGCCATGATCAGGCGCGGCATGGGGGTGTCGGGTGCCGCGTCAGGGCCGCCGTCCGGCAACATTTTCGGCCGGGCCGGGCCCGCACCCTCTGTCGCCTTGCTGGCGCGGCGCTTGAGGATGGTGCGTAGCTGCTCGACAGGCCGCACGTCGGGGAAATACTCCGGTGCAAGCACGACCGGGATCGTGTGCACCCGCTTCTCCGCGCGCGGAAACAGGTTCAGGAGATCCTCGCGCACCGGTTCGGAATCGCAATAGAAATGCGCGCCGTCCTCGATGTTCCGGCGCAGCATCAGCGCGTGGCTGTTGGCGTGCGGCCAGGGTTCGCCGATCGTGTGCGGGCTGAGCAGCGGCAGCGCGTCGTAGTAGCGTATCATCATCGCGGTGTTGCGCGCCGGCTTGTAGGGCGAGACGCTGGCGGCGAAGAACACGTCCCACGCCTGGCTTTTCAGGTGGCGCTGGAAGATGCGCGGCAAAAAGGCGAACGAGCGCGCGTATTCGTGCCCGAGCTCGGTCGCATAGAAGCGCGATTTCTGCAGGAACGGCCGGTCCTGCGGCGGCATCGTGCGATCGAACAGCTTCACCCAGAGGAAGTCCTCGAACAGCTTCGTATCGATTTCCAGGTCCAGGCGCTCGCTGCGGAACGCTTCGGAAAGTGCGAGGTAGGGGCGGAAGAACCTGTCGCGCATGCGGCGCGGCAGCAGGCCCAGCGCGCCCCAGCGTATGCGCTTGGTGTCCTGCGCGATCAGCATCTGGGTCTGGGCCAGCACGCGCTCGAACTCGTTGCGCACGCGGAGCTGGCGCGAGGTGTAGTGCACGCCTGAGGCGAGCCCGCCGAGCTGGCGCAGATCCAGGTTAGTGAACATGGCGTAGAGCAGCCGCACTTCCTGCGGAATGCCGGCGAAGCCCTCGTAGCAGGGCCGCAGATCGAACAGCACCGACGGTCCGGGCGCGGGACCGGCGGCCGCGGCCACGGCTTCGGCTTGCGTCAAGAGGGTCGGCTCCGTGTCGTCCGGGCCAGTCGGGTCACGCAGTGTCACGCGGCGGTCCGGCTGGCGCGGGCCGGACGGGCCAGCCGCGGCGCCGCCAGCCGCAGGCCGTCGCCAAAGGCCACCAGATTGGGGTTCAGGAACGGATCGCGCCGCATGGCCTCCGGCCACAGATCGCCGACCAGCGCCTGTTCGGCGCGGAACCGCGCGTGTTTCGCCGGATCGCTGTCCTCCAGCCCGCGCGTGGTGCCTTCGCGATGCATCAGCACCGCGTGCGGCGTCCAGACCACGCGCAAGCCGGCCGCGCGCACGCGCAGGCAGAGATCGATGTCGTTCCAGGTCACCGCCAGATCCTCATTCATCCCGCCCACGGCAGCAAACACCTCACGCCTGATGGCCAGGCACGCGCCGGTGACGGCACTGAAATCATGCGCGTAAGCGAGGTGCCCGTCATAGCCTTGCGAGTCGCGCGCGACGCCGCGCGCGACATGGGTCGCCTCGCCCGCCGGCCCGAGCACGATGCCGCCGTGCTGCAGCGAGCCGTCCGGATAGAGCAGCCTCGCACCGACCGCGCCCACGTCGGGCTGCAGCGCGTGGGATACCAGTTCGCGCAGCCAGTCCGGTTGCAGCACCTCGATGTCGTTGTTCAGCAGCACCAGCACGCTCCCCTCGGCGTGCCGGGCGGCATCGTTGTTCAGCGCGGCGAAGTTGAAGGTGCCTGGCCGCCGCAGCACGCGCACGCCGGGGCGCTGCTCCAGGCGTGCAAGCAAGTCCAGCGCGGCCGTCTCGATGCTGCCGTTGTCGATGATGAGCAGCTCGATGGCGGGATAGTCGGTGCGGTCCAGCACACCCTCGCTGCAGGCGGCCAGCAGACCGGCCTGGTCGCGGGTGAGGACGACGATGCTGACCAGAGGCGGCGGCTCGGGCAGGTTCGGCGGCGGATGCGGCCAGCGGCCCGCCTGCGTGGCGGCAGACGGCCAGTCCAGGGAAGCGTCCGCCCGGTGACAGAGTACCGCCGCCAGATGGTGGATGCGGGCGCGCCCGGCGATGCCTGCCGCGCGCGAGGTGAACGCGCAGACTGGCAGCGGCCCGGCTGGCCACCCGCCCGCCGCCTCGACCAGCGTGCGGCGGAACACCGCAAGCTGACCGATGGCGTTGCCTGCCAGCATGGCATCCGCCGAGAATGCGGTCTTGAACCGTGGCGCGAAACGGCGGCCGCTGGCGATGCGATCCTCGTCGGTGTAGAGCAGCGTGGCGTCCGGGTTGGCGGCAAGGCCCGCCTGCACCTCGGCGAGTGCCGAGGGTGCCAGCTCGTCGCCTGGCTCGAGAAAACACACCAGGTCCCCACGCGACGCTTCCAGCCCCGCGCGCAGCGGCGCTGCCCGGTCCGCGCCGGCCGGCAGGCCAGCGATGACACGCAGGCGCGGCTCGGCCGCGGCGAGACGCGAAAGCTCCTGCCCGGGCCAGCTCGACCGCAGGCCGGCGACTAGGCATAGCTCCCAGCCACCGTCCGTCTGCCCGCGCAGGCTCGCGAGACTCTTGGACGCGGCGGGGACCGTGGAGTCGCCGCAGGCCATGATGACGGACAACAGGCCCGCGCCTTGCACCTGGCCCAAGGCCGCCAGGTCTGCCTGGCTCGGCATGTCGTAGGTCTCCACCCATAGCCGGTAGGCGGTCTCGTCATCCGGCGCCGATTCGGGCGCCAGGCCGGGAAACAGCGGTATCGCCGCCTGCGCGGCAGGCGATTGGCTCAGCTCCAGGAGGATGTCTGCCCGCGTGGCCCCCGCCGGGACCGTGGCCGCAGGGTCGGCCCCAAGGTCGGAGAGCGCACCATGTCCGCCCCGCTTGCCTGCCTCCGCAGCCGCGCGCGCAAAGCCCGCCACGCGCTGCACGTAAGCCGCGTCGGCATAGGGGCCGGGACCATGCAGGGCGATGAACTCCTCGCTCTCTACCAGGGACTGGGCAAGGCCCTCGAGTGTCGTGCCGGCGGCCAGGGCAGCCGCCATCGCGCACAGTCCGGCAGGGTCGGGTATGCGCCCGAACGCCGTCGCAATGAGGCGTACGACGATCGGCCCGTGCGTGCGCAGGGTCAGGTAGGACACGGGCACCATCGGCTCTTTGTCACTTGGGGGACGGCCAAATGCAACACAGGCGCGGACGACCGCGGCAGAACGGCAACAATGCCGACGTGCCGGCTTGCGGCCCTGGCGATCAGACCGCCGCCGGGAAACCGTCGGCTGCGACGGCGACGGTCGGCGCGGCACCGCGCCGCTGGCCGATGCAGGCGAACATCGCATAGCTCAGCGTGACCACGGCAAGAACGTAGCGCGGCTTGATGCCGTGGCTGTAGATCGGCGTCGCCAGGAGAGAGAAGACCAGCCCAAGGGCCAGCACAAGCTGGCCGCGCGTCCATCGTCGCGAGGTGGAAAGGATCACCATGGCGCACGCGAACCCGGCTATCATGACCAGGAAATAGGCCGGCACCACGGCACGCAGCACAGCGACAAGCGGCGTGCGGGCGCGCGGCGCGGCCTGGCCGATGTTCGAGCTGCTGAAAGAGTGTAGGAAATCGACCGACCAGGCCGGCAGGTCCCTGTTGAGTCCCATCTCGTCGTCGAAATGCAGAACGTAGAATTTCGGCGTCAGATACAGCGCCAGCCCGTAGAGGTAGGACGCCACGAACGTTTGCGGATGGTGGGCCAGGCCAATCCTGACGATCCGGTGGCATAACGACTGGAAGCGCGCATCGAAGACGTCGCTGTAGCCGGACGCCTTCTGTAGATAGGCCCGCAGGTAGCGCGTGTCGTCGGACCAGACCTGGGCCGGCCGGTTATCATATCGCCAGAGCTGCATGGCGTCGAACGTGGCCGGAGACATCTCGATGCCGGCCGAATTGATGTCGGCCAGCCGTATCGCCGGGGTGAACACGCCGAGCTCGTAGAGTCCGGACATCTTGTTCAGGAACGGCGTGCCGCGGAAACGCGGCATGCTGACGACGGCGTTGGAGCCGGCCACGGCCAGCACGGCGAGCGGGATGGCGAGACAGGCGGCAAACGCGCGCCGCCTGCCGATCTGTATGCCGGACCGGAACGACAGCGCCACGCACCCCAGGCAGGTCGCGAACGCGACAGGCACGTAAGCCAGCCTGACCCAGAAGGCGAGGAACGCGATCACCGTGAGGCCGGCGAGACCAGGCAGCAGCCGCGCTGGCCTGGGCGCCACGAACCAGGCGAGCGCGCAGAGGAACAACAGGAAGAACGCCAGCGCCACCGCGTCCGACAGCCAGAAACGCGTGTAGGCCTCCAGCAACGGGTCGAGTGCCGCCAGGGCGCAGAACACCAGCGCCGCCCGCCCACCCACGGGCTGCACCAGCCGGCGCACGGCCAGGAAGGCGAAGCCCAGCAGCAGGCACTGCACCGCCGCCAGGGCGTCGATCCTGCCGGCCGCCTCCACCACCCAGCGCGAGGCGTAGCCGTACGCCCAGGATCGGTCTGGGGGGATCCAGCCGGACATGCCGGTTGAAAGATAGGCGGTCGAGTCGCCGAGATAGAAGCGCGGTGCGTGGTCCAGCAGCCAGTAGGCCAGGAACGCGGCCGCTACTATACAGGGCGCCAGCAGGCCGCGCGGCGCGGCTTTGAGTCTTGTCATACCAATGGTCTTTAGACTGACCGTAGCGAAAGCAAGCAAGGCCTTCTTTTTTGAAAAAAAGAAGCAAAAAACTTTTACTTCCCCGCACTTGCAGCGTGCGTGTTTCTTCGGGAGCACCCGGACGCTGCAAATGCGGGGAACGAAAGTTTTTGCTTCTTTTTCAAAAAGGAAGGCCTTGCTTTCTGCCGCTCGCCCGACCGCCGCAAGTGGACAAAGCCGGGCACCGCCGCTAGAGCCGCCGCCTGCCGCCGAAATCAAGGAATGCCATGCCGACAGCTCTCATCACAGGGGTTACCGGCCAGGATGGGGCCTACCTCACCCAACATCTTCTCCAGCAGGGCTACCGCGTGGTGGGGATGATGCGCCGGTCGGCCAGTTCGGACGTGATCGGGGAGCGCCTGCGCTGGCTGGGCGTCCTAGATGCCGTCGAACTGGTGGATGCCAACCTCACCGACCTGTCCAGCCTGCTGCGCGTGGTGCAGGCGGCCAAACCCGACGAGGTGTATAACCTGGCGGCCCAGAGCTTTGTCGCCACGTCCTGGCAGCAGCCCCTGCTCACCGGCAACGTGACCGGTCTGGGGGCGGCCAACATGCTCGAGGCGGTGCGCCTGATGCATCCCTTGGCGCGGTTCTACCAGGCCTCCTCCAGCGAGATGTTCGGCCTGGCCACCACGCCGGTGCAGGACGAGAGCACGCCCTTCTACCCGCGCAGCCCATACGCCGCGGCCAAGCTGTATGCGCACTGGATGACGATCAACTACCGCGAAAGCTTCGGCCTGCATGCCAGCAGCGGCATCCTGTTCAACCACGAAGGCCCGCTGCGCGGCATCGAGTTCGTCACCCGAAAGGTGACGGACGGGGTAGCGCGGATAAAGCTCGGCCTGGCGCGACAGCTCCGGCTGGGCAATTTGGACGCCACGCGGGACTGGGGCCATGCCAGGGACTACGTGCGCGCCATGCACGCCATGCTGCAGCAGGAGGTGGCGGACGACTACGTGATTGCGACCGGGCGAACCACGTCGATACGGGTGCTGTGCCAGATCGCTTTCGGATATGCCGGGCTGGACTGGGAGGAGCACGTGGTGCTTGACCACGCCCTCGTCCGCCCGGCCGAGGTCAACGTGCTGCTTGGCAACGCCGCCAAGGCCACGCGTGTGCTCGGCTGGACGCCCACCACCACGCTAGAGGACATGGTGGCCGAGATGGTGGAAGCCGACCTCGCCCGCCATCGTAGCCGCATGGCGGCTTAGCGCCGCGCGATGCCGCCCTGCCGCATCCTGATCACCGGCGCCCGCGGCTTCGTAGGACGGCACTTGGCGCCGGCACTGGCAGCCATGCTGCCTGACGCGGAACGCCTGAGCCCTGACTTTGACATCACGGACGAGGCTTCGGTGCGCGACGCCGTGCGCCACGCCCGACCCGATGCCTGCGTCCATTTGGCCGCGATCGCAGCACCCACCGCGGCGCAGTCCGACCCCGATGCGGCGTGGCGCGTTAACCTGCACGGCACCCTGATCCTGGCACGCGTGCTGGCCGAACTCTCGCCCGGCGCCACGCTGGTCCACGCCTCTTCGGCAGATGCCTACGGACGCAGCTTCGCCTCGCATGGGCCGTGCCTGGACGAGGCCGCACCGCTGAACCCGATCAACACGTATGGTGCCACCAAGGCCGCTGCCGACCTCGCACTCGGCGCCATGCCGGCAGCCGCGCTGCGCATCATACGCGTGCGGCCGTTCAACCATACCGGCCGTGGCCAGTCCGCCGCCTTCGTGTTGCCCAGCTTTGCCCGCCAGGTCGCACGCGTCGAAGCCGGGTTGCAGAAGACCGTGCGGGTCGGCGCCCTGGACCCGACGCGCGATTTCCTGGACGTGCGCGACGTGTGCCGCGCCTACGCGCTTTGCTTGCTCCATGCGGACGCCCTACCAGGCGGCGTGATCCTCAACATCGCGTCCGGCCGGGCACGTTCCATCCGGTCGATCCTGGACGACCTGATCGAGTTGTCCGAGTCTGCCGTCGAGGTCGAGACGGATACCGACCGCCTGCGCGCCTCCGACATAGCGGCGGCGTCGGGCGATTGCGCAGCCGCCGAGCGGTTGCTCGGCTGGACTGCGCAGATTCCGTGGCGGGAGAGCCTTGCCGAGGTTCTGGACGACTGGCGCGGCATCGTTCGCGGCGGCGGTTGAGGCGTTGCCAAGGCAGTTAAGGCGTCCGTTTGAAGAAAAGGACGATAAGGCTTCTGGCCGGACCAGAGCGGGCGCCAGGTAAGTAGCACAGACGCAAGCCCACCCGGGCTACAGGCGTCTCCAGAAAAGGTTTTGCATCCAACCTGGACGCCTTCAGAAGATGCCGGCATTTGTCAGGAACGCCAGCAGATCCCCCCCAGGAAACACCAAGCTGCGCATCCCTGCCGGAACATCCGCCTGAGCCTTCCCCACCATGACGCAGCGCTGCGGATCCAACTCCCAAACTCCCAGGAGGTCGGCCATTATACCCACTGCCGCTTCACCACAGGTGGTTGACCGCCAATCGTCCAGCGTGCCGCCAGCCCGCCGTAACGCGTCCGTCAGCCAGAACTGCCGCGCCGCCTCCGCGTCCCCGCCACCGCCACGCGCCGGCCCGCCTTGGGCGGTTACCGTGAACACATGCCAGCCGCGCGCCGTGGTGGCCGCCACGGCAGCGCGCGCGCCGTCCACCCACGCCCGTCCGTCCTGACCGGCTGCCCCGTCGCGCGCCTGGGTCAGCACCCCGTCGCCGACCAGGAACAGCGCCGGCCGGTCCATGCACCCGGCCAGCTCGCGCCGCGCACGCGCCAGATCGTTCGGAATACCGATGTCGACGAACCAGCCGTCCTGTCGCACCGCTCGCAACGCGCCGTCCGACGCGAGCGGCGCCAGCAGGTCCCGCTCCAGCGAGCAATCGGCGGAAAGCCTGCCCAGCACGCGACGGTCCATCGCGTAGATGCCGGCGTTGATCAGACCAGGGGCTGCCTGCGCCGTCTCCGGCCGCTCCCGGAACGCGGTCACCCGCGCGCCGTCCAGTGTCACCGTGCCGTAGCGGGACGCGTCGGGGATCTCGCGCACCACCATGCGCGCCAGCACGTCGTCACCATCGGCGGCAAAGCCCGCGAGCAATGCCGCGACGTTGCAGTCGAACAGCGAATCACCGTTGCACATCAGGAAACGCCCAGCCAGCAGCGGCGCCGCGTGGAACAGCGCGCCGCCGGTGCCTGCCCGCTCAGGCTCCTCGGAGAAGCGCACGCGCACAGGCCTGGGCAGCGCGTCGGCGGCGCGCAGCACCGCGCGCTCCACCGCGCGCGGCAGGTGTCCGGTCAGGATGATGAAGTCATCAACGCCAAAGCGCAGCATCTCGCGCATCAGCCAGGCGATGAACGGCCGCCCCCCCACCTCCAGCACCGGCTTCGGCGTCTCGGCGGCGATGTCGCCCAGCCGCGTCGCCAGCCCGCCGGCCAGGATGGCACATTGACGGATGGTGGCCGGGGGCGCGCTCATCGTTGCGGAACCGTGGAGACGTCGCTTTCCATGTACGCTCGTGTGCCTTATGGCAAACAAGGTTGAAACTGCCCAAGGGAGGCAAGCAGTCCTTTTTTGAAAAAAAGGACCAAAAAACTTTTACTCTCCCGCATGTGAGACGCGCCAGTACATCCAGAAAATCCAAGGCGGCTGAACAGCGCAGGACAGAAGTTTTTGCTTCTTTTTGCAAAAAGAAGGCGTTGCCTTGCTTTCTCCCCGCCAGGACCGAACACGAATGGACTCGCCCAAGACCTCGCGCCTGACATACCGCCGCCGCGCCGTGGTCCGTGCCCGCGCTCCGCTGCGCCTCGGCTTGGCCGGCGGCGGCACGGACCTGCTCAGTTATTCCAGCCACCATGGCGGCGCGGTGCTGAACGCCACCATAGACCGTTACGCCTACGCCTTCATACGCGGCCGCGACGACGGCCGTATCGCTTTCGAAGCCTGCGACCTCGGCCGCGAGGAACTGCATGACGGCGCCGGCGTGCTGCCCGCAAGCACCCTGCTGCTCCATCGCGGGGTCTACGAGCGCATGGTGCGCGACTTCCACGGCGGCGAGCCGCTTTCCATCAGCGTCACCACCGCCGTCGATGCCCCGATGGGATCGGGTCTTGGCTCCTCCTCCGCCCTCGTCGTGGCGCTGATCGAAGCCTACCGCACCTATCTCGACCTTCCACTCACCCGCTACGACGTGGCGCATTTGGCCTATGAGATCGAGCGTGTGGACCTCAACCTGGCCGGCGGCCGGCAGGACCAGTATTCCGCCGCGTTCGGCGGCATCAACTTCATGGAGTTCCTGCGCGAAGGCGAGGTGATCGTGAACCCGCTGCGCTTCTCCGAAGGCGTGGTGCTGGAACTCGAAAGCTCGCTGGCCGTGTGCTTCACCGGCCAGTCGCGCGAGTCCGACACCATCATCCGGCAGCAGACCAGCGGCGTCACCACCGACAGCACCCAGGTGATGGAGGCGATGCACCAGCTCCGCCAGGACGCGTTCGACATGAAAAGCGCCATCCTGCTTGGCGACATCGACGGCGTGGCGGCCACGCTGGAACGCAGCTGGATCGCCAAGAAGCGCACCGCGCCAGGTATCAGCACTGCGCGTATCGAGGAACTGGAGCGCATGGCACGGGATGCGGGGGCCATCGCGGCAAAAGTCTCAGGCGCGGGCGGCGGCGGCTTCATGATGATCGTGGTGCCGACCGAGCGGCGCTTCCGGCTGATCAGTGCGCTGACCGAACAGGGCGCGCTGGCGACCCCGGTGAAATTTACCGACCGTGGCAGCGAGACCTGGACCTTGAGCGGACGGCGCTGAGCGGGCACACGCCTGTCTGCTTACGAAGCCGTGTGGGGACGGAGGTTTGCGAAGGCAAGCAAGGCCTTCTTTTTTGAAAAAGGAAGCAAAAAACTTTTGATCCCGACGGTGGTCCCGAGCCCTCCTTTTGTCCTGTGATACCCGATGCATTGCTGCGCAGAGGACGTTGGCAGAAGCCCTGCTCTCGCTGCCACAGAAAGCAGCTAACTGCGCTCTCCAATTTTGAGACTTGCCGAGGTGAACGTTACGATAAAGTATACAACTCTGACGTGATTTGCCGTTGAAGACTGTTCGAGAGTGAAGCTGTGATCGACCGTCCTGGCCAAGCAGCTCTTGAGGTCCCCGCTGAAGGAGTTTGCATGATAACCACGCTCATCCTGATCTTC
>CAXTCL010000029.1:0-23810 GCA_964242035.1 uncultured Acetobacteraceae bacterium | reverse complement strand
AAGCAAGGCCTTCTTTTTTGAAAAAAAGAAGCAAAAAACTTTTGCTCCCACGCTGGTACAAGTGCTCAGTAGGTTCTGACATATCGGACTGCTGATACTACGCTTGCGGCGGCTCCTGCGCGACCAGGCCGGCAGGATCTGCATAGGCCGTCCTGGCCACATGCGATTTTTTGAGGCGCAATGCCGGGCGTTCTACGAAATGCCAGGACAGCCAGGCACAAACCAGGCAGATCAGGGTGGTTAGCAGAAACACCTTCTCCGTGCTCAGGCCGTTTGGCGCAAGCGAGATCACCGTGTTGATGACGGGATAGCCAAACAGATAAACGCCATAGGAGAGATCGCCAAGACTGCGCTTCAGCCTGGTGCCGGCGCCGTTGGCAATACCGATCGAGAGGACCAGATAAGGCAAGCACAATTTCAGGATCAGCGGGCCGGCAAGACTGTCCCGCGCGGCGAACAGGATCAGCAGACACAACGCCGTCCCGCCGGGATGCAAGGTGATGCGGTCCCGATACTTCCAGGCCACTACGCCCGCCAGGAAGTAGCTCGTATATTGTGCCAACGCATCGAAGCTGACGGTGCGGAACAGGAAGCCGCCGGGATGATTGTCGTCCAGCCCGTACCAATGCGCTGCCGGTCCGGCGGCCAGGCTGGCGGCAAACACCAGCAGCACCGCCCAACGCCGGCCGCCTGCGGCAGACATCAACAGGAAAGGCAGCAGGAGATAGAACAGGCTCTCCACCGGCAACGACCACAGCGAGCCGTTCAGGTAAGGATAGGGCAGTTTGGAAAATACATTCGGTATGAAAGGGTCTTCGCCGAAAACCAGGATGTTGCCCAGGTGCCCGAGCGCGTAGTGGTGGAAGTAGTAGCTGCGCGATCCTTCGAAGAACAACGGAGCAATCAAGAAGGTTTCGAACACCGTGACCAGGGCCAATGCCGGGATGATGCGCAGCACGCGCGCGGCAAGATAGGCCGGCAGATCCTGTGTCTCCACCGACCGCGCAATCAGGAAGCCGCTGATCACGAAGAACACATCGACGGCAAGCGTGCCGCCATACCCGTAATGCAAGTATGTGCTCACCGGCTCCCATTTGGCGGCGGTCAGCGAATAGCTGTGGCTCAGTACGACGACGAGTGCGGCCACCAGCCGTATCGCATCGAAGTTGTTACGCCCTGGATCGAACGACGCCGCCAGCGTCCGCCGGACCTGCGACGGCGAGCGATACGGTAATGCGTCCATCAAACCAGGCTCTCCAGCGATTCCGCGATTCGTTGACTTAGCAGCAACCGCGATCTATTGCACCCGGCCGCGAAAGATTCCCCGACCATTGCTTGAAGCAAGCCCTCAAACGACAGGTTTCGTGCCTGCTTTCCGCCGATCTTTCCGCCGATTTCGGGCCTGGCATGCGGACTGGCCGCAATCCTTCTACCTCGTTGTCCTGAGCGCGCTGCTGGCGACACGCTACTTCCGGGTCCATGCCCGCAACCCGCTGGCTCCTGGCTTCGCCGCGCCGGCTCATGCTTGGTTCGGCTGGTCAGATCAAGGTCTGTATTACCGGGCGGCGCGTGCCTGGGCGGCCGGCAACCTGGACAGCGCGTCGCACCATTACCCGGCGGGCTACGCGCTCCTTGGTGCGCTGTTCGTGCCTTTCTTCCCGGACCAGCCCTTCTTCCTCGTCGATGTCCTCTGCTGGACCAGCGCGCTCTGGCTGTTCGCCGCACTCGCCGCCGCCTTGTGGCCGGCAGCCGCCGGCATGCGGGCGGTGGGCGGCACGGTGTTCTTCCTGGCCACCGTGATGGACCGGCCCGCGTTCTACACCTGGGAGACCCCCTGGACCAGCACGCCGAGCGCCACGCTGACCCTGGCGGCGCTGCTTGCAGCCTTGCGCTACAGCCAGGCCCCGCGCCTGCGCCACGCCGTGGCAGCCGCATTTCTCTCCGGATCGGTCATCCTGTTCCGGCCCACCGACTGGGCGTTTGCCGCAGGCGCCGTGGGCCTGTTCCTGCTTGCAACGACGTGGCAACACACCGACCGCCGCCCCCTGCGGCAGCTCATCCCTGCCACCGGGCTCGCGTTCCTGGCCGGCCCGGTGCTCCTGGCCATCACCCATCTTGCGACGCACGGCCTGACGCTCGGCGCCTACATGCAGTTCTCCCGCATGGTGGGTTTCGAGTGGCGCCTGCTGCCGCTGCGCTTTGTCACCGTCCTGCTGAACCCGCGGCCGCTGTTTCCCAAAGGTGCCGGCCTGGCGCAGGTTTATTGGTGGATACTGCCGGGCATGGCCGGCATCGCCGCCTGCCTGATCGCCGAGCCGCGGCGCCGCCTGCAACACGCTTTGGTCGGCGGCGGAGCGGTCGCCTTCGTCTGCCTCTACCTCTGCTACCGGGACCTGCACCCGACCGGCCTGTTCTATTTCGCTAACCAGCATTACTTCAAATGGACCATTCCGGTCTTTGCCCTCTACGCCCTGGCGCTGCTGCAACTGGTCGTCTGGCGCCGCCGATACCTGGCGGGCTCGGCAGGCCTCATGCTGATGCTCGCTGCCGGATGCTGGCGGCCGGTCCTGGCCGTGGCGCGCGATCCCTCGCCGGTGACCGTGCTGCCGGACGGCAAGGGCCTTTACCTGCCTGACGGCCTGAGGCCGCTGGGTATCGCCTACATCGCCAGATCCGGCGAGGACTTCAATGGCCTCTACCTCGGCAATCACACGCTGGATTCCGACGGCGGCCACTTCA
Source organism: uncultured Acetobacteraceae bacterium (assembly GCA_964242035.1). GTDB lineage: Bacteria > Pseudomonadota > Alphaproteobacteria > Acetobacterales > Acetobacteraceae > BOG-908. The sequence goes on along the minus strand of CAXTCL010000029.1, from coordinate 21,071 downwards.
TCGCCAACGCAGACTTCAAGGTGTTTCCGATCCCGTTCGGCCTCATGCTGGTGCCGTTGCGCCCGCTACCCAGGCAGCCCAGTACGCTGCATCTGCGGACCAGCATAACCCTGGATCGCGCTCACCCGGTCCTGCAGGCGCGGCAACGCCTCGTGTTCGGGCTGCCGTGTTTCATTCTGCCCGCGCGCTCGGCTTGTGCTTATCGGATGATTCTTCAACCGGGGTCGTAAGCGTAAGAAAGCAGTCCTTTTTTGAAAAAAAGGACCAAAAAACTTTTGCTCCCTGTCGGCGAGTGTTTCGGCACTCCTCGACAAGGGCCAAAAGTTTTTTGCTTCTTTTTTTCAAAAAAGAAGGCCTTTCTTACTTAACTGTGCAAACCGCGCCGTCAGGCAAACCGCCACCACGGCCAACCCCGCACACAACCCCCACCAAAGCCCGATCGCCCCCATGTGAAAGCGGAACGCCAGCACCCAGCCGGCCCAGAAGCCGATGCCCCAATACCCGATTGTCGCCAGCACCATCGGCAAACGCACGTCCTGCAAGCCGCGCAGGGCGCCGCCGGCCGCCACTTGCGTGCCGTCGAACAGCTGGAACACGCCGGCCACGCGCAGCAGGCTGGCGGCTAGCGCCACGGCGCCGGCGGTGGCGGCACCAGGGGCGATGTACAGGCTGACGATCAGGCGCGGCACCAGGCTAAGGGTCAGCGCGCTGGCGGCCATGAAGCCAGCGCCCAGCAGGATGGCCGCGAAGCCGGCCCGTCGCGCGGCAGCCGGGTTGCCAGCTCCCGCGGCGGTCGCCACCCGCACATTGGCCGCCTGGCTGATCGCCAGCGGCACCATGAACGTCACGCTGGCTACGCTGAGAGCGATCATGTGCGCCGCGAGCACAACCTGGCCCAAAGCCGCGGCCAACATGCCGGTCGCGAGGAACAGACCCGCCTCCACCGCCACCGTGGCCGCCACCGGCAGGCCTATGGCCAGCAGGGCGCGCAGCACCGCCAGGCATGGCCAGGACAGGCGCACGAACCCGCGGAACCGAAGACTGCAATGCAGCACGGCGAGCATCGCACCCGCCACCACGCTCAGCGTGATAACGGCAGCGGCCGCCGAGCCGGCCACGCCGTAGGCGGGCAGTCCAAACCCGCCGCGTATCAGCAGCCGCGTCAGCCCCGCATGCAGGATCACGCCGGCCGGCAACACCCAGAGCAGCACGCGCTCCAGCCCGATCGCCGGCAGGAACTGGCGCATCATCCCCACGCCCACCACGCCGGCCGGCACCGCCCAGCGCAGGATGTGCAGGTATTCCGCCACGTCGGCCGCCAGCTCCGGGCTCTGCCCGGCCGCGCGCCAAAGTGCGGCCGGCACGCTCATCACCGCGAACAACGGTGCGGCCATCAGCACGGCCAGCAACACGCCGGACCAGTACAGCCCCGCCACCTCTCCGGGCCGCCCTGCGCCCAGCCGATTGGCCGCCAGAACGCCCACGCCGGTCAGCACGCCCTGCAGCACCAGCAGCCCGGTGATGAACACATTGGTGGAGAACGCGCCCGCCGCGAGCGCCCGGGCGCCCAGGCTGCCCAGCATGATGGTGGTGATCAGGCCCATCGCGATCTCGGACAGCAGGGCTGCGGCAACCGGCGCTGCGATCGCGAGCGTCTGGCGCAGGTGCAGGGGGTAGCTGCCTGCGCTGGCTGGTTCTTTCAGGAGTAGGGGCGTGGCCGGCATGCGGGCTTGTGTCAGGCAAGAAGAAGCAAAGGAAGGCCTTCTTTTTTGAAAAAGACGCGAAAACTTTTGCTCCCTGTCGGCGGCTTATTGGCTGCCAGCCGACAGACGTGAAGAAAGGGATGAACCACCAAGAGGCTTCGTTCAATCCTCAATAAGCCGTTCGCGTCCTTGAGCTACGAGGACACGGCAGAGATGGTTTAGGGACAGTCGGATCTCTTGGTGTTCTTGGTGCGCTTGGTGGTTTATTTTCTTCCTGTGGCACGCGTCGCGCAGGACACATCCAAAGAAAGCAAGCAGTCCTTTTTTGAAAAAAGGACCAAAAAACTTTTACTTCCCCCGCATTTGCACCAGCCGCGCTCCTCCGGATAAAACGAGGCAGCTCAGCGTCGGAGTAGTAAAAGTTTTTTGCTTCTTTTTTGCAAAAAAGAAGGCCTTCCTTACTTCCCTTCCGGCAGCGCCAGTCCCGCAACCCGTGCTCCGAACCACCCCTGCGGCTCGGACGCCCGCACCCGTTCGATCACCTCCTCGTTGCGGACGCAGCCTTTCACCACGGCGAACACCGTCTGCCACGCCGCACCAGGTCGCCACGCCTTTAGCAGGCACGCGTCGTACACCGTGTAGGTCCGCCCCGCCCCGCACCCGAACGAGCTGCGGTCCGGACGCGCGGCGGACAGCACCACGCGGTTCGGCCGCGCCATCGGCGGCTGAGTGAAGCTGCCGGAGTAGCAGGCCGAGATCACTACGACGGTGGGCGCCGCGCCACAGCCTTGCGTCAGCGCCGCATCCAGCGCGCGCGGTGTCAGGAAGGTGTCACCGTCGGCCAGATACAGCCCGGCATGCTTGCCGCCATGCGAGGTGGCGAACACCAGGCATCCCTGGCCGGGTGCCGGGTGCATGCTGGCAACGGCGGCCAGCACGTGGTCCAGCGTGGCGGCAGCCGGACCGGTGGCCGTGGCACTCAGCCTCACAGCGTCGCGCGCGCCGCTTGCAGCCAGGTCGGCCTGCACGCCCTGGGTTGCGTTGTCGAATACCGGCAGGCTGTCATCGCCGGCGATCAGGACGACCTTGTCCGGGACTGCGGCGCGGGCCGTCCCGGCGGCGCCGGCTGCCAGAAGCACGAGAAGGCAGAGTTGGCGGACAGACATGCGAGGCCTTTCGGACAAAGCGGTCAGGACACGCGAGGATCGTACGTGCCGAAGTCCCATACATTGCCCTCCGGATCGCGCGCGCTATAGGAACGCCCCGCGTATCCGTCGTTGTCGTGCGGCGCGCTCACGATTTCCGCACCGGCCGCCTCCGCTGCGGCGTGATGCGCGTCCGCGTCCTCTACCACCGCGTACACGCACGCGGTGATCCCGCCGGCCTGCGCGGGTGTTTTCCATCCATAGAGGTCGGCCACACCGCCCGGCAGGGCCGTTCCGAGCATGATCAGTGCGTCGCCGAGTTGCAGCTGCGCGTGGTGGATGAGCGACGGGTCCGTTTCGTCAGCCAGCACCATCTGCTGTTTAAAACCGAACGCGTGACACAGGAAATCGATGGCGGCGGGAGCGTTCTCATAGCGCAGGCAGGGGATGAGCATTTTCGGTCTCCTGAGTGACCGTTGCGAAAGTCAGCAAGGCCTTCTTTTGAAAAAAGAAGCTTCCCGCATTTTCGGCGTGCGTAACTGTCCGGACCGCCCGCACGTTGCAAATGCGGGGGACACAAGTTTCTTGGTGCCTCCTGCCATAAGTCAACGTCAAAGCCTCTGGCAGAAGTTCACCGCAGCAGCCGGTTGCTGCCGTCCTCAAGATCGAGGCAGGGATTTGGCTTCGCAAGCAGGCTGTCTATCAGACGAAGTAGAACTGCTGCTGATCGGTTCGGCGGACGATGACCCAAGCCTAGACTTTGAAATTACTGGCGTTCAAGTTTGGCGTGTGCAGGAAGACGATCGTCCCGGAGCCGTCCGGAAGAGCCAGGCTGTAATCGCCGTTTCCGGTCGCCTGCAGGTCGCTCAATACCTGGCTGACGCTAGTGAAGCCGCCGCGGCCGTCGAAGTTGACCAGACCGGCGGCGTCAAGGTGATCGATCGTCACATCGCCGGCGCCGCCAGCCATCAGGTCAATACGGAGACCGCTTGAGCGGTCGTCGACATAGGCGTCGGGAGCGCCCGCGTAGATACCGGTTCCGCTCAGTAGCAGCATGTCGCCCGACCCATAGAAGGTCACCGATCCGATCGCGCTCTGGAGCGCTACGGTGTCGGCCCCGGTGCCGGGGTTCACCGTCGCATGGGCCGCAAGGATTGTCAGGCTGTTACCCAAGCCACCGAGCTGTAATGCCAACGACCCCCCGCCCACGTCCGGACCGGCCAGGTTTATCGTATTATGTCCGGCGCCGCCCGACACGGTGGCGTCTCCGGCAGTACCGAAGACGCCGTTATGTTGGCCGGCCAACTGGATGTTCTGCTCGCCATTGCTGCTGCCGCTCACCCCTTGGATGTTGACCGTATCGGATCCGCTGCCCGCGACGATATGCGTCAATCCAAAGCCTGTGATGTTGAAGACGTTACTCTCGCCGGCGGTGTTGATTGTGCTCACACCCGAATTGAGATCGAAAGTGTTATTGCCTGATCCGCCCGACACCGTGAAATGTCCGGTGCCGGTGTATTCGCCAGCACTCTGGGCATTGGTAATGACGTTGTGCTTCCCGCTGATCTCGATGTGGTCACCGTAGCCGGAGCCGTCATTGTAGGCCACGTGGATGGTGTCGCTGCCGCCAAGAGCGCTGATGCTGTCGTCTCCGGCGCCCAGCAGGATGTCGTTTGCCGAGCCTTGCAAGGACAGCCGGTCGTTGCCGTTCCCAAGTGTCACAGACGTGCGGCTCGCCATTCCTGTCAGGTGAACCGCCTCGTCCCCGCCGCGAATGGTATCGTCCAGACCATCGATGCGAATTGCATCCGACGGGCCCGTGAGCCCGTCAGAGAGTTGGCCGACAAAGATGCTGTTATCGTTGCCCTGGGTGGCCAGGATGGTGTCGTTGCCACCCCCACCCGTGACGGTGTTAAAGCTGCCAAGTGCGACGATCACGTCATTGCCGGACGTTCCGGTCAGTGTTCCGTGCCCGGTAACCGGTCCTGTAATCCTTGCCATCGCAGCGCGCCCATCTTTTGTTGGCGCATTGGCACAGGCCACGGAGCGTTTATCCAGTGACTTTCTGCGACGCCACGGCCCGTCATGGCGAAGTGATCGTCGGACCGTCTGCGGCGTCCTCTAAACCGTGACGAGGCGGCGAAGCCAGCGTAGGCAAGAAAAGTTTTTGGCTTCTGAGCTGCTTCCGTGTCCAACCCGCAGCTCGCTACCCCCGCAAAACCCGCGCCGCCTCAACGGCGAAATACGTCAGCACCCCATCAGCCCCCGCGCGCTTGAACCCGAGCAGGCTCTCCAGCATCGCGCGCTCGCGGTCCAGCCAGCCGCGCTCCACCGCGGCGCACATCATCGAGTATTCTCCGCTCACCTGGTAGGCGAAGGTCGGCACTTCGAAGCGCTCGGCAACGCGGCGTACGATGTCCAGATACGGCATGCCGGGTTTCACCATCACCATGTCCGCACCTTCGGCCAGGTCGGTCTCAACCTCGCGCATCGCCTCGTCGGAGTTGGCTGCGTCCATCTGGTAGGTTTTCTTGTCGCCATGCAGCGATTTCGCCGAGCCGAGCGCGTCGCGGAACGGGCCGTAAAAGGCGCTCGCGTATTTGGCGGCGTAGCTCATGATGCTGGTGTGTATCAGGTCGGATTCGTCGAGCGCCGCGCGTATGGCGCCCACGCGGCCGTCCATCATGTCCGACGGTGCGATCACGTCTATGCCGGCTTGCGCCTGTTGGACCGCTTGGCGGGTCAGCACGGACAGCGTGTCGTCATTGGCCACGTAGCCGTCGCGTATCACGCCGTCATGGCCGTGGTCGGTGTAGGGGTCCAGCGCCACGTCGCCCACCAGGCCCAGCTCGGGGTAGGCGCGCTTGAGCAGGCGGGCGGCGCTGCACATCAGGTTTTCCGGGTTCAGCGCTTCGGTGCCCTCGGCGTCCTTGCGGTCCGCCGGCGTGGCGGGGAACAGGGCCACGGCCGGGATGCCCAGCCTGGCCGCCTCGGCCACGTGACCCTCCAGCCGGTCCAGGCTGACGCGGTCCACGCCGGGCATGGCGGCCACCGGGACCGTCAGGCCGGCACCCTCGATGACGAAGATCGGCCAGATCAGGTCGTCCACACCCAGCGTATGTTCGGCGACCAGCCGGCGCGTCCAGCCGTTGCGGCGCAGCCGGCGGGGGCGGCCCGCCGGGAAGTCCGCACCCTTCAAGCGTGACCGCGCAGGCGCGAGTGGAACCGGCTGTAGCCGAAGAACACGCCCAGCCCGATCACCAGCCAGCCCATCGCCAGCTCCCAGACCTGCAACTCCAGCGACAGCATGAGCGCGCTGCACACAACGATGCCGGCAACCGGCACGAACGGCGAGTAAGGCGTGCGGAAGGCGCGCGGCCGGTTAGGGTCCGTGCGGCGCAGCACCAAGACGCCGATGCAGACGATGTTGAACGCCAGCAGCGTGCCGAAGCTGGTCATATGGCCGAGCACGCTGATCGGCGTGAACCCGCCCGCCACACCGGCGAACACCATGAACAGCAGGTTGGACAGGTACGGCGTGCGGAAGCGCGGGTGCATGGCGGAGAACACCTGCGGCAGCAGCCCATCGCTCGCCATCGAGTAGAACACCCGACTCTGCCCCAGCAGCATCACCAGGATCACGCTGGTCAGCCCGGCAATGGCGCCGACATCCACCGCGATCTTCAGGAACGTCAGCGGCGTCTCGCCGATGGCCACCGAGACGGGGGCGGAGACGTGCAGCCTGGTGTAGCTGATCAGGCCGGTCAGCACGAGGCAGACTAGCACATACAGCACCGTGCAGATGGCTAGCGAGCCAAGTATGCCGATCGGCATGTCGCGCTCGGGGTTCTTGGCCTCCTGTGCCGCGGTGCTGACGGCATCGAAGCCGATATAGGCGAAGAACACGGTGGCCGCCCCGCGGAAGATGCCGGAGATGCCGAAATGGCCGAACTCGCCGGCGTTCGGCGGGATGAATGGGTGCCAGTTTTCGGGATGCACATACAGCGCACCGAAGCCGATGAAGGCGGCCACGACGGCCAATTTTATGGCGACGATGACCGCGTTCGTCTTCGCCGATTCGCTGATGCCGCGTATCAGGATCATCGAGACGCAGACGACGATGAAAACCGCCGGCAGGTTGACGATGCCGGGTGCAGCGTGACCCGCCGCATCCGAATCGAACGGCGAGGCGGTCAGCGCATGCGGCAGCGCCCAGCCCAGTTTGCCGAGGAAACGCACCGTATACCCGGACCAGGAGACCGACACCGTGGCCGCACCCACCGCGTATTCCAGCGTCAGCGCCCAGCCGATGATCCAGGCCACCAGCTCGCCCAAAGAGGCGTAGGCGTAGGAATAGGCGGACCCTGCCGCCGGGATCATGCCGGACAGCTCGCTGTAGCAGAGCCCGGCCAGCCCGCAGCCCAGGGCCGCCAGCAGGAAGCTGAGCACCACCGCGGGCCCAGCGTTGTCTGCCGCCGCGATGCCGGTCAACGAAAAGATGCCGGCGCCGATGATGGCGCCAATCCCCAGGGCCACCAGGCTGATCGGCCCCAGCGTGCGGTTAAAACCGTGGTTCCCGTCGGCGCCCTTCGCCTCGATGGGTTTTCTGGCGAAGAGCGGGTTGCCGAGGGTGAGGCTCATGAGGGTCCTTGGACGGCGGGAGGGCGGGGCCGGGGTTCCCCCCACGTGGCCGTGAGTGGTAAGGCTGCCTGCTTGCTGCGGCTCGCGCAATCGTCCGCGTAGGAAGCCAGGAAGGAAGGCATTCTTTTTTGAAAAAAAGAAGCAAAAAACTTTTGGTCTCTGTAGGCGGCTACCCGGAAAAGTCCGCGACAGCGGAGTCGAAAGTTTTTTGCTTCTTTTTTCAAAAAAGAAGGCCTTTCTTGCTTTACCGCCGCCGAAGGAGCCCCGGCCATGAACGACCAGACCCTCAGCCCATCCCAAGCCCGCTTCTTCACCGCCCCCCTGGCCGACACCGACCCTGCGATCGCCCGCGTGCTGGCCCGGGAACTGGCCCGTCAGCAGGACGGCATCGAGCTGATCGCGTCGGAGAACATCGTCTCGGCGGCAGTGATGGAAGCGCAGGGCAGCGTGCTGACCAACAAATACGCCGAGGGCCTGCCCGGGAAACGCTACTACGGCGGCTGCCAGGAAGTGGACGTGGCCGAGCAGCTCGCCATCGAGCGCGCCTGCCAGATCTTCGGCTGCGCCTACGCCAACGTGCAGCCGCATTCCGGCGCGCAGGCCAACCAGGCGGTGTTCCTCGCACTCATTAAGCCCGGCGACACCATACTCGGCATGTCGCTCGCCGCCGGCGGCCACCTGACGCATGGCGCCGCCCCGAGCCAGTCCGGCCGCTGGTTCCGCGCCGTGCAGTACGGCGTGCGGCGCGAGGACGGCCTGCTGGACTACGAGGAGCTGGAGGCGCTGGCCTGCGCCGAGCGCCCAAAGCTGATCATCGCTGGCGGCAGCGCCTACCCGCGGGTGATCGACTTCGCCCGCATACGCGCCGTGGCCGACGAGGTGGGCGCGATGTTCCTGGTGGACATGGCGCATTTTGCCGGCCTGGTCGCGGCCGGCCTGTATCCCAGCCCGCTGCCGCACGCTCACGTGGTGACCACCACCACGCACAAAACCCTGCGCGGCCCGCGCGGTGGGATGATCCTGAGCAACGACGCCGAACTCGGCAAGAAGCTCAACTCGGCCGTCTTCCCCGGCCTGCAGGGCGGCCCGCTGATGCACGTGATCGCCGCCAAGGCGGTGGCGTTCGGCGAGGCGCTGCGCCCCGAGTTCCGCGCCTACCAGCGCGCGGTGATCGACAACGCCCGCACCTTGGCCGCCACGCTGGTGGAGGGCGGCCTGGACATCGTGACAGGCGGCACGGACAGCCACCTGATCCTGGTGGACCTGCGCCCCAAGGGCGTGACGGGCAAGGCCACCGACGACAGCCTGCAGCGCGCCCACATCACGGCGAACAAGAACGCCATCCCATTCGATCCCGCAAAACCCGCGGTGACCAGCGGCATACGCCTGGGCAGCCCGGCGGCGACCACGCGGGGCTTCGGGACGGAGGAGTTCCAGCAGGTGGGGCTGATGATCGCCGAGCTGGTGGACGGGCTGGCGTCTAGCACGGACGGGGGGAATGCGGCGGCTGAGGCGGCGGTAGGGGCGCGAGTGCTGGAGCTTTGCGCGCGGTTTCCGATCTATAGGTAAGCAAGGAAGGCCTTCTTTTTTGAAAAAAAGAAGCAAAAAACTTTTGGTCCTGACGGCTGCATTAAGGTGCCAGTCGGTTCTGCCAGTGCGTGTTCTTGCAGATATGGCGCGCACCTCTATGCGGGCGGGGGAGTAAAAGTTTTTTGGTTTTTTTTTCAAAAAAGAACTGCTTGCTTGCTTCCTATGCCTGCCCGCCCACGCGGCAGAAATCTCGCTCACCATCGCGCAGACCGGCGCCGACTCAGGCATACGCAACCGCATCTTCACCACATGGCTCCCCGCCGGCCAGGCCTTTGACGGCCTGAACGGAAGCATCTCGCTGGCCGGCAACGCGCCAGGTTTCAGCGAGGCGCTGATCCTGCTCGGCACCACGACAGAGGACCGGGGCGCCTGCGCGCGCCGCAATGCCACGGTCATACCCGGCATGCCCGCCGTCTCCCGCCTGTGGGCCGGCATACTGAAAGCCAACGATGCGACGGCGGTGAGCATCCAGGTCGCCGTCTCTCTGACGCACCCGGTGCCGCCTGCTACCCCGGCCGGCACCTGCCTCGTGACGCTCGTCAGCGCCGGCTACGTGTTCCTGCGGCGCGATGCGGCGCTCTACACCACCACGCGCGTGCAGCTTGGTGTCGGCACGTCGCCGGACGCGTCCGGGCCGGTGCAGGCGTTCGGCATGGGTGGCGAGTTCCGGTTTGCACCCGGCACGGCCAATTACGTGGGCATACGGGCCCGCCGGCCGCTCGCGGTCGATGCGATCGCCGCCTCGGTAAGCGCGGCACCGGTGTCCGGCGCGCCTGCCAGTGCGCGGTGGGGGCCGCCGCCGCCGGGCGTCTGGCAGCTCGCCACGGAGTTCTTCTATCTGCCGGCACCGGCCTGTAGCGCCGCACGGCTCGTAAGCCACCAGCCAGGCCCTGACTACGACGTGCTTAGGCTTGCCGAGCCGGCCGGCCTGCCGCGCCCGGCCGGCGCGGTCAGCCTGTTGCGCATCGGCCTGGCGGGCTACGCCACGCGCGCTGCGCAGGCGACGCGGTTCCGCGCGATGACGAACCAGCTTCTGGACGCAGGCGATTGCCTGATCGCGTTTAGCGCTGCAGCCCCGGGCAACACCGGGATGCTGGACGGAGAGAACCAGTCCAGCGTGTATATGTCGCGCAGACGGTGAGGACGGCACAGCCCTTCTCTTCGAAGGCGGAAAGAGGGCTCCTGCAGTCCCGCCGCCGCATCACCCGCGCCTGGCGTGGCCCGACCTTGCGCACTGCCTCGCCCTGCGGCGGCTGGCAACAGCCATCACAACCAGGCCGCCACTTAGCAGCAACACGGCCGAAGGCTCGGGGACCGTCACGGCCTGGCCGCCGCACGAGCCTCCGCTCAGCGAGACGAGGTTGCCTTTCAGGGTGACCGCGCCGCCCAGCGCCAGCGCCCGTCCGCACGTGATCTGCGCGCCGGAGTTGAGCGAGATGCTGGTCTTGGCCAGGATCGATCCGTTGAAGATCGAGTCGGTCCCGAGTGTCGCCGAGCTGCCGACTTCCCAGAAGACGTGATTGCCGTCGGCATCGTTGATGAGGCTTATCATCGAGGAATCCGCCGTGGTCAGAGTGCTGCCGATCTGAAAGATGAAATCGGCGTTTGCATTATCCTGCCCGTTGAGCGTCAGCTTGCCGGTCAGGTCTGCGAAACTGGCGAAATCGTAGACACCCGCCGTCAGGGTCAGCCCGCCGAGATCCTGACCCGTCAGGTTGCTGGTGGGCGTCTCGTTGCCGGCGAAGGTTATGGCCGCGGCAAGCGCCGTGTGTGCCTGCTGGGCCAGCATGTCACTGTCGTGCAGGCTGCCGCCTGTGATGATGCCGGCCGGGAAACCGGTCACCGACGTTCCGGGCCACACGCCGAGATCGCCGGTGACGATCGTGGTGCCGCTGTTCGTGACGTTCGAGCCGCCGAGCACGGCGAAGGTGCCCGACGCACCGAGGTTGACGTCGATCGGCCCGGCACGGGCTGCGCCGGCCAGGAGCAGAAGAATGGCGACGCTCACGTTCAGTTTCGACACGACCGAATGCTCCTTATCCCGGCTGCAACCCCAAGAGAGCACAGGCTTCGACACCGATGTCTTTTGCTGGTGTGCGGCCACGATGCACACCATTTGCGTGCATAGCGCAATTAGTATGATAACGGAAGGGAATATGCATCGCTCCCGGATTATTCCGTCGCGTGTAGGCCAGGGCGCGAAACACCCAATCTCCGCTATAAGGGAGATCGCCGCCCGCCTTCCCCACCGCCAGGACACCCACCCCGTGCTCCCCGTAGTCGTCATCGCCGGACGTCCCAACGTCGGCAAGTCCACCCTCTTCAACCGCCTGTCCGGCCGCCGGTCCGCCATCGTCTCCGACACGCCTGGCGTGACCCGGGACCGCAAGGACGCCGAAGCCATGCTGCGCGGCCGCAACGTCCGCCTGGTCGACACCGCCGGGCTGGAGGAATCCGACCCCGAGGCGATCTACGGCCGCATGCGCGCCAGCAGCGAGGCCGCGGTGGGCGAGGCGGACCTGATCGTCTTCGTCATCGACGCGCGCGCCGGCATCACGCCGGCCGACGCGCATTTCGCCCGCTGGCTGCGCCGGCAGAACCGCCGCGTGCTGCTCGTCGCCAACAAATCCGAGGGGCGGTTGGGTATGGCCAATGCGCTGGAGGCCTACAGCCTGGGCCTGGGCGACCCGCTGGCGATTTCCGCCGAGCACAATGAGGGCATCGCCGACCTGATGCGCGAGATCGCCGAGGCGCTGCCGCCGGAGCCGGAGGCAGGCGAGGAGGAGGAAGGCACGCGGCCGCTAAAGCTCGCCATCGTGGGGCGGCCGAACGCCGGCAAGTCCACGCTGCTGAACCGCCTGGTGGGCGAGGAGCGTATGATCACCGGCCCCGAACCCGGCCTGACGCGCGATGCGGTGGCCACCATTCTGCACGACCCCGAAGGCGACGTGGAGCTGGTGGATACCGCCGGCCTGCGCCGCCGCGCCCGCATCGAGGAGCCGCTCGAAAAGATGAGCGTCAGCGCCAGCATTGAGGCGCTGAAGATGGCCGAAATCGTGGCGCTGACGATCGACGCCTCGCTCGGCCTGCACGAGCAGGATCTGCAGATCGCCCGTCTGGTGGAGCGCGAGGGCCGCGCCTGCATAATCGTGCTGAACAAGTGGGACGCGGTGGAAGACCGCGATAAGACACGCAAGGCGATCAGCGACAGGCTGGAATTCAGCATGACGCAGATGCGCGGCATACCCGTGGTGACACTCTCCGCCGCCACCGGCGCTGGCGTGGCCAAGCTGCTGCCGGCGGTGCGCGCCGCGTCCGCGATCTGGAACACGCGCATCGCCACCGGCGCGCTGAACCGGTGGTTCGAGCAGGCACTTGAGCGTCATCCGCCGCCTTTGGTGGAAGGGCGCCGGCTGAAACTGCGCTACATCACGCAGGCGAAAGCGCGTCCGCCGACGTTCCTGGTGTTCGGCACGCGGGCGGAGATCATGCCGGAGGACTATCACCGGTATCTGGTGAACAGCCTGCGGGAGACGTTTTCCTTGCCGGGTACGCCCATTCGGATACAGGGGCGCGGGACGGTCAATCCTTATGTGGACAAGGAGTAAGGAAGGCCTTCTTTTTTGAAAAAAAGGAGCAGAAAACTTTCGGTCCCTGCGCTGTTCGGCGGCTTCGGCGTCTCCTGAGGGCGGCGTGGCTGCTGCAGATGTGCGGCTTGCTTTCTACTGCAGCAGACTGTCGCGACAGCCGGAGCTCACGCATTCGCGCAGCCGGTCTTCCAGAAACTTTGTGCGCGCGATCGTTGTCTCCGTCGCACAGGACAGGTTCACGTAGAACCCCGTGCTCTCGCGCTTACTGCAGCGCTCGTTGCGCTCGCCGATCCAGGTCAGCTGCCCGGACCGCAGCGCCTTCTGTCCCGAGGCATCAAGCTTCGGCTTCAATCACCCGAACGTCGCGTTCAGATCGACATCCGCCTGCTGATAGACCTTGTTCAAGCAATACAGCCCATCGAAATCATCGCGAGGCTTGTCGCAGGCTGAATCCGCCAGCGCAGGCCCGGCTGCCAAGATCGTAAACAGGAGCGCAGATAGCTTCATCATGTCGATTTCCTTTGAAACGGGTGCTCCGGGTCTGCACCGCTCCGTTCTGCGCAGTGATACCAACGGATGTCTTGACTTGTCAGCAAGGAAGCATGGGGCTCTGCCCCAAACCCCGCTGGGGCCTCGAGGCCCCAGACCCCCGTCTATTTGGTTCTAAGGACGACTGTCCTTAGCGGGGTCCAGGGGCAGAGCCCTTGGCCTTCTTGAAAAGTCACCAACAGCAAGCCGGCCAGCCGCCGCGCGACAGAGGAGCAAAGTTTTTTGCTTCTTTTTTTCAAAAAAGAAGGCCTTGCTTGCCTTACGCCGCCGCAGCCGCCCGAGCCTCGGCCGCCGCGGCCGCTTTCTGCTTGGAATACGTGCGGTAATACGTGGGGAACGTGGCCACGATCTCGTCGGCCAGCGGCACGCGGCCGTTCTGCTGGATGAAGCTTGTCAGGAACGCGATGTAGATGCGGCCCAGCGTGAGCGTGAGGCTGCCCGCCACGCTGGCGTTCATGATGCCGCCGATCACCGAACCCGGTCCGGGGATCAGCTTCAGCGCGGAGCCCACCGCCCAGCGGCCGGCGACCGAGAGGGCCACGCAGCCGAGCACGGTGGTCAACAGTTGCAGGATCGCCTGGCGGTCCAACTCCAGGCCGAACGCGCCGGACACGCCCACGAGCATGCCGGTCTGGATCGGCGCGAGCGAAAGCGCGTCGGCCAGCGGTATCGGGATGACGGCGGCGGCCGCGGCGGCGGCGGCGGCGGCCATGACGTACTCGTTCGCGGTCTGCTTGTTGAGGTCCAGGTTGACCTTCTGGGCGGCGGCAAAGGCGGCGCGGTGCGCGGTCGGCAGTGCCTGGAAGGACGAGACCACGAGGTCCGACAGGCCGTGCGGCGGGCGGCGCGGTTTGGCTATCGCGCGGACAGGTATGATCGCGTGCCGCTTGATGCCGTGCGCATTGAGGATGTTCTCGACGATCTCGACGAACTCCTCGTCATCGTCATATTTCGTGAGGATGACGATAGCCGGGATGTTGTAGGCGTTGAGCACGCGCAGCACGTCCAGTTCCGCTTCCTGCACGCGGCTGCTGGGGGCGGCGATGCAAAGCCAGCCGATGTGGAGCTGATCCTTCGCATCCTTCATCGCGCGGCAGGCTTCGATCTCGGCGCGTAGATCGGCCACTGTGCCGGCGTAGTCCTTCACTTCGAGGCCCTTGGTGTCGAGAATGCGAAGCGGGATCTTGGTGGACGAGAACCATTCCGCGCGTTGCGTGACCGGTTCGCCGGCCGCGGTGCGCGCGAACTGCTCGCCGAAGACCGCATTTATCAGCGAGCTCTTGCCTACGCCGGTCTGTCCGGCGACGACGATGTTGACGTGGCCGATGCTGCGCAGATGCTTGGAAGTCTCGCGCAGCAGCGGCGTGAGCATGTCCTGCTCCTCGCCTTCCTGCGCGCCTTCTTCCTGGACCATCACCTCCTCGCCGGGCAGCAAACGGAGCAGGCTGTTCATCGAATTGGTCATCGACTGCGGCGAGGCCGGCCTGCCGCCAAGTTCGATACCTTCCACGAACGAGAGCAGGCTGTGGTCGATGCCGAGCGTGGGCGAGGTGCGTATCTTCTCGGACGAAAGGCTCACGGTGGCGCTGCTGATCGATGCAATGTGCGAGAGCGGTATGCCAGGCATGGCGTGCATCAGCTGTGGAGCGATCGGCGGCGCGGATGGCTGCGCGAAGCCGGTGGGCGCCGTGTGGCGTGGCGCGAACGGGATCAGGAAGTCGTCGTCGTCGTCCATCGGCGCACCGTTCGTTCCACTCATCCGCAATATCCCGCTGGCAGGTTGTAATGTGCCTGATCAAACTCCGTCTCTTTATATGTTATTATTCTGCCACACGCCACATTTCGTTGACGATTCGAACTGCTGGTTGCAAAACTTTCTTGGGAAGGTCGCCTCGGGGTAAGCGGTTATAAAGCAAGCAGTCCTTTTTTGAAAAAAAGGACCAAAAAACTTTTACTTCCCACGCATTTACACCAGCCTGCTATACCCGAAATGATCGAGGCCGGTGAGCCTCCGCGGGGACAAAAGTTTTTTGCTTCTTTTTCTCAAAAAAGAAGGCCTTGCTTACTTGCCTATCCGGCCCCCTCCAAAGCCTCCTCCGCCGCTAACCAGTCCGCCTCAGCCGCCGCAGTCTCGCGCGCGATCGCAGCCAGGCGCGTATTCGCGGCAGTCACTTCGGCCGTACGCCCCGCCGCATACATCTTCGGATCGGCCAATTTCGCTTCGAGTGCGGCTCGTTCCGTAGCCAGCTTCGCCATTAGCGCCTCCGCGGCGCGCACCTGGCGACGCAATGGCGCCAGGTTCTGGCGGGCTTCGGCGCGGTCCCGCCGGTCGTCGCGCTTCGTGGGCGCCGCCTCCGCGCGGGCCGGGCGGGCGCGTTCGGAGAGCAGGGTGCGGTAGTCGTCCATGTCGCCGTCGTAAGGTTTGACCGTGCCGTCGCCGACCAGCCACAGGCGGTCGGACACCAGCTCGACCAAGTCGGGGTCATGGGTGATCAGCAGGACGGCGCCTTGGTACTCGCCCAGCGCGCGCACCAGGGCGTCGCGGGCGTCTATGTCCAGGTGGTTGGTGGGCTCGTCCAGGATGAGCAGGCCTGGCGCCTCGCGTGTGGCCAGCGCCAGCAGCAGGCGGGCGCGTTCGCCGCCGGAGAGGTTCTGCGTCGGCGTCTCGGCGCGGTCCGCGTCCAGGCCGAAGCGGGCGAGCTGGGCGCGCACGTGCGGCGGGGCGGCCTGCGGGAGGGCGCGCGCCATGTGGGCGACCGGCGTGTCGGTGGCCACCAGCTCGGCCTCCTGGTGCTGGGCGAAGTAGCCGACGCGCAGCTTGCCCGAGCGGCGCATGTCGCCGGCGAGTGGGGCCAGCCGGCCAGCGACCAGCTTGGCGAAGGTGGATTTGCCGTTGCCGTTCGCGCCCAGCAGGGCGATGCGGTCTTCCATATCTATGGACAACGACAGGCCGCGCAGGACGGGCGTGTTGTCGTAGCCGACCGATACGCGCTCCAGCGACAATACTGGCGGGGCGAGCTGGACGGGTTCGGGGAAGGCGAAGCGCGTGGGGGCCGCCTCGATGACGGTGTCGATCACCGGCAGGCGGGCCAGCGCCTTTATGCGCGCTTGCGCCTGGCGCGCCTTGGTGGCGCTGGCGCGGAAGCGATCGACGAATTTCTGCATGTGCTCGCGCTGGGCGGCGATGCGCTCCGCAGCGCGGCCCAGCTGCATCGCCTGCTCGGTGCGTATGCGCACGAACTCGGTGTAGCCGCCCGGCGTCAGGCTGATCTTCTGGCGGTCCAGATGGGCGATGCTGTCCACCGCACGGTCCAGCAGGCCGCGGTCGTGGCTGACCACCAGCGCTGCGCCGGGAAAACGGGCGAGCCAGGTCTCCAGCCAAAGCGTGGCTTCGAGGTCCAGATGGTTGGTGGGCTCGTCAAGCAGAAGCAGGTCCGGGGCGGCGAACAGGGCGGTGGCTAGCGCCACGCGCATGCGCCAGCCGCCGGAGAAGCTGTCCACCGGGCGGGCCTGGGCCGCGGCATCGAACCCCAGCCCGGCGAGGATGGCGCCGGCACGCGCCGGCGCCGCGTCCGCGCCTATGGTGCGCAGGCGCTCGTGTATGTCGGCCACGCGGGCGGGGTCGGGCGCCTCCAGTTCGCGCAGGAGGGCCAGGCGTTCGGGGTCGCCCTCGAGCACGGTGTCCAGCAGAGATTGCGGGCCGGAGGGCGCAGTCTGGCGCACCTGGGCCATGCTGGCGCGGGCGGAGAAGTGGATGTCCCCACCGTCGATGCCGAGTTCGCCGGAGATGGCGCGCAGGAGAGTGGACTTGCCGGCGCCGTTGCGCCCGACCAGGCCGATGCGGCGGCCAGGGTCTATGGTGAGGTCGGCGCGGTCCAGCAGGGTGCGGCCGGCCATGCGCAGGGTCAGGCCGGTGATGGTCAGCAGGCTCATGGGCGTGACGTAGTGCCCGCTAAGGGAAGAAGAAAGAAAGGCCTTCTTTTTTGAAAAAAAGAAGCAAAAAACTTTTGGTCGGCTGTCGCGCCGCGTTTCAGCAGCCGCCGACAGGGAGCAAAAGTTTTTTGGTCCTTTTTTTCAAAAAAGGACTACTTGCTTTCTTGTCCCGCGTGCCGCGCCTCACTCCTTCAAGGCAGGCAACAGGCACACGACCGTTCCCGCGTCGGTCCCCCGCGCGTTGCTGCCGCCGTAGAGCGAGGCGGTGCCATACAAATGCTTGTTCGTGCCCTCGACCAAAGCTGCGTAGGGCGACGCACCGACCGTGCCGTTGAAATCGGCCAATTTCGTGAACGTGCCGTTCGCCGGGTTGTAACGATAGGCGATCCCGGAATCCAAGCCGTATGTCTGCTCGAGGGACCCGAACAACGTGGTGCCATACATCATCCCGTCGCTTGCCAGAACCAGGCCGGCCACCGGGAAACCCGGGGCGTTGGAGGAGGCGTTCGCGTTGAAATCGTATTTCACGGCGAAGGCGGTGCCGTTCGTGTTCAACGAGAAGATGGAGCCGCCGCCACTCCCGCCGGCTTCGGTCGTGCCGTAAAGCTTGCCGTCGGCGCCGAAGATCAGTGCGCCCTTCGGGTTGTAGTAGGTCCCCGGCGCGGTGCTCTGGTAATTGTCGAAGGCGTGCAGGATGGTCATGACCGTTCCCTTCAACGCAAACACGATGCCGCCGCCGGCCGAATTGCCATTGGCACCGCCCAATGCCGTGGTGCCATAGAGCGTTTGCCCGTCATGCCCGACCAGCAAGGCGGCAACAGGACCATAGCCGTCCGTGCCGTTTTCGTAGTGGAACACATAGAGCGTGGTCACGGCGCCGCCGGTGGACGCGCAGAAAACCGTGCCCTCGTTCTCGAAACCGCCCTCGTTCGTTGTGCCGCACAGCGCACCGCCTGGTTTCTGGACGAGATGCGCCATTGGCCGGCCGCCTTCGGAGGCGTTCGGGCACCCATCCCCGTTGCAGAACTGGTGCAGGCGCTTGAAGGCGCCCGCGGTGGAGATGCGGAACAGCGTACCGCAGCCCAGCGCGCCATTGCACCGGCCTACGCCGCCATCCTGTGCCACGCCGTAGAGATAGCCGTCCTGGCCCTGGATCAGCCCGGCGGTCGGGTAGGCGCCGTCCGGCGCGCTGCCCGTGGCGGCATCGTAGGGAAACGAGTACAGCGAGGTCACCGTACCCTGCGGCGTCATGCGAAACACCGTTCCGCACCCCTGCACTCCGCCTCCGGTAGCGACACAGGCCCCGCTGCCGCCGGATGTGGTCGTGCCGTAGAAATTGCCGTCCGACGCCTGGACCAGTTCGGCAACGGGCGAGCTGCCGAGGGCGTAATGGCTTTGCGTGCTGTTGCCGGTGTCCGCGAAGCGATGCACGGGTTGCAGCGTCGCGGCGCCGGCGGGTGCCGAGAACACCAGCAGGATGTACAGGGCACGCCGAACCAATGGCAGCATTTACGGCAACCTCTTACGGATGTGGTCATTCCAGGCGGGGCACGTCGACAGGCTTGGACACGCCCGGGTTCGTCTCGCATATGCCGCAACGTTTCTGCCGACGGACCAGGGCTTCAAACGCCGTGTCCGGTCAAGTCAAGCGTTGTCAAACGACATCAAACGTCTCGTTTTCAACGGCTTAAGAGGAAGCAAGGCCTTCTTTTTTTGAAAAAAAGAAGCAAAAAACTTTTGTCCTGACGCTGTTTCGAGTGTCTTGGCGCCTTCTGAAGCATCGGGCTGCTGCACGTGCGAGGAGGCACAGATTTTTCGGTCCTTCTTATCAAAAGGAGCCGTTTGCTTTTGTAATATCAACTGGCCTGGCGGTTGTGACCGCTCCGAAGCACGCGCGGCCCGCTTTTCTGAAAGACAGAAGCAAAAACGTTGAAAACGCTGTCGCGGCATTGTCCACAAGCGCGCGACAGCGGAGTCAAAAGTTTTTTGGTCCTTTTTTTCAAAAAAGGACTGCTTGCCTTGCCTTGCCTTTACTTACTTCACGACGGGTTGATCAGCGGCGCCCACAACCCGCAATGATGGTCCGCCGCAAAGCCCGTCTCAGGCGCCGGGTTCGGCGGCACCAGCGACTGGAAGACGTCCGACCCGTCAGCGTACGGCTCCCACTCGGGGACCTTGCCGGAATCGGGCGAGGTCCGCTTGGCGAAGCTGGTCCAGTACTGGACCATGTCGGAGGACAGCACCCGCTCCTTCGCCGTCAGGTTCGGCGTGCCTGGCAGGACCGGGGTGGTGAACAGGAACTGGATTTCCGTCGCGTGCGCGGCTCCGAACGGATAGCCGGACGGCGGCAGCGAGTCTTCCGGCGCGTTCTCGTCGTTGAACTCGTAGGCGTAGGTTGGCACGTAGCGCGACACCCAGCGGTCCACCTGGCGGGCGGTGCAGGCGAAGGTCTGGTCCGTCAGCACGGCGGCCAGGGCCAGCACGGGCTGGCTGTATGCCTTCGCGGGGTAGGCTTTGAGGATTTCGGCGCCCAGGGTGGGGCCGTAGAGCGCGGGGATCGTGCCTTCGTACTGGGCCGCGGTGATGTTGGCGTAGGGGACGGTGAACAGCCGCTCCTCGTCATGGTTGGAGCCGTTCAGGACGGGCACGCGGTTGAACTGGCCGGCCTTGAGCGCGGTGTTGATGGAGGCGGGCAGCGTGGTGCCGTCGACGATGGTGGTGACGCTCAGGCCGGCGCTGGCTTCAGTCGCCAGCACGGCCGCCGTGCTGGCGGCGCGCAGGCAGGCGGTGTCCGTGGGTGCGCAGCCGACGCCGGAGGCGACCGCGGCGCCGGTGGTCTCCGATTGCGCGAGGGTGGGCAGGTTCAGCGCATAGGCGCCGCTCTCCACGATCGCCTGGTTGAACAGGCCGTAGGCCGTGGGCGAGACCAGGTTGGAGAGCACGCTCAGGCCGCCGGCAGATTCGCCGAAGATGGTGACGTTGGTGGGATCACCGCCGAAGCCCGCGATGTTGCGGCGGACCCAGTCCATGGCGAATTGCTGGTCCAGCAGGCCGTAATTGCCGGCCAGGTGGCCTTCCGCGTCCAGCCCCGAGGTGGCGAGGAAGCCGAAATAGCCGAGGCGGTAGTTTATGGTGACGACGATGACGTCGCCCTTGGTGACCAGGCGGACCGGGTCGTAGCTGTCGCTCTCGCCCACCACCAGCGCGCCGCCGTGTATCCACAGCATCACCGGCAGGGGCTTGGCGTTCGCCGCGCGGGTGCCGGTTGGGGCGTACACGTTCAGATAGAGGCAGTCCTCGGTGTTGCTGGCCACGCCGTAGGGCGAGGCGGCCTGGGCGCAATGCGGGCCAAAGGCGGTAGCCTTGTGCGTGGCCATGCTGGCCGGCACGGGTAGCGGCGGCTGCCAGCGCATGTCGCCCGTGGGCGGAGCGGCGTAGCGTATGCCCAGGAATTCATCCATGCCCTCGGCCGTGGTGCCGGTGACGGTGCCGTTCTGCGTGCTGGCGGTGGGGGCGGCGTGTGCGGCGGTGGCAAATGCGAGCCCGGCCAGCAACGGCAGGGCAGCGCGCGACGCAAGGGCGCGGCGTGTTGTCATGGATGTGTCTCCCGTGGCGCCGCCCCGTCCCGTTTAGCCGTGACGTTGGCGCGCGCGGTGAGCATAGACCGGAAAGCCAAGGAAGAAAGCAGTCCTTTTTCGAAAAAAAGGACCAAAAAACTTTTGCTCCCTGTCGGCGAGCCGCCCGAAAAGGTCCGCGACAGCCGAGTCAAAAGTTTTTTGCTTCTTTTTTTCAAAAAAGAAGGCCTTCCTTGCCTTGCTTCCGCCTTGCCGGTAGAGCGCGGCGCAACATACCCAAGGACCCCGCCATGGCCACCGAGCGCACCTTCTCCATCATCAAGCCGGACGCCACGCGCCGGAACC
>CAXTCL010000028.1:0-24400 GCA_964242035.1 uncultured Acetobacteraceae bacterium | reverse complement strand
CTTCGAGGTCCTTCAGCAGGTTCTTGGCGGAATCGTGCTTGAGGCCTTCCTCTGCCAGCTTGGCGTGCACGGCCTTCTTGGCCGCGCCCACCTTTTCGTAGCGCTGCTGCTTGACGCGTTCCTGGTAGGCTTCGGCCAGCGAGCCGCGGCCCAACTCGTGTATGCGGGTCTTGAGCGCGATTTCGGCCTCGCTCGGCTCGGCCAGCGTCCAGGGCTCTTTGGCGGCGTGTTCAGCCAGCTCGATGATCGCCTGGATCACCGGCTGGAACGCCTTGTGGCCGAACTCAACGGCGCCGAGCATGATGTCCTCGGGCAGTTCCTTCGCCTCGGACTCCACCATCAGCACGCCTTCGGCGGTGCCGGCGAGGACCAGGTCCAGCGTGGCGCCTTCCATCTGCGCGATGGTGGGGTTGAGGATGTACTCGCCGTTTTCATAGCCGATGCGGGCGGCGGCGACGGGGCCGAAGAACGG
This sequence comes from uncultured Acetobacteraceae bacterium, assembly GCA_964242035.1. Lineage (GTDB taxonomy): Bacteria > Pseudomonadota > Alphaproteobacteria > Acetobacterales > Acetobacteraceae > BOG-908. The sequence goes on along the minus strand of CAXTCL010000028.1, from coordinate 23,928 downwards.
GATGCCAGACAATGTGAGGGCGGCCGAGCAGCCGACGAGGGCTGCGATGTCCGGGTCGTTTTCCATGTCATGGCTGAGCACGGTGGCGACCACCTGGACTTCGTTGCGGAAGTTCTGCGGGAAGAGCGGGCGCAGGGGGCGGTCGATCAGGCGGCTGACGAGGGTTTCGTTCTCGCTGGGGCGGCCTTCGCGCTTGAAGAAGCCGCCCGGGATACGGCCGGCGGCGTAGGCTTTTTCCTGGTAGTTCACGGTCAGCGGGAAGAAGTCCTGGCCGGGCTTTACGGATTTTGCGCCCACGGCGGTGCACAGGATGATGGTGTCACCGTAGCTGACGAGCACGGCGCCGTCGGCCTGGCGGGCCATCTTGCCGGTTTCCAGGGTGAGCTTGCGGCCGCCCCAGTCGAGTTCTTTGCGGAAATAGTTGAACATTGCGCTTGGTCCTTCTGGTGTGTGTGTAGAAGGGTGCGGGAAGCGCCTCGGACTGCATGGATGATGGACGATCCATGTGGCCGGAAGCGCTCGGCGGCACCCGGTTGGGCAAGGAAGGCAAGAGGTTCTGCCCCTTGACCCCGCCAAAGGCCAGTCGGCCCTTGGAACCCCTTACTAAGGGGCGAAGCCCGGGGTCTGGGGCCGACTGGCCCCGTCGTGCGAAGCACGCTAGCGCATGACGGGGTCCAGGGGCAGAGCCCCTGGCCTTTGTTTTAACGACGCAGCTTCAGTCGCCCGATCAGCATCTCGTAGCGCGACTGATCCTTACGCTTCAGGTAGTCGAGAAGCCTGCGGCGCCGCCCGACGAGCATCAACAGGCCGCGGCGCGAGTGGAAGTCTTTCGCGTGCGTCTTGAGGTGTTCGGTGAGGTTGGTGATGCGTTCGCTGAGGAGCGCCACCTGGACTTCCGGGCTACCGGTATCGGCGGCCTGGGCTTGATATTCGCCGATGAGCGCCGTGCGGCGCTCTGCTGTGATCGACATCGATCTTACTCCGAGAAAGGGGGTTGGCAGGAGGCGCTCGGGCTGCTGCCCGATCACGCGTCCCTCCGCCTTGGCGTTCGCCAGGAATTTGGCCCGGTTGGGTTTCAGGCTGGTGGCCTGGCCCTTTGGGCTGCACGGCCTCCTTGGTCTGTCTTGGCCAGTGCCGGGATGTCGGCCAGCACGGTCAGGACGGGGTCGGGGGGTCCGGAGAGGATTCGCGCGGTATCCTCCGGGCGGGGCAGTTTGTCCAGTGAAATCGGTTTGGTGCGCAAGTGCTTCGGGCACGCGCTTTGCTGGACCGGGGGCTTCAACACGAAGGGCACGAAGGACACCAAGGGCACGAAGAAGAAAGAGTAAGGTGCGCTGCCGACGAAGTCCCGCGCGCAACCGCCCCGGCGTTTCATAAAGGCACGCGGCTGACGCAAGTGCGGGAGAGCAAAAGTTTTTTGGTCCTTTTTTTCAAAAAAGGACTGCTTGCTTTCTTGCCTAGAGTATCCGCTCAGGCCGCAACCACCCGTCCTCCAGCCGGCACAGACCCACCACGCGTCCCTCGGCCATCGCGCGCACCAGGCCGCCGGCGGGGTTGGCAGCCTGCGGGATGCGGCCCATCAGGGTGACCAGGCTGATCGGCTGGCCCTGGGTGAGCTGCAGGGTTTCGTCGTCCGTCATGGGAAATGCGGGGATGTCGGCGAGCGCGGTCAGTACGGGGAGCAGGAGCGTGGCGGACGAGCGGCCGTCCTCTTCGGCCGGCATGGCGGCCTCCAGGGTGATCGACTCGCGCTCCAGGAACGGGCCGACGCGCAGGCGGCGCAGGGCGGCGATGTGGCCGTGGGCGCCGCAGGCGGCGGCCAGGTCGCGCGCCAGGCTGCGCATGTAGACGCCCTTGCCGGATTGGACTTCGAAGATGGCGGTGTCGGCGTCTGGGCGTTCGGTGAGTTCGAAGCGGTCCACGCGGGCAGGGCGGGGTTCGAGCACGGGGGCGCGGCCTTCGCGGGCCATGTCGTAGGCGCGCTCGCCGGCGATCTTGATGGCGGAGTAGATCGGCGGGACCTGCATGATGTCGCCGATGAAGGCGGGCAGGGCGGCGCGGAGCTGATCGTCGGTGGGGCGGGCGGCAGACTCGGCGGTGACGGCGCCATCGGCGTCATCGGTGTCGCGCGTCTCGCCCAGGCGCAGGGTGAAGCGGTAGATCTTCGTGCTGTCCATCACGTAGGGCACGGTTTTGGTGGCGGCGCCAAAAGCGATGGGCAGCACGCCGGTGGCCAGGGGGTCCAGCGTGCCGCCGTGGCCAGCCTTTTGCGCGTCGAAGCCGCGGCGCACGCGGTTGACGACGTCCGTGCTGGTCATCTGCGGCGGCTTGTCGATGATCAGCCATCCGTCGAGCGGGCGGCCGCGCTTGCGTCGCATTGGGTGGGGTGTCCGGGGTTGGGAAAGGGCGGTGTTTCGGGGATGGCCGGGCGTTGGTCAACCTTGGGCAAGGGGGCGGTTCTTCGTGGAAGACATTCCTGCCGGCCTGCTTTGACGGTTACGCCGTGGCGGTGACCAGGCGGCACTGCCGTAAGCCGCCCGCGGGTTTTCTGCGCGGGTGGACAAGCGGAGTCCTGCATCTCTCGCTGAGTGCCGCAGGCCGTCATACTGACGAATTTGAAACGATTGCGTATTGCAATTTTGGCCACGATGTGGCGCCGCTTCTCACCATCCTCGCAGGAGGCGTCTGCCGTCCGGTTCGACAAGTTGTTGTTTCGTCAACGTTGTTTGCCGTTGCGAGATCGGCAGGTCAGCCAGACGACCGGCGGCCAGAATTGGCATGGTGCTTGCTGCAACGGTCGCACGGGCAGGCCGAGGCGCCGCGCGCGACGCAGCAGGAGAACCAGGATGAGCAGCACGCTTTCCGTTCCAGCGTTCCGGATGAACCCGACCGCCGGGGGCGCGCTCAAGGCCGCAGCCGGGTTCTGGTTTACCATGGCGTTCGTGGGCCAGGTGATCTTCGCGGCCAGCACAGCGCTTTTCTACAGCATGACGGCGCTGCGCGGCGACACGGTGGTGTGGAACAAGCGCCTGGCGCACGGCTACACCGCCGGGGATCCCGTGGGCAACGCGGCGCTGCTTCTTCACATCGCCTCTGCCGTGCTGGTCGTCTTCAGCGGCGCCATCCAGTTCGTGCCGGCGATCCGGCGGCGCGCGCCGGTGTTCCACCGATGGAACGGCCGATTCTACCTCTTTGCCGCGGTCAGCATCGCGCTCGCCGGGCTGTACATGCTGATCACGCGCGGCACCGGCACCAGCCCGTTGCAGGAGTTCGGCCAGGCGATCCTGGCCGTGCTGGTGCTGCTGTGCGCGGCGATGGCGCTGCGCACTGCGCTCAGGCGCGATTTCGTCACGCACCGGCGTTGGGCGTGGCGGCTATACTTGCTGGTCAGCTCAGCGCTGTTCATACGCTCTGGGATCGCCCTTGCGGCAATGCTCGCCGCCGGCACCGGCGCGTTCGACCTGACGCTCCTGAAAGGCTCGGTGCTGACGGTCATCACTTTCGCCCAGTACATCGTCCCGCTCGCGGTGCTGGAGCTGTACTTCTGGACGCAACGGCGCGGCGGGCGGGCGGCGCGGTTGGCAATGGCCGCAGGGCTGGTGGCGATCGGGCTGACCACGGGCGTCGGCGTGGCCGCCGCCAGCATGGGGCTTTTCGTGCCGGCGATACGCACGGCGTTCGACGGCAGGCCTTCCATCTCCGCGGCGCTCGCGGAGACGATCAGGACACAGGGCGTGGACGCGGCGCTGGCGCAGTACCACGCGCTGAAGGCGGTGCCCAAACCGGTGTATGATTTCGATGAGGACGAGCTGAATGCGCTCGGCTACGGGTTGATGCGCGAAAAGAACTACAAGGGTGCGATCGGCATACTGGCTCTGAATACCGAAGCCTATCCGAAATCGGGCAACACCTGGGACAGTCTCGGCGAGGCATACATGGACTCCGGCGACGTTGCTGATGCCGTCGCCAACTATCGTAAGTCCTTGTCGATCAATCCGGGCAACCGGAATGCCAGGGCGATGCTGACGAAGATGGGCGCTAAGTGAAGTAAGCAAGGCCTTCTTTTTTGAAAAAAAGAAGCAAAAAACTTTTGGTCCCTGTCGGGGAGTGCTGAGGCAGCCGCCGGTCGCGCGAGAGCACGCTTGTGCGTGACAGGGAGCAAAAATTTGGACCTTTTTTGAAAAAGGACTGCTTCCTTGCCTACACTTTCTCAGCCAGCGGTGACACGGCAGGACTGTCCGGACCTGCCCCCCACACCAGGCAAGTCTCGAACTCCCCCCCACCCGTGCGCCTGATCGCATAGCGCGAAACCTTCGCCGGCCCCGCCAGGTGCAGAGCGCCGATCGGCGCAAACGGCGCGACAGGTTCGCAGAACGCGCCGGCCGTATCGTTCCACATCGGGATGCCGCGGTCGCAGATCCAGTTGTATCGCGGCGGCAGGAAACGCGTTGGCAAATGGTCGGCGTAGATCGCGTGGTTCAGCGCGAACTGGTCGTGCGGCACCAGGTCCCCAGTGCGCGCCATGGCGGCGGCGTAGCGCTGCGCCCAGGCCGCCCAATGTGGCGCACCTGCGCGTATGGCGAAAAAACCGGCGTTGAGGTGGCGGTGCAGCAGCAGCCGCGCGGTGTCCACCGGCCCGTAGCCGCGCAGGAAGTGCTTGCCTGTCCAGCCGAGCAGCCAGGGCTGGAAGCGGTACGCGCGCGCGCGCTCGTGGGTGATCGCCATGCCGTCCGCCAGCGCGCCTGCCACGTAGTCGTCGAACACGGTGATGTCCTGCAGCCAGACGTCCGAATCGATCCAGAGATAGACGTCATGGTTGGGGAAATACTCGGGCAGGAACGGGCGCGCGAGAAAGGAGAGCAGGGCCGGCCGCACGGTGGCGGCGTCCACGCCAAGATGGGCGCGCGGGCGGACCACCTGTATGTCGGCGGCTTCCAGCAGGGCCGCGTCGGCGGGCGACAACCCGATGTCGAAACACGCGATGCTGACCGCCGGCCACGCGAGCCGCGCCTGGATCGAGGCGAGCATGCCTTGCAGGAACGGCAGGAAACGGGAGTCGCTTGCGGTGACGACCATCACGCGCGGTGAGCCGGCCACGCCCAAATCCATCAGGATAAGCCCATCAGATGCAGGCCATCTTGCCGGCCGGGCGCATGGCGCGGCGGAGGCGGCCGGTCACGCGCTGCGCCAGCAGCCGCCAGACGGAAGGGTGGCGCGCGATAGTGAGCAGGGCGGCCACGCGGTTGCCTTCCGCCGCACGCTTCTGTGCCGCGATGTAGTGCACCATCACGCGGTACTGCCTGTCGCGCCGCAGCAGCATCTCGACCACCTCCGTCTCGCCTTTTGCCCGCATGCGGGCGATGAAGATGGCGTTCGCCGCGATGGCGCCGCGATAGTCGTAGCGCCAGGCGCCCGCACCTGTCTGCGTCCATCGGCGCGAGACGGTGCCGAACGGCATCGTCCACCGATACAGCGGCGCCGCGCAGACGGCCAGGCGGCCGCCAGCCACGAAATACTCCAGCAGATAGGTGAAATCCTCGGCCAGCCGGCTGGCCTCGTGATAGGCGAGGTTATGTGCCAGCACGAAGCTGCGGCGTATCACCGGCTTGAGTATGCCGTAGTCGAAATCCGCGTAGCTGTCGGCGCCGGACACGAACTCTGCCTTGCCCACGACCTCGTCGGGCCGGCCGGCGTCGAAGGCGGTGCGCAGCACGGTGCCGAAGCCGTCCTCGCCCGGCACCCCGGCATCGATATATTCCAGGTTGTCTGCCGCCATGTCCACGCCGTGCAGCTCGGCGGCGGCGATGAGGCGCGCCAGGCGGTCGGGCGCATAGGCGTCGTCGGCGTCCAGCACGGCCACCCAATCGCCGCGCGCCTGGCCCATCATCACGTTCATCGCATGCGGCTTGCCGGCGTTGTCCGCCTGGCGCAGCACGCGTATGCGCGGGTCGGTCCGCGCGGCGGCCTCGGCGACCGCGGCGCTGTCGTCGGTGCTCGCGTCGTCGGTCACCAGGATCTCTATGTCGGTGAGCGTCTGCGCCCGGGCGGAGGCCAGGCAACGCCTCAGCGTGGAGGCACTGTTGAACACCGGTACCAGGATGCTGGCGCGTGGCATCAGGCGGGCACGGGAAGCAAGAAACGCCCTCTTTTTTGAAAAAAAGAAGCAAAAAACTTTTCCTTCCCCGCATCTGCACCAGTTGGGTGCCTTCGGAGACACCGAAGCGGTTGAGCAGCGGGGGCCAAAAGTTTTTTGCTTCTTTTCAAAAAAGAAGGCCTTTCTTGCTTCGCCCAACTAAACATCAAGCACGCGCTCCGGCGAGAGCCGCCCCCGCACCAGATCGACAAACGCCAGCGCGTTGCCAAGCAACCGCCCACGCCTGTCGATCCAGGGTTCGGACCACAGCGCCCCCACCCCGTTCGCCGCCACGTTGCGCCCCACGCTGCCCAGCGCCCGACGCCACGAATAGCTGCCTTTGGCGCGCAGGTAGATCGGGTTGGCCACCTGCGAGTAGCCCAGCCGACGCCCCGACGCCCGTCCCGATTTGGCGCCCAGATGCACGCCGCGCGCGCCGTGCATTTTGACGATGTGGCCGTAGCGTTTGATGCGGTGCGCGAAATCGACGTCCTCCGACCAGGCATAGAGGGGCAGCCGCTCGTCGAAGCGCAGCGCGTGGGTGCGCACGACGGACAGCCTGATAGCCATGTTGCAGCCATAGGCGTGCGGCGCCGGCTCGAGCTGGCCAGTCGGCGCCGCGCGGTCGCCGGCAATCAGCGCCATGCCCTGCGCCACGGACAGGCCCGGCCCTTTCGCGTCGTCGGCGATCGGCAGGCCGGTTGCGGCGACGATCTGCGGATCCGTGGCAAATGCGTCACGCACCGCTTCGAGGTAGCGTGGGGCCGCCAGGAAATCGTCGTCGAAAAACACGATGACGTCACAATCTTCTGCGGCGTCCAGGATGACATTACGCTGTTTCGGCAGGCCAGGTGCGCCCTGGAGTAGGGTCACGGCATCGTTTGCTGACAGGCCGATGACGTCAGACGGTTTCGTGTAACAAATGATGACTTTATTGAGCGAAAGACTTTGCGCCAATGCGCACTCTACTGCGTGAGAGAGGACCTCGCTACGTCCGCTGGTTGCAAACCCGACCGCGATACGCATGAAATGTCAGCCTTTCCGCCCGGGTTGATCGCGTTGGCGTGAGACTACCCTAACACATACGGGCCGTTCGGAAGATGCTTGCACATTGTTGAATAAAATGTGACTGCTGCACTGCACAAATGGTTTGGAAACTTATTGGGTGAACGCCCGCTATGACGTATCGAAGCCCTGAAGAGGGTGGACCGTCGGCGGGCAAGATCCCGGCCAAGCAGTCTTAGTAGAGATTACCGGAGTCGGCCGATGGCAGTCGTCCAGCGCATCCAGCGCCTGTATCCTTTTCATTTTGACCAGGCGTTCGGGGCCGCTTCAGGTTCCGGGCAGCGTCAGTCGACGACCTGGGCGAGCAGGCGGCTGGCGATCTGTGGCGCATCGCTACTTGGCGCCGACCTGCTGGCGTTCGCGCTGTCCGTGGCCGCGGCCTACCTGGCCTGCCTCATACCCGGCGTGCGTGGCGGCAGCGGCACCACGGCACAGGACCTGGCTCTCGGCGCCGCAGCCCTTGCCGGGATAATCGGCTATTTCAGCTCGCACGAGCATTACGAGCACCGCGTGCCGTTCTGGGCGGAGTGCCGGGACGTGGTGCGTGGCACTGGGTTTGCCGTGATGCTTACCGCAACGGCGGCCGTTCTCCTGGCGCTCGGCATCCCGCGTGTCCCGGTGATGGCGGCCGCCCTGGCGTTTCCCGTGGCTGTACTGCTGCTGCGCCGGGTGGCTCGCGCGGTGCTCTCCACCGCCGGGCTGTGGCGTATGAACGTGGTGGTGGTGGGCGAGGGCGCGTGGAGTGCCCAGGTGGAGACCGCGCTACGGGCAGAGCGTGGCCTGGGCTACGACGTGGTCGCCCATGCCAGCGCCTCCGCCTTGCGCAGCGGCGGCACTGCCCCAGAGGGCGTGTGGAGCCAGTTGCTGGCGCATCACGACGCGCAGTTGCTCGTGCTGGCGCACGACACCGAAGGCCGCCTGCCGGCGTCGCTGATCGCCAACCTGGTGCGCGAGCGCGTGCCCTATGCCCTGCTGCCGAAGCTGGACGGGCTGCCGATGGTGGGCGCGCGCCACACGTATTTGGGCCAGGAAACCGTCATGCTCAGCTACCGCAACAACTTGCGCAAGCCGATCGCCCGGGCGGCCAAGCTGGCGTTTGACGTGGTCGCCGCCAGCGCCGCGCTGTTCGTGCTGGCGCCGGTGATGCTGGTCATCGCTGCGGTGGTCGGGCTGGATGGCGGGCCAGTGTTCTACGCCCACACGCGCGTCGGCGCACGCGGGCGGGTGTTCCGCTGCCTGAAGTTCCGCTCCATGGTGACGGACAGTGAAGCCGCCTTGCAGGCGCTGTTCGCCCGCGATCCAGAGGCCGCCGAGGAATGGGCGCGCACCCAGAAGCTGCGTCGGGACCCGCGGGTGACCTGGATCGGCCGCCTGCTGCGCAAGACCAGCCTAGACGAGTTGCCGCAGCTTCTGAACGTGCTGCGCCTGGAGATGAGCCTGGTCGGGCCACGCCCCATCGTCAGCCTGGAGATCCCGAAATACGCCGAGGACATCGCGTATTACTACGAGACACGTCCTGGCATCACCGGGCTCTGGCAGGTCAGCGGCCGTAGCGATACGACCTACGCGCAGCGTGTGCAGCTCGACAGCTTCTACGTAAAGAACTGGAGCATCTGGCAGGATTTCTCGATCATCGCCCGGACCATCCCCGCGGTGGTCTCCGGCCGCGGCGCCGGGTAGTCCCACGATGAACCCGTTCACCGCCGTCCTCGGCTGGTGGCGCCGTCGGGGCGCCGCCAGGGCGGCACCCGCCGCGCCGGGCGAACGGACGGCGCCGGTCATGACGTCTGTGCGGTCAGCCGCTGCATCGCCGAACGAGGTGTTCACGCCGACCAGGCCGCGCGCCGGCCGCCGCACCCTGGTCGGCCGGGAAGCCGAGCTGCAGCGCATCCTGGACGGCATACTCGACGACACTGCCCACGTGGTGCTGTATTCCGAGCGCGGACGCGGCAAGACCTCGCTGTCCAACCTCACCATCGAGCAGCTTCGCCGCCGCGGTGCTATCGTGGCGCGCTGCGCCTGCGAGGCGGAAACCACGTTCGACACGATGATACGCGCGCTGGTGCGTGACCTGCCGCGCTCGCTTCTGGCCCAGGGCGACATCGGTGGCGACCAGGACAGCGATGACCAGGGCTGCGAGGCGGTTCTGCCGTCGCGCGCCATACGTCCTGCCGACGTGGCCGCAATCCCGGCGGCGCTGAGCTGCGACATGGCGGTGTTCGTGGTGGATGAGTTCGACCGCGTGATCGACCTCGAGACCCGCACGCGCCTCGCCGACACGATAAAGCTGCTGTCGGACCGTGGCCTGCGGCTGTATTTCATGGTGGTCGGCGTGTCGGACACGCTGGAACAGATCATCGGCCAGCATCCCTCGATACAGCGCAACATCGTGGGTGTGCATTTGCCGCTGCTGCGCGACGACGAGATTGCCGACATGCTGACCAAGGGCGGGCGCCAGGCCGGTATCGCCTTCAACCCGCAGGCGACTGGGGTGGTGCAGGGCGTGGCGCGCGGCATGCCCTACATGGCGCAGCTCCTCGGCCTGCGCATCGCCCAGTCGGCTTTGCGCCATGCCGAGGACGACGATGCCCAGGTGACCGACGCGGACGTGCTGGGCGCCGTGCAGCGGCTGATCGACGAGGCCTCCTCGATGGTGCTGACGACCTACGCAGCTCTTGGGGCCGAACCGCGTCTCGGCATGATGCTGCTGCGCCTGTCCGGCGCCGAACAGGACCAGTGGGGCCGCATGACGGTCGCCAAGGTTGCCGACGGCGTGCTGGTCGGCGGCGTCCGGCTGAGCCTGCCGCACTGGCAGCGCTTGCAGGAAGCGGGCGTGGTGGTGCAGCCGGACGGCGAGACGGGGCCGGCGCAGTTCCGCGACCGTCCTTTGATCTACCACGTGCTTCTGCTGGCGGCGCGTAAGGCTCTGAAGACGCGCATGGCGGGGCCGGCTGAGATCGATCAGCTGGACATGGCGCGGTGAGGCAGGAAGCAAGCAGTCCTTTTTTGAAAAAAAGGACCAAAAAACTTTTGTCGCCTGTGCTGTTTCGGCTTCGCGCAGCGTTCTGGAATTGCACGTCTGTCGAAGCAGTCCCGCGACAGCGCGGCCAAAGGTTTTTTGGTCCTTTTTTGCAAAAAAGGACTGCTTTCTTGCTTGCCGGGGACCCAAGGATACAACGCCATGGATAGCCTGGTAGATCGCGCTACCCCGTCGCCACCCGCCGCACCGGACACCGCCCGCGCAGCCGCCCCCGTGGTCGCCCAGCTCAGGCGCGCGGCCCTGCCAATCGTGGCATGCGTGGTGATCGGCGCAGGCGGCGCCTACCTCTACGCGCGCACTTTGGAGAAATCCTACACCGCCAACGCGCAGGTGGCTGTGGAAGGCGACCAGATCGCCATCCCGGAACTGCAGGGCGCGTTGCGCACGGACAGCGCGCCCGACCCGATGCCCATGGTGCATACCGAGGTGCAGGCGCTCTCCGCCCGCCAGCTCGTCGAGCAGGTGACGACCAAGCTGCACCTCGACCGCGACCCCGAATTCAACGCCGCACTCCGGCCGCCCACCTTTTTCGGCGGCTTGCGCGACGGGCTGAAGAACCTGCTGCCCGGGTCCGCCACCGATGCCCGCGCGCCGAACGGCGAACAGGCGTCGCAGGATGCGCTGATCGGCGCCGTGCAGCACAATCTGGTCATCAGCCAGGACAATCGCAGCCTGGTCATCGGCCTGGGCTTCTCCGCGCATGATCCGGCGCTGGCCGCGAACTTCGTCAACACGCTGATCACCGACTACATCGACAACCGGGCGCAGCGCCGCACGTCGGCCGACCTGGGCGCCAACACCGTGGTCTCCCAACGCATCGACCAGGTGCGCGCCGACATCGAGCGCATCGAGAAGCAGATGCGCGACCTGCGCGACAAGTCTGGCCTGGTAGCCTTGCGCGCCGGCAGCGTGGGGCAGCAACAGGTGGAGGACCTCGCCACGGCCGCCTCGCGCGCCACGCTGGACCGCAGCCAGATCGAGGCGAACTACAACCGCGCGCAGGCGCTCGCCGCCGGCGGTTCGTCGGACGCGCTGGCGAGCGTGCTGGGCTCGGAGACGATCTCCCGTCTGCGCGAGCAGGAATCCCAGGCGGCCGAGAAGGTGGCCGATTTGGAGCAGCGCTACGGGTCGAACTATCCGGCGCTGAAGAGCGCGCAGGCCGACCTGTCCGCCACGCGGCGGGAGATCGGCGGCGAGACGCACCGTATCGTGGCCTCGCTGGCCACGCAGCTGAAGGTAGCGCGCGCGCATGAGGCGGACGTGCTTGGCCAGCTTTCGGCGGCGCGCCAGTCGGGCGTGACGGCGCAGAACACTCAGGCCCAGCTTGACCAGCTGGCGCAGGATGTGGCGACGCGACGGGACCTCTACCGCACGCTGCTCGAGCGAGAGCAGCAGACGGCAACCACGCCTGTGGGCGACCGGACACCGGACGTGCGCGTGCTGAGCCAGGCCAGCGTGCCCGGCCTGCCAAGTGCGCCGAATACCAAGATGGCAGCAGCTTTCGGCGGGCTAGGCGGCGGGCTGCTGGCCTGCATGGCGGCGCTTGCCTTCACCCGGCGCAGCAGCGGGGCGGCGGATGCGGCCGCCTTTGCGCGTGCCGCCGGGCTTCACGTAGTGGCCACGCTCCGCGGGCGCACCGCCGGCCGCACCCTGGCGGACAAGCTGCTCGCCAGCGGCACCGGGCCCGAAGCCGATGCGATGCGGCTGGCGCGCACGCGCACGGGTCAGCTCTCCCGCACGCCACCGCGCGTGGTGGGCTTTGTCGGCGCCCAGCCAGGCACGGCCGGCACGTCCGCGGCCTGCGCCTACGCACGCGCGGCCGCGCGGGACGGGCAGCATGTTCTGCTGATCGACCAGGACGCCGAGAGCAACGCCATGCCGCGCCTGCTCGGTGAGCAAAGCGGACGCCTGGCACAGGTGCTGACCGGCGAGGCCGCGTGGCGCGATGCCGTGGCGCAGGACAAGGTGGCCGGGCTCGAGACGCTCGTGGGCGCGCCGCGCCCCGGGCCGGACGCGCAGCGCAGCAGCGTCGGGCTGGAAAACCTGCTGGCCGAGGCGCGCGGCGAGTATGACCTCATCGTCATGGGCGCCCCGTTGGCCTCGCATGCGAACGCCACGCGCGTGGTGCGCAGCAGCGACGTCACCGTGGTGGTGCTGGAAGAAGCGCTGCTGCGTGAGCAGGCGGCGTCCGAATCCTGCGCCCGTCTGCGCAGCCAGTCGCGCAGCCCGTTGGCCGCGATCGTGATCTCGCGCGGCTGATGGCGCCTCTCCTGCTCGCGTGCTCGGTGCTGCTGCTGGTGCTGGCGGCGCATCCGTTCGTCACCTACCCGCTCAGCCTGGGCGTGATCGCGCGCCGGCACGCGCGGCCGGTGCGCGCCGGCGTGCCGCCGGCGAAGGTGGCGGTCTGCGTCTGCGCGTATAACGAGGAGCGGGTGATCGCCGCGCGCGTGGAGAACCTGCTTGCCCTGCGCGCCATACAGCCGGGCCTCGACATCCTTGTTTATGTGGATGCGGCCAGCGACGGCACCGCGGGCGTGCTGCAGGCCTATGCGGACCGTATCAGGCTGGTCGTCTCGCCCGAACGGCTGGGCAAGACGGCCGGGATGAACACGCTGGTCGGGATGACGGACGCCGACATCGTGGTCTTCACCGATGCCAACGTGACATTCGCGGAGACCGCGCTGACCCGGCTGGTGGCGGCGTTTGCCGACCCGGACGTGGGCTGCGCCTGCGGCCACCTCGTTTATGTCGATCCGGATTCGGGGGCCGTCAGCAGCACGGCGGCGACAGGTTCGCTGTATTGGCGGCTGGAGGAGCATATCAAGTCGCTGGAGAGCGTTACCGGTTCGGTGATGGGGGCCGATGGCTCGATCTTCGCAATACGCCGTGCGCTGCACCGCGCGCCGCCGCCCTGGCTGATCGACGACATGTTCGTCTCGCTGTCCGTGCTGTGCGCCGGCAGCCGTATCGTGCACGTGGCAGATGCGGTGGCGACCGAGGCCAGCGTGTCCCGGCCCGCCGAGGAATACCGCCGCAAGGTGCGCATCGCCTGCCAGGCGTTCAACGTGAACCGGGCGCTGTGGCCCGAGCTGATGCGGCTGCCGGCGCTGGACCGCTACAAATACGTGTCGCACAAGCTGCTGCGCTGGCTGACCATCTATTTGCTCACCGGATCTGCAATTTGCGCCCTGTTGGCAGTGCTTGTGGCTGGCGGCTGGGCTGTGTTCGGCGGCGCCGTCGTCGTGGCGGCTGCCGGGGGCGCGCTGCTGGCCGCTTCGCGCGGCGGCAAGGTCGGGCAGCTGCGCGAGATGCTGGCCGCTTTTGTGGCGACGGGCGCCGGGGTGCTGCGCTCGTTGCAAGGCGAGAAGTTCCAGACCTGGAACCCGCCTGCGTCTGCCCGCGCGCCGGCCTCCCGCCTGCAGGCCGTGGAGGCTCAGGCCTGATGCGTGTCGCCCTGGTAGACCCGTCGCTGTTTACGCTGCCCTATGATGGCGAGCTGATGCAGGCGCTGCAGCGCGCCGGCGCGCAGGTCGAACTGCACGGCCGTGCGCTGACGCCGCTGGACGGTGTCTCTGCCGTGCGTATCGAACCGACATTCTACCGCGCGGCGGGCGGGCGCCTGGCACAGCGTCTGCCGCGCGCAATGCGGCTTGCCGTGAAGGGTGTGGATCACCTCGCCAGCATGCGGCGCCTGCTGCGCCACCTGCGCCGCACCCGCCCTGACGTGATCCACTTCCAGTGGCTGCCGCTGCCCGTTCTGGATGCTCGGCTGCTGCCCGCCTTCCGTCGTGTGGCGCCCGTGGTGCTGACGGTGCACGACACCGATCCGTTCAACGGCAGCCCGACGGCGCGCCTGCAGCGCATGGGCTTCGTGCGCTCGCTGCGCGCCTGCGACCGGTTGATCGTGCACACTGCCCAGGGCGCTGCGCGTCTGGCCACATTGGGATTGCCGTCCGCCCGGATCACGCAACTGCCGCACGGCCCGCTGGCGACGCAGCAGGCGGATGCCGCCGCCGATGCGATGCAGGGCGAGCTCACCTTCGTGCTGTTCGGCAAGATCAAGCCCTACAAGGGGGCCGACCTGCTGATCGACGCGTTCGCCGCGCTACCGGCGGCGCTGCGCGATCAGGCGCGACTGCGCATCGTGGGGCAGGCGTACATGGACACCGGTGCGCTGCTGCGTCAGGCAGAGGCGCGCGGCGTGCTGGACAGGGTAAGCCTGGAGGCGCGTTTCGTGGACGATGCGGAGATCCCGGCGATCTTCGCGCCCGGCACCATCGCGGTGTTTCCCTACCGCGAGATCGAGGCAAGCGGCGTGTTGTCGCTGGCGCTGGCAAACGGCCGGCCGGTGTTCGCCTCCAGGCTCGGCAGCTTTGCCGAGACGATCTCCGACGGCGTCCAAGGCCGGCTCCTGCCGCCAGGCGACGTGCCGGCGCTTACCCAGGCGATGCAGGCCGCGATACAGGACCGTGCGCTGACTGCCTCCTACGCCGCCGCCGCGTGCGCGCTCGTGCAGTCGTTGCCCGGATGGGACGAGATCGCATGGCGTACCTTGGCGATATACCGCGATGCTTGCGCGGCCGAGGCGCCGGCGCCTGTCTCGTTGGAAAGCCGCGCGCGGGAACTGGCATGACGGCAACCCCACCCCGCACCGCCGTGATCTTCCGGACGCATTTCTGGGACAGCTTTGCCCAGCGGCAGTTTGACCGCCTGCTCGCGGTGGCCGAGGGCACGGACGTGTTCGTGCTGGTGGACGAGACGAATGGGCCCGTCCCGGGCATCGCGCACCCGAGCGTGGTGCGCGTAACCGCGGACGGCCTGCTCGGCATGGGGTTCGCCCGCGCCGGCGAAGGCAACCTGCTGTGGTTCAACGGCGACTACCCGCTCTACCGCTTCCAGGAACTGCATCCGGATTACGACTACTACGTCCAGCTCGAATACGACGTGATCATCAACCAGCCGATCGCCGGGCTCGTGGCCGAACTACAGGCCGGACAGGTGGATTTCGTCGGGCTCACCAAGGGCGACATCGGCGAGCGCTGGTTCTGGCGCGCTACCATGGCGGCGGCGTATGCGAAGGCCGCGATACGCAACCAGCTCATCTGCCTGTGCGTGTTTTCCGGCCCGGCGCTGCGCCACCTCTGGGAGGCACGGCTTGCCCAATCGGCGGCCTGGCGGGACGGCAAGCTGGCCGCCTGGCCGTTCTGCGAGGGCTTCATCCCGACCGAGCTTGCTGGCGCCGGCTTCACCATACGCGAGCTGAGCGATTTCGGCACGACGGGCGCGTACGACCATTGGCCGCCCTATCTGGAAGCCGACGCGCCGGACCTGGCGCGCGAGGATTTCGTGCATCCCGTGCTGGACGAGCCACGCTTCATCGCCAGCCTGCACAAATATCACATCGGCTTGGCGGGCTACCTGAACCCGGCAAGCCAGTTCCACCAAAAGCTCCGGCGGCTGCCGCCTGCGCGATACGTTCGTGTGCTGGCCCAGAGTTTTGCCGGCAAGGCGCGGCGGAACCTTCAGGCAAGCAAGGCCTTCTTTTTTGAAAAAAAGAAGCAAAAAACTTTTGCTCCCACGCTGTAGAAACAGCCGTGGTGCACTAGGACTGACCCGCCTGCTGAAAGGGCGTGGGGAATAAAAGTTTTTTGGTTCTTTTTTTTCAAAAAAGAACTGCTTTCTTACTTACAGGACCAGCACAATGATCTCCGCCCAGGACTACCGCTACGTCATCGCCGGCAGCGGCTTCTTCGGCGCAGTGATGGCCGAACGCATTGCCAACGTGTTGGGCGAGCCCGTGCTTGTCCTGGAGAAGCGGGACCATTTCGGCGGGAACTCGTTTTCCGAGCAGGATCCCGAGACCGGCATCGAGTATCACCGCTACGGCACACATCTGTTCCACACCTCCCAGGCGGACGTCTGGGCCTGGATCAACCGGTTCACCGCCTTCAACAACTACCGGCACCGCGTGCTCACGCGCCATGCCGGGCGCATGTACACCATGCCGATCAACCTGATGACGCTGAACAATTTCTTCGGCGTAGACCTGAAGCCTTCCGAGGCCGCGGCCTTCATCGCCGAGCGCGCCGCCCGCGAGGGCTTCACCAACCCCGCGAACTTCGAGGAAAAGGCGGTCTCGCTGATCGGCCGCGAGCTGTACGACGCGTTCATCCGCCACTACACCGCCAAGCAGTGGGAGACCGACCCCAAGCTGCTGCCGGCGGAGACGATCAGCCGGCTGCCGGTGCGCGCCAGCTACAACGACTTCTATTTCAACGACATCTACGAGGGCCTGCCGCTTGACGGCTACCACGCGATTTTTGAGCGCGTGTTTGCTGACAAGCGCATAAAGGTCGTTTGCAACTGCGATTTCTTCGACGTGCGCGACACGCTTCGGCCGGACGCGCAGCTCATCTACACCGGCCCGATCGACCGGTATTTCAACTACAAGTTGGGGACGCTCGGCTGGCGTACCCTGGATTTCGAGATCGAGCGGCCGGAGATGGAAGACTACCAGGGCGCCAGTGTAGTGAACTACCCTGACGCCAACGTCAGGTTCACCCGCATACACGAGTTTCGCCATTTGCATCCGGAGCGCCGCTACACGCCGGAGCGCACGCTGATCATGCGCGAGTATTCCCGCTTCGCCGCGCGCGAGGACGAGCCGTACTACCCGATCAACACGCCTGCGGACAAGGACCTCTACGACCAGTATGCCGCCCTCGCCGCCCGCGAGCCGAACGTGGTGTTCGGTGGGCGTCTTGGCACTTACCGGTATCTGGACATGCACCAGGCGATCGGCGCGGCGCTGAAATCCTTCGAGCGTGACGTGCTGCCCAAGGCCAAAGGACAGGTGGCGGAGGCTGCGGCGGCTTAGGTAAGAAAAGAAAGGCCTTCTTTTTTGAAAAAAAGAAGCAAAAAACTTTTGTCCCTCCGCTGCTGAGCGGTCTCGTTTTGCCAAGACAGAGCCGACTGCTGCAAATGCGGGGGAGCAAAAGTTTTTTGGTCCTTTTTTTCAAAAAAGGACTGCTTGCTTCCTTTGACTTGCCTTTTCACCAAAGCTGATGCTCTCCGTTACAACGAATGCGGGTTCGATGCCCGGAAGCCACGGTCCCTGAGCTTGTAACACGCCCCCCGGAACGACTACCTTACTGTCCGCGTAAAGCCCTTCGCGAGGGCGGGGTAAGTGGTGTGGATATAATGCCGGGCCAGGGTATGGCGCTGCGACCAGGCGTGAAGTCGATCGCAGCGTCGTCGCCTGGGCCGATCCATGACCCGCTCGCGCCCACCGTGTTCCACCAGCCATGGTGGTTGAACGCGGCGACCGGTGGCGACTATGCCGAGGCGGTGGTGACCCAGGGTGGGCGGCGGGTCGGCTGGTTTCCCTACGTGCTCTCCACCATCCTGGCGGGCCAGAAGCTCTGCGGCATGCCGCAGCTCACCCACTTCCTCGGGCCCGCGATCGAGGAAGGCCGCGGTGCCGCCTGCAACAGGGTGCTGCGCCGTGCCCAGATCACCCGCGAGCTCCTGGCCCAGATACCGCGCACCGGCGGGTTCTGGCAGGTGATGCATCGCGGCACCGCCGACACGCTCGTCTATCAGGAGCTTGGCTTCGACATAGGCGTGCAGTTCACCTTCGAAGTGGCGCCAGGCAAGCCGGACGTGCTCTGGGGCAACATGCGCGACAAGGCCCGCAATGTGATACGGCGCGCCGAGGAGCAGCACAGCGTCTGCGAACTGGATGCCTCGGCATTCGGCGCCGTGTACAACGACAACCTGGCGCGTGGCGGCACCGCCAGCCGCTACAGCCCGGCGCTGCTGGAGCGCGTCTGCCAGGCGGCGATATCGCGCGGGCAGGGGCGCATCATCGCGGCCGAAAACGCCGCCGGCCAGATCGCGGCTGCCATCTTCTACGTCTGGGATGCCGAGGCCGCGTACTATCTTCTCTCCACGCGACGGCCTGACTCAGGGAACGGCGCGGTCAGCCTGCTGCTGTGGCAGGCGATGCAGGACGTGGCGGCCCGCGGCGTGATTTTCGATTTCGAGGGCGTGGTGACGTCCGGCAGCGCGCTGTTTTTCACCGGGTTCGGCGGGGTGATCAAGCCGCGTTACGTGGTCAGCCGGTTCTCGTTTGCGCATCGGGTGGCGGGGCGGTTGTCCAATCCGTTCCGGCGGGGATCTACGGAGACGTACCTGTAAGGAAGGAAGGAAGGAAGGAAGGCCTTCTTTTTTGAAAAAAGAAGCAAAAAACTTTTGCTCCCGTCGCCTGCATGGCGGCCTATCCTGGTCCTGCCACTGCGCGTACTGGCAGGATCGGCGCGGGCCTTGATGCAGGCGGGGAAGTAAAAGTTTTTTGCTTCTTTTTTTCAAAAAAGAAGGCCTTCCT
Organism: uncultured Acetobacteraceae bacterium; assembly: GCA_964242035.1. Taxonomy (GTDB): domain Bacteria; phylum Pseudomonadota; class Alphaproteobacteria; order Acetobacterales; family Acetobacteraceae; genus BOG-908. Next base: position 5,304 of record CAXTCL010000028.1, on the reverse strand, counting down.
CACCCCGCCAGCAACTCGACCGCCGCCCGGGCCAGCGCCTGCGCCCCCAGCCCGATGCACGCCTCATCCGGCTGATACGACGAGTTATGCAGGTGATCGTCGCGCCCCGCCGCCCCAGACCCGACCCGAAGCACGAAGCTGGGCACAAGCGCGGCGATCATGGCGAAATCCTCCGCCCCCATGCTCGGCTCGGCGGCGTCGAACACCTCGCCCAATTGGTGCTGCACCGCGGCGACCGTGCCGTCCAGCACCCGGTCCGCGTTCAGGGTGGGCGGCACGCCCGGGTTCCAGTCCAGCGCCGTCTGCGTGCGGAACGTGGCGTCCAGCCCGGTGCAGATACGGCGCAGGGCAGCCTCCGCCTGGCCGCGCACGGCGAGGTTCAACGTGCGTATGGTGCCCAGCAGCTCGCAGGCATCGGGGATGATGTTGTGCACCGTGCCGGCGTGTATGGCGCCGACGGTAACCACGCAGGGGTCGAGCGGGTTGATCTCGCGCGAGACGATGGTCTGCAGGTTGGCCACCAGGTGGCAGGCGGCGACGATGGGATCGACCGCGGTGTGCGGGTAGGCGGCGTGGCCGGAGGTGCCGCGCACGGTGATGCGGAAGCGGTCACAGGCGGCATAGGTGGCGCCGCGCACGGCTGCGAACCGGCCGACGGGGAGTTCCGGGTGGTTGTGGAAGCCGAGCGCCATGTCCACGCCGTCCAGCACGCCGTCCTGTATCATGGCGGCGGCGCCGCCCAGGATCTCCTCGGCTGGCTGGAACAGGAGGCGGACGGTGCCTGCCATGTCCGGCGCCAGTTGTGCCAGGATGCCCGCCACGCCGAGCAGGGTGGAGCTGTGCATGTCATGGCCGCAGGCGTGCATCTTTCCGGCGGTGCGGCTGGCGTAGGCGAGGCCGGTCTGCTCGTGTATCGGCAGCGCGTCCATGTCCGCGCGTATGACCAGCGTGGGGCCCGGGCGGCCGCCTTGTATGGTGCCTACCACGCCTGTCTGGCCCACGCCTGTCTGGTGGTCGATGCCGAGGCGCGTCAGCTCGCGGGCGATCAGGCTGGCGGTGCGGTGCTCCTCGAAGGCGAGCTCCGGATGGGCGTGCAGGTCCCGCCTTATCTCGACCAGGTTCGGTTCGGCCTCGCGCGCCAGGCGGCCGATGGCCGAGCCGATGTCGTTTATGTGGCCCATCACTGGCTCCTGCGGTGCACAATGGGCTAGCTTGCGACAGAGCGGGCCGGACTGGCAAGCACGTTGAGGGGGTTCAGGCAGTGGATCAGCAGGTGGGGATCGAGGGGACGACACAGGCGCCGGCGTCGGCCGTGCTGATCACGCCCATCATCTTGTCCGGCGGGTCCGGCACGCGGCTGTGGCCGGTCTCACGCGAGAGTTTCCCCAAACAGCTCTGGCCGCTGATCTCCGAGCGTTCGATGATACAGGAGACCGCTTTGCGGGCCGCCGGCGCCGGCTTCGCGCCGCCCGTGGTGGTGTGCAACGAGGAGCACCGCTTCCTGATCGCCGAACAGTTGCGTGACGCCGGCATCACCGGCGCGCGCATCCTGCTGGAGCCTGTGGGCCGCAACTCGGCGCCGGCGATCGCGGCCGCCGCTCTGCTCGTGGCAGAGACGGAGCCGGACGCGGTGCTGTGGATGATGGCCGCGGACTCCTCGATCACCAAGACGGACGCGCTGGAAGAGGCGCTAGGCCGTGCCGTGGTCGCTGCGCGCGCCGGACGGTTCGTGACGTTTGGGATGAAGCCGAATTCGGCCGAGACGGGATACGGCTACATCGAGGTGGGGCCAGAACTGGAGGGCGCGCCTGGCGTGCACGCGGTGGCGCAGTTCGTGGAGAAGCCGAATGCGGCCGACGCGGCACGCCTGTCGGCTGACGGCAAGCATTTATGGAACAGCGGAATGTTCGTCTTCACCGCGGCCACGCTGATCGCCGAGATGGATGCGTTCGCCCCGCTGGTGATGTCCGCCGTGCGCGCATCCGTGGCCGCCCGGCTGACCGACCTGGATTTTGCCAGGCTTGAGCGCACCGCGTTTGCCGCCTGCGAGAACATCAGCCTGGACTACGCGGTGGCCGAGCGCACGCGCCACGCCGCCGTGGTGCCGGCCGACCTCGGCTGGTGCGACGTGGGAAGCTGGAACGCGCTGTGGGAGCTGGGTGCCAAGGACGCGGCCGGCAACGTGAGCCTGGGCGACGTGCTGCTGGAGAACACGCGCCGCTGCTACGCGCGCAGCGACGGCATGCTGACCGCCGTGGTGGGCCTGGACGACACCGTTGTGGTGACGACCGAGGACGCGGTGCTGGTGATGCACCGTGACCGCGCGCAGGACGTGAAGAAGATCGTCGAACGGCTGCGCGCGGCGGGACGGCACGAGGCGGCCTCGCATAGCCGGGCTTACCGGCCCTGGGGGTTCTACGAGAGCCTGATCAACGGCGAGCGCTTCCAGGTGAAGCGCATCGTGGTCAAGCCGGGGGAGAAGCTGTCGTTGCAGAAACATTTCCATCGCGCGGAGCACTGGGTTGTGGTGGCGGGCACGGCGCTGGTGGTGCGCGACGCGGACCAGGTGATGGTGCGGGAGAACGAGAGCATCTACCTGCCGCTTGGCTGCGTGCACCGGCTGGAGAACCCTGGGCGTATCGCGTTGGAACTGATCGAGGTGCAGTCTGGGGCTTATTTGGGCGAGGACGACATCGTGCGTATTGAGGATACTTATGGGCGGGCCTAAGGGGAGGTAAGCAAGGCCTTCTTTTTCGAGAAAAAGAAGCAAAAAGCTTTTGGTCCGCTGTCGCCGAGTGCTGATGCGCGCGACAGGAAAACGTTTCGATAGACTTACGACTTAGGCTGCGGTAGGGGAGGCGTGCCGCAGGGAGGCGGCTGACCATGCGCTACGTCCTGCTGCTGCCGGCCTGCCTCGTGCCCTGCCTGGCCCAGGCTGCCACGTTCCAATCCTTTGACGTGCCGCATGCCTACGGCACATGCGGCGGCGCCATCGCCAGCAACGGCCTGGTGGCGGGCAATACCTCGGTGCCGCTGGCCATCGGCACCGAACGCGCCGGGGCGGCACAGAGCGTCACGCCGTTCCTCTACGCCGCCGGCCAGTTCGCCTTCCCGCACACGAGCCTGCTTGCCGGCACGGTCACCTTCACCGGCGTGAACAAGGACCGCTTCATCACCGGCAACGCCTTCAGCAACAACCTGCTCGCGCCCGCCACGGTGCCGTTCGTCTTCCACCACGGTTTCGTCTCGGCGCCCGCTGCCGGCACGCTGCCGGTAAGCGCGCTGCTCGGCATCACCGATCGCGGCGTTCTGCTCGGGGAGTCCACCACCACCACGCAGCTGGGCGGCGGTTTCTCCACGGTGTACACGGTCGGCTTCCTGCGTGCGCCAGGCGGGACAATCACGAAACTCGACGACGGCAGCGGGTTCACGACCCCGCGCGGCATGGATGCGCATGCGGACAAAGTGGTGGGCCTCACTTTTACTGCGGGCTCCACAGGCTGGCTGTTCAGTGCCGGCGCTTTCACGCCCGTGGACTACCCCGGCGCGACCCTGACGTCTCCGGCCGGCGTGGACGAGGCGGGAACGGTGAGCGGCACCTACTTCGTGGGAGACCTCTCGCCTGGCGGCAGCGCCGTCGGCCACGGCTTCTTCCTGCGCCACGGCGCTTACACGACTTTCGACGTTCCGGTTGCCGCCGCCACTTCGACCTACATCGAAGGCATGAACGAGGCCGAGCAGATCACCGGGTGTTATATGGACGCTAAGGGGCTGCACGGTTTCGTTCGTACGCCCTGAATGGTGCGCATAAGAAAGCAAGCAGTCCTTTTTTGAAAAAAAGGACCAAAAAACTTTTACTCCCGCGCATTTGCAGCGTCCCGGTGCCACAGGATACGAACGCGCCTCGGCAAATGCGCGGAGACAAAAGTTTTTTGCTTCTTTTTTTCAAAAAAGAAGGCCTGCTTGCCTTCAATACATATGCTGCCCGCCATTAATCGAAAGCGTAGCCCCCGTCACGAAGTCCGCATCGTCCGCCGTCAGGAACGCCACCCCACGTGCAATGTCGTCCGCGCGCCCAAGCCGCCCCATCGGTATGCGGCCGATGATCTTCTGCAGCACGTCTTCCGGCACCGCGCGGACCATGTCCGTATCGACGTAGCCGGGTGCGATGGCGTTCACCGTTATGCCGAATCGCGCGCCTTCCTGTGCCAGCGCCTTGGTGAAGCCGTGTATGCCTGACTTCGCGGCCGCGTAGTTGACCTGCCCGTACTGGCCGGCTTGGCCGTTGATGGAGCCCACGTTGACGATGCGGCCGAACTTCGCCGCGCGCATGGCATCGAACGTCAGTTTGCAAAGGTTGAAGCAGGAGCCGAGGTTGGTGTCGATCACCGCGTCCCACATGTCGCGCGTCATCTTGGCCATGACCCCGTCACGCGTGATGCCGGCGTTGTTGACGAGTATCTCGATCGGGCCGTGTTCGGCGTGGATCTTCTCCACGGCGGCCTTGCAGGCTTCGAAATCGCCGGCATCGAACTTCAGGGCGACGATGCCCGTCTCCGCGTGGAAGGCCTCGGCCGCCGTATCGTTGCCGGCATAGCTGGCCACGACGTGCCGGCCGGCCGCCTTCAGCGTCTGGCTGATCGTAGCCCCGATGCCGCGGGTCCCGCCTGTGACAAGGGCGATTCGTGCCATTTTGTACCTCCCAAGGTCCGTTTCTTTCCAGGCATATGACGCGGACGGGGGAGGCGGGGCAAGGGGCGCGGGAACGTGAAGGCGGCCAGTGCGGAAAGCGGTTGACGACTCGAAACGGTTAAGCGGATTTTCACCATTACGTGGGATCGTTGCGCTTAGCGGCTCGTTGGAACCAACGAGGCCGCCGCTGCTCCAGACCTCGCTTTACCGGAACGCCGCCATGTCCTTGTCCCACCAGTTGAACACCACCGCGCCCTACGCCGTCGCGTTCTCCATCGAGGATTTGCTCCTGGTCCGGAGCTGGGCGGAACGGCGGAACCTCCGCCTCAGCGTCACCACGGACCAGGTGCTGGACGGCGCCGAGTTCGAGGAGCTGCTGATCATAGCGCCGCCTAACCGGCAGCGCCGCACGCTTACGGTGTGGCGGACGCAGGCGGGGGTGTTTGCGCAGACTCCGCACGGCCGCCCGCGCGCGTTTGCCACGGTGAGGGACCTGCTGGATTCCCTGCGGCCGGCGCAACAGCGGGCTGGCTGGATGCGTCTTCTGCGGCTGGCGGCGTAAGGAAGAAAGGCCTTCTTTTTTGCAAAAAAGAAGCAAAAAACTTTTGTCCC
>CAXTCL010000027.1:0-25377 GCA_964242035.1 uncultured Acetobacteraceae bacterium | reverse complement strand
AGAAAGGCCTTCTTTTTTGAAAAAAAGAAGCAAAAAACTTTTGCTCCTGGCGCCTCTCGGATGCTTCGGTTTGTCATGAGGCACCCGGGCGCCGACGGGGGCGACGGTAGCGGAGGTTTTTTGGTCCTTTTCAAAAAAGGACTGCTTGCCTTCCTTGCGTAAGCTTCTGCTTGCCGGCACGGCGCTGGCGGTGCTGTGCGCGGTTGGCGCCTACGGCGTGTTGCACGTCTATCGGCGTGCAGGCCCGCTAACGCATGCGAAGGATGTTGTTGTTCCGCGCGGGCCGTTTGCCGGCGTGGCGGCAGTCTTGCGCCGGAGCGGGGTGATTGAGCATGGCTGGGCGTTGCGGGCGTTCGAGGCCGCGACCCGTGGGCTGGGGCCGGTGCATGCGGCCGAGCTCTCGTTTCCCGCCGGCGCCAGCATAGAGCACGTGCTGCTGATCCTACGGCACGGGCGGCCGGTGCAGCATCTGTTGACCGTGCCGGAAGGAGTGACTTCAGCGCGGGTGGCGCTTGTGCTGGCAGAGGCGCACGGGCTTGTCGGCGAGATCGCGGTGCCGGCGGAAGGGGGTTTCCTGCCGGAGAGCTACGCCTATCAGCTTGGTGACAGCGCCGGCGCGGTGCTGGCACGCGGAGAGCTGGCCATGGAGGTGGCTGTCGCCCGCGCCTGGCGGGAGCGGGCGGGCGGCCTGGGGCTGCGTTCGTCACATGAGCTGGTTGTTCTGGCGAGCCTGGTGGAGCGGGAGACGCATCTGCCTGGTGAGCGAGCCATGGTCGCGGCAGTGTTTCTGAACCGGTTGCGTGCGGGGATGCGGTTGCAGGCGGATCCAAGCGTGGCCTACGGGGTAGGTGGCGGGGCGGACAATCTGGGCCACGGGTTGCGGCACGACGAGCTGGGGTGGGCGACGCCTTACAACACATACGTGCAGGCGGGTTTGCCCGAAGGTGCGATCTGCGATCCTGGCGCGCTGGCCTTACTGGCGGCGGCACATCCCGCGGTGACGGACGCCTTGTATTTTGTGGCCGACGGTTCGGGGGGGCATGTCTTTGCGCGGTCGCTTGATGCGCATTTGTTGAATGTGGCGCGATATCGGGCCTTGGGGCGGTAGTGCCGCGGTGTCTGCAGTCTGGTATCGGTCCCGGGTTGGTGAGTTGATAGGAAGCACGGCCTTCCTGTTACACGTTTGGAGCGAACGCCTTCACCGCTCAAAGCGTTGGTTTAAGTGGCTGCATTTATTGGCTTTCTTCGATGTTAGCCCTTCGTTCGGCCGATTGGCCTGCTCAAGGCTCGCGCAGCGACCGCCGAAGGCGGCTTGGCCTTGAACAGGCCGAACGGCCGAACGACGATCGCGCGTCGAAGGTAGCCTTCGTGCCGGTCGGGGTGTTCGCTCCGAAACTTGATGCCACCGTTCGTTCGTTGGTTCTGCCGGCTTGGTTCTGCTGGAAGCACCCGGATGCTGATGCAGGCGTCGGGAGCAAAGGTTTTTGGCCCTTTGTTTAAAAAAGGACCGTTTGCTTTCTTAGGGTCACGGCGAGGTGGCAGGGGCTGGATCGGCTCGGCAGAGCGGCGAGAGCGTTGTCTTGAGGATGAAGCTGTTCTGACGTCGTTTCGGCGTTATGCAAGCGACGCAGCTATGGGAGACGACCTTCAGCTTGTGTGGCTGGAGTTCGGAGGTGCGCTGGACGAGTTGGACAGCGCGCCTTTCAGCTCCGCCTGCGGTTTGAGAGAGAGCATACAAAAAAAGGGGCTAGTCCGAAGACTAGCCCCTTTCTCGGTGATTTCAGAGAGCGTTAGGTGCTGCCGCTGCCAGGTGTGTGTAGCTGGCTGACATTGGTAAGGCCGCTGAAGGTGACAGTGGTGTTGTCGGAGAGCGTGACGGTGAGGCCAGCGGACGTGACGGTTGCGGCGTTGAGATCGGCTGTGACCTGTGCGCTGGTTTCGCCCAGGAAGGTCACCGAGTCATTGCCGGCCGCGAAGTCGTATATGGTGATGTGAGAGTTGGCGCCGCCATCGGCGATACCGAAGACGTTGGTGCCGTTGCCACCGTATAGAGACTCGCTGCCGCCGGTGGTGGCGGTGGTGCCCGACACTGTGGAGGCGGTGCCACCGGTCTGGAAGTAGTTATAGCCGGTTGTGCTGCCGTTGAACGTCTCGGAGGACGTTGTGTCCGTGGAGCCGAAGAAGTTCACGCGGCCATCGGCATCCGCGGCGTTCAGCGTCTCGTTGCCTACTCCTGCGACGAAGGTGGCGACGCTGCCGGAGGTGTCCCCGGCGAAGGTAAGGCTGTCACCGGACGCACCGAACAGGTAGCTGGGGCCGGCGCCACCGTAGATGCTGTCTGCGGTAACGCCAGAGCCTGCCGCAGCCGGACCGCCGACGAAGGTCAGGGTGCTGCCGGTGTCTGTGCCACCGAATATCGTGTTGCCACCAACGGAGTCGAATACGTTCGTCGTGCCGGCGCCGGCGGTGATGTAGTCGCCTGCTGGGCCGGAGGAGGTGGCGTTGTCTTCGATGGCGATGGTCAGCGTGCTAGCGGTGTCTGTGCCACCGAATATCTCCTGACCGTTGGTCGCCGCGACCACGACATCGTTGAGACCGGCTGCATCAACAGTAGAGAACCCATCACCGAGATAAACGAGACCGCCAGGCGAGCTGGCAGACCCGACCGTGTCGTTCAGGGTGATGGAGGTGCTGCCTGCGCCGCTGAAGACCGTGCTGAATCCAGTGCCGGTGCTGATGACGTCGGCCCCGGAACCGCCGGTGATGGTGTCGCCCGTTGCGGTGCCGCCATTATAGTTGTTGGCACCGTCGATGAAGGTGACCTGGTTGTCGTTGCCCATCGCGTTGTAGGTTACGGCACCGCTTCCCAGAACGGTGTCCATTCCCGTAGCGGAGCCGTTTACCGTGGCGTTCGTGCCTACGTCAGCTACCGTGTATTGACCGCCGGTCGTCAGGTTGTAGGCGGTGCCCTGGCTGCCCGTGCCACGGAAGTCCGTGAGGATCTCGTTCAGGGCGCCAGGAGTGGAGCTCTCTGCACCGGTACCCTTGGACAGGAGCGTCGGGGTATCCCCGCCGACAGCGTTCTGAAACGCAACAGCATAGTTAGTCGTGCTGGTGCCGGTGACCTTGAAGACCAGGGGAGGGTTGCCGGATCCGCCCGGTATTGAAACTGTCGTTGCCATAGAGAAGTCTACCCCACCCTGAAAGTCAGTGCCCGAAGATGCTGCGCTGCAAGCTACCCGCTCACCTCACGACACGTCTATCAAACGACTGGCGGAACAACAACAACGAAATACCTGTTGGCGCATGTTTTTTCGGCCTGTTCGGAATAGAGATTGATCCGCGTTGCACGATTCACGCACAGGTTGTGTTAAGCGAAGAATAAGGCGAGAGCTTGGATTGAGGTGTGTCTTGCGGGTAACTTGGCGGAAGAAAAATTGCCGAGCTGCTTTTTTCAGCGAAACGAGACGAGAAAAGCCTTGACTGGCTCGCGTCGTGGACTCTGCCTGGTTGTTTCGGCGCCATCCGGCGCCGGAAAGAGCTCGATCGTGCGGGGCCTCCTGGCTGCGGATACGGGCGTTACCGCGTCCATCAGTGTTACGACACGCGCGCCGCGCGCCAGCGAGGTGGACGGCAAGGATTACGTCTTCATCGACATGGCCCGGTTCCTGGCGATGGCGGCGGAGGGCGCGTTGCTGGAGCATGCGCTGGTGTTCGGCCGCGGTTATGGCACGCCGCGCGCGCCGGTCGAGGCGTGCCTCGCGGCTGGGCGCGACGTGGTGCTGGACATTGATTGGCAGGGCTGGCGGCAGTTGCGGGCGGCGCTGCCGGGCGACGTGGTGGGAGTGTTCATCCTGCCGCCGTCGCTGGCTACGCTGGAGACGCGGCTGCGCGGGCGCGGAAGCGATGGGACGGCGGAGGTGGCGCGGCGGATGCAGGCGGCCCGGAACGAGATATCGCACTGGGAAGAGTTCGACCACCTGCTGGTCAACGACGACCTGGCGGCGTGTACGGCGGCAGTCGCTTCTATATTAGTGGCAGCGCGGTGCACGCTGGCGCGCGGCCTTGGGGCGGCCCGGCTTGCGCGCAGCATGGCCGACGACGGCCGATGAGCGATCTTTAGGCGTGCCGGGCGAGCTTGTGGGCGGTGCGTAGCAGGAAGGCACGGTCTTCGGGGTCGCAGGAGCGGTAGAGGCGCAGCATCGCCAGCTCGTCTCCGGTGGCGGGTTCGGTCGGGTTCGCACCCTGAAGGAGATGCTCGATCGAGGCATCCAACGCCTCGGCGATGCGGGTGATGTTGCCGCGGAGCTGACCGGCGCGGTCCGTCTCCCACTGGGCGACCGCACTCCTGCTCACGCCGCAGGCTGCGGCGAGATCATCCTGCGTGAGGCCGCGGGCACGCCGCAAAGCGCGGATACGGCCGCCTACGCTGTGTGTTTCTTCCTGCATGTCCAGCAGAATACGCCAGAGATGCTAACAAATCCAGGTGACGCTGTTGACAATGCCGTGTCAGTCCTTCTAACGTCACTGTTAGTGAGCGGGAGGATGTGGCTTGCGGGCACATGTGCATTGGACGCAGGAGCTGGATGAGCGGCTTCGCGGGCTCCGGGAAGCCGGCGTGACGTGGGACGCGATAGCGGAGGCGATGGGGCTCGGCCGCAACACCGTGCTGGAGCGCGGTCGCAAGATCGGCGCGCGGCGGCTGCGGCTGCGGCTGCCGGCCGTCACGGAGGAGGCGCGCGACCGGCCGGCGCGTCAGGCCGGGCACCCGTTGACCTGGGGGCTGCTTACGGCGGGCACCGTGCTCGAGGGCGAAGCCTATCCCTACCCTGTCTTTCTTTAAGGAACAAACAATGAACGTATTCGACTTCGCTTCAGAGGGCCTGATGGACGAGGCGCTGCCCGAGCGGGAGCGCGAGATCGACTCCGCCTACGTGACGTATCGGCTGGAGGAGGCCGGGGCCACGCTGCTGGCCCTGCCGGGGACGGGATATTCGACACGGCTGAAGGTGAGCCACCTGGATGTGGTGCAGGAGGCTTGCGAGGTGTTTGGCGGGGCGTCCGGGTCCGGGCAGATACGGCCGCCCATACCTTCGGCCTCGCGCATCACGCGCATGGATGAGGCGCTGGGGTGGATCGCGCTCATTCCGCGCGAGCGTTACGTGCTGCGCCGGATCGTGGGGGCGCGCTGCCTGGTAAGTCCGGTGACGGAGCGGCACCTGTTTTCCTGGCGGCGCCTGGGCGGGGTGATGGGTGCGGACCATAAGGCGGTGCAGCGTTGGCATGCGCAAGGCATCGATATGCTGGTGGCGGCGGTGGGGGCGCTGCGTCGCAGCGCGGCGTAGGTGATTTGCCTGCGCGGGTCTCAGTCGCCGGTTGCACGCAGCGTCAGGGTATAGCGGCAACGCGGCGTGGCCAGCGTGCCCTCTATTTGGGAGCCGGTGAGTTGGCCGGTGAACGTGACCGGATAGGGTTTCTTGTCGACACCGGTCAGGGTGGTGTTGGCGGAGAGGTCCGTTCCGGTGATCGTGCCGGCCAGCGTGAGGGTGCCGTCGGCCGGCGAGACGGTTATGGCATTGCCTCGCCTGGTGAGGGTGGCGCGCGTGGCCGGATCACAGGCGCCGGCCGCGGGGCGCTGTGGCCCGGTGAAGACCTGGGTCTGTTGTATGCCCGTGCAGGCGGTGAGCGGGACAAGGCAGAGCAAGAGGGCGCGCATGCGCCAGGTATAGCAGGATTTACTTGGCGGGGCGGGAGCATATTTTGGCTGCCGTGCGCTTTGGATCATTCCGTGCTGACGCTGGCCTTGTAGAAAGCAAGCAGTCCCTTTTCGAAGAAAGGACCAAAAAACTTTTGCTCCCTTTGCCTGCATCAACACGTCGGGCGTGCCGAATAGATCGCGATCGCAGAAACAGCGGGCGGGACAAAAGTTTTTTGCTTCTTTTTCAAAAAAGAAGGCCTTGCTTGCCTTCCTGATCGCGCGCGTCGTTCCCGACCGCTGCCGCGTGACTTCACTTTCTTTTTGCGAGCGTGCCAATTTTCCTGTTGCCCAGCAACCCCAACATTCGGTATATTTTGCTCAACGATGGCGGTTTGAGCGAACGACTGGCTCGCTGCTGTTTCTTGAAGGACCTTTATCTGGTTTGCAGGTTAGCGAAGTTCGCTGTTGGGCGAAACTTGCTGACGGCGCGGGCGCCAATGCTGTTGGATTAGGGGGAAAAGTGGACGACGAAGAATTGACGCCATTGGACGTTTTGCTCCGGGCAATGCGGAAACGATGGCAGGAAGAGAAGACGGACGAGGCGGTGGCACTTGCAAAAGCGGCTGCGCCCTACGTGCATGCGAAGCCAGCGAGCGGCCGGGGGGCAGGCTCGCTGAGCGGTTTAGGGGGCGACAGGCTGGATGACCTCTGCGCGGCGGCCCAATACCGAGAACCAGCTGAAGAGGATGGTGCAGGGGAGTCTTGAAGGATGGTCCCGCGTAGCGGTGCGCGGGGCCGGACAGGCGCCTGCCAGGCACCATCTGCGTATGATTGCGATGCTGGAAGAAGTCGAGCGCGGCAAGATACGGCAGTTGATGCTGCTGCTGCCGCCTGGATCGGCGAAGAGCACTTACGCGAGCAAGATCTTTCCGGCCTGGTGGATGATGCGCAACCAGCAGCATTCGGTGATCATGGCCTGTCATACGGCGCGTCTGGCGGAGCATTTCGGGCGCGGTGTACGCGGGTTGCTGGAGGAGCATAAGGACCATCTGGATGTAAGAGTGCGGCAGGATGCACGGGCGGCGGCGCGCTTTGGCACTGAGCAAGGTGGCGAGTTCTTTGGCATCGGCGTGCATGGTGCGGTGACGGGGCGTCGTGCTGACCTGGCTGTGATTGACGATCCGATCAGGAGTTTTGCGGACGCAGAAAGTTTTACAGCACGCGAGCATCTTTGGGAGTGGTTCCGCTCCGAGCTGGTGACGCGGATGAAGCCGAAAGGACGCATGGTGCTGGTGATGACCCGCTGGCATTCGGACGATCTGGCCGGGCGGTTGATCGAGAAGGGTGGGTGGGCGGTCTTGCGCCTGCCGGCCTTGGCCGAGCCTGGCGACGCCATGGGTCGCGCGCCTGGAAAGGCGTTATGGCCCGCGTGGGAAGACCGCGCGGCGATTGAGGAGAAACGGGCGTTGCTGGGGGAGCGGCACTTTGCCGCATTGTTTCAGCAGGCGCCGATGCTGGCGAGCGGCACGTTGTTCAATGCGCGTGCCATGCGGATTGTGGATGCTGTGCCCGATGGTGTTGCCGTGCGGGGCTGGGACTTGGCCGGGACGGCAGATGGTTCGGGCGACCCGGACTGGACCGTAGGCGTGAAGCTGGTTCGCGACACGACGGGCGCCGTGTTTGTCGACGACGTAGTCCGGTTCCGCGCGGTTTCGGCCGAGGTGGCCGAGCGTATCCGGGCGGTGGCGGCGGCGGATGGGACTGCGGTGTCCATAGGGCTGCCGCAGGATCCAGGGCAGGCGGGCAAGAGCCAGATTATGTTTTTGACACAGGTACTGGCGGGCTTTCGTGTCGTGGCTTCTCCTGAGACGGGCGCGAAGGAGTTGCGGGCCGTGCCGGTGGCTTCCCAGGTTTCTAACGGGACGATGGCGATGCGGCGGGCGGCCTGGAACACGGTGTTCCTCGATGAGCTGGCGAATTTTCCGCACGGGCGAAAGGATGATCAGGTGGATGCTCTTGCGCGGGCGTTTACCATGTTGCTGGGCGCGAGTGGGCCGGCGCGCTTCGTGCGATCGACGTTCTCAGTTCGTTGATGGTGCTGGCGTGTGTGTGGTGCACAGGGGTGCGAGAAAGACCGGCCTTTTGTGTGATCGGGGAAGCAACGGTTGGCTTTCTCTAATTTGCGCATCGTAGGCAAGTAGAGGTGTTTCGGTTCTCAAGAGTTTGTAAGTTCCCTCGGGTGGCACCCGGGGTGACGCATCGATGTAGGATTTGTGTGGCAGCACCGCTGAAGTGCTGGAGGTTGACTTACTTTCTTTGACCAGTTTTGCGGTCATGTTTTTGGGAGTGGAGAGTGTACCGCACGATCTGCGATCTGCTACCTGATGATGCCGAGTATTCCGAACGCACTCGGCAGCTCTCGATTTATCAAAAGCTGCTTGATGGCAGTTTCTACGACGCTCTGCCGTATGAGTTTCATGAGGAACGGAACTCGGCGGGAGAGTACATCCCGCTGCGGCAGCGGCGGCCCTCAGTCCGTTACGGTCTGGCACGCCTGGTTGTGGAAGACAGCATGGCACTGCTGTTCAGCGAGGGGCATTTCCCGGCGTTCGACTCACCTGACCCCTTGGTGCGCGACGTGTTGACCGCGGTGGCCCGCGAGGTCCGGCTCAACGCGGTGATGGTCGAAGCCGGGCTGCGTGGCTCGATAGGATCGGTGGCGTTGTTGCTGCGTGTGTTGCGCGGGCGGGTGTTCGTCGATGTGCTGGACACGCCATATCTGTGGCCGCAATGGGCGGCGGACGCGCCCGACACGCTGTGCCGTGTGGTGGAGCGCTACAAGGTTCGCGGCGCCGAGCTGGCGGCCCAGGGCTACGCGGTGGCGGACACAGGGGCTGCCTATTGGTTCCAGCGTGTGTGGGACGAGGAGTTCGAGCGCTGGTATGAGCCTTTGGCGGTGGGGAGCGTGGGCGCGCCGGTCGAGGACACGGCGCGGACGGTGCGGCACGGGTTGGGGTTTGTGCCGCTGGTCTGGGTGAAGAACCTGCCCGGCGGGGCAGGCGTGGACGGGGCGTGCACTTTCCGTAGTGCTATCGATACGAGCATTGAAATCGATTATCAGCTGAGCCAGGCTGGGCGCGGACTGAAGTACGGTGCCGCCCACAACGCAAAGCAATGACGGTTGGGCAAGTCTGGCCAATCAGAGCTGGACGGTTGCGGTTGCCAATACCGGAAGCACCGCGGCAAGCATCGGGAGTGCGTCCGTGACGATGTCGAGCCTGGCCAACCTTGCGGTAGGGCAGGCGGTATCTGGCCCGGGCATCGCCGCGGGCAGCGTGATCGGTGCGCTCGGTTCGAACACCATCACGCTGTCGGTTCCGCTTACGGCAGCCTTGCCCGCCGCGACGAAGCTCAGTTTCGGCGCAGTCAATGCGTCCGCCTCGCCGGCTGAGACGTACCGCCGATCCTATAACGGCTATCTGCGGCAACATGCCGTTGCGTTGGGATGCAACGGTCTGATCGATCCGGACGCCATTTTCGCGGATCAGGGCGGGTCCGGAAAGTGGCGTGTGGATCTCGGCCCGGCCAGCGCCGACGGCGTGCATCCCGCGGCAGTACTTCACCAGGCGGCGGTGAATGCCGGGCTGATAACACCGGCAATGTTCCAGGCGCCCTGACGCGCCCGGTTCCGAACACGTAACAACATTGGAGGGGAACATGGAAGACCTGCGCACATGGTTGCGGCAGCCGACGACGGTCGCCGGGATTTCCGCGCTGATCGCCACGATCAGCGCGCTGCTCATGGACCAGATCGCCTGGGCGCAGGCGGTGCCGATCCTTGTGGGCAGCGCCGTCTCAATGCTGCTGCCGGACAATACCGGCGCGCACGAACAGGCACAGCAGCTCGCAAGCGAGATCCTGACCAAAATCACCGACAAGAAAGAAGCGGCGAAATGATCGACCGTAACAAGATATCGTCAATAGCAGCGGTGCTTGCCCTCATGTGCCTGTCGGCTTGCACGGCGAACAGGCCGGAGGTCACAACCGACCTTAACGCTGGCCTGGAAGTAGCGGCGGCCCTGGAGCGTGCTTACACAGCGCGACCCAGCGCCGACCCGAAGATCGTGGCCGACCTGGCGCGCCTCATGGCGACTGCCCAGGCCGCAGTTGCGTCCTGGGAAGCCTCAAGCAGCTCATCGGAGGAGGCTATGGCCAACGCGGCCATCTCAGCTCTGGTGGCGTATGAAGCCTCGGCGCAAATCACACCGTAGCCTGCCGCGACTCATGCCGGCCTGTTGACGATTCGAACAAGGCGCGTGACGCTCCTCCACAAATTAAGGGGGAGCGTCATGGCGGCTACGATACAGCAGCAAAGGCACGTGGTGGCCGCGTGCTATCTGGGCTGGACGCTCGATGCGTTCGACTTCTTCATCATGGTTTTCGTCTTTGGCGACGTCGCCCGGGAATTCGGTATCGGCGAGACGTCCGTCACCTTCGCCGTCACGCTCACACTCGCCACGCGCGCGCTCGGCGCCTACCTCTTCGGCCGCCTGGCCGACCGGTTCGGCCGCCGCCCGGCGCTCATGGCCAGCATCCTCGGATTTTCCGTCCTGGGGTTCTGCACAGGCCTGGCACCGAACGCCTCGGTGTTTTTCATCGTGCGCGCGCTGTTCGGCCTCGCGATGGGCGGCGAGTGGGGTGTCGGTGCGTCGCTCACCATGGAGAGCATTCCTGCCTCATGGCGCGGGCCGGTCAGCGGTCTTCTGCAGGCAGGCTATCCGAGCGGCTATCTGCTCGCTTCTCTCCTCTATCTCGCCTACCCCTGGCTGCATTGGCGCGGCATGTTCATGGCCGGTGCAGCGCCCGCCCTTCTTGTCCTGTACATACGCAACAATGTGCCGGAAAGCCCGGACTGGACGGAGCGCGCACGTTCCGGGCCACAGCAAAGCCTGGCAAGCGTCGTGCGCAGGTATCTGCCGCTTACCGTCTATGCCGCTTGCCTGATGGCGTGTTTCAATTTCTTCAGCCACGGCACGCAGGATATCTATCCGCGTTACCTGCAGCGCCAGCATCACATCGTCGGGCCGAGCCTCACGACGATCGTGGTCATCTACAATATCGGTGCCATGGTGGGCGGGATCGCGTTCGGCACCCTCTCGCAGCGCATTGGCCGCCGGCGCGCGATCGGCCTGGCCGCCGCGCTGTCCCTGCCCATGCTGCCGCTATGGGCGTTCTCGTCCGCGCCTGTCTGGATCGCAGTCGGCGCTTTCCTGATGCAGGTGTGCGTGCAAGGCGCCTGGGGCGTCATCCCGGTCTATCTCAACGAGATCTCGCCGGCGTCGATACGCGGCACCTTCCCCGGCCTCACCTACCAGCTCGGCAACTTCCTCGCCGCCCTCAACTTGCCGTTGCAGAGCGGCATCGCCGACGCAATGGGCCACGACTACCGTTTTGCGCTCGTGGGCGTGGCCGGCACGGCCGCTGTGCTGATCATCTTGCTGATGCTGTTCGGCCGTGAGGCGAAGGACGTGCGCATGGGTGCGTTCGGCACCGTCGAAGCACGGGCGGATTGACGCACGGACGAGTACTTGAAGGACGGCCGTCTTTTCGGAAAAGAAGAAGCAGAGGACTTGTGCATCGGTTGTCGCACGCCAGCCGGACACTCGCCGACAGGAAGCAAAAGCTTTTTGGTTCTTTTCCCAAGAAAGAATTGCTTGCCTACTGGCTGGCCCAGACAATCCGATGCATCCAGGCTACCTCCCGCAACTCGAACGCGTAATCCGGATGCTCCGGGTTCAGGCTGCGCAGCTCGATGCGCCGCGCCGATTGCCGCACCAGCTGCTTGGCCATCGCCTCGCCGCGCGTCGTGCGCACCACCACCCGGTCCCCCCTGCGTATCGGCGCCGACGGCGAGACCACCACCATGTCGCCGTCGCGGAATACCGGCTCCATCGAGTCGCCGGAGATCTCCAGCGCGTAGGCGTGCGGATCGCCCACCTCAGGTATGCTCACCTCGTCCCAGCTGCCGCCCACCGGATAGCCGCCATCGTCGAAGAACCCGTCTCCCCCCGCCTGCGCCATCCCGATGAGCGGGATGCGCCGCGGACCGGCGCGTCCGGATACAATGGCCCGCTCGCCGGCTACCAGGTGCGAGAACACCTCCAGGCTCGCCCCCGTCGCATCCAGGACCTTCGCCAGGCTTTCCGTTCCCGGCCAGCGCGCCCGCCCATCCGGCATCCTGCGTTTAGAGAGATTGAACGTGGTGGGATCCAGCCCGGCCCGGCGCGCCAGGCCGGAGGCCGACAAGCCTTTCTCGGCAGCCAGTGTATCCAGCGCGCGCCAGATGTCCTCGTGCGTCATGCCCCAGGATCATGCTGGAAAGAAATCCTCACGACAATAGGAAAATAGCTGTTGAGGGTTGCCATGGCGTGATGATCGCCGTAGGTTGTTCGCGTTATGTTCTATACACGCCAAAGTTGGTTTTCGACTGTCTGCACGCTGAGTGGCCGTCCTTTCCAGGCACCGGCAACAGCCCGGTCTGCAAGTTGCCCAAATACCTCCAATAGGAAAACAGTCCTCGACGCTCGGCTGACCGCGCCGATACCGTTCAATCAAGACAGCGGCCTCATGCCCCATCACAGCACCACCGCTCCCGCAAACGACGCGGCTTTTGTTTCTGAAAAGGATCGCCCGATGGCTTTCTCGCTGCGCAACCTCTCCGTCCTCGCCTACGCCAACGGCTTCACCCTCTGGCTCTACAAGACCGGCGCGGACGACCAGTCCTGCGTCGCCGCGCCCGGCTTCTTCGACGATGCCGGCGACATGCTCGCCGGCGGTGACATGCTCATGGTCTCCGCGCGCGACGGCGGCCGCATGTTCTCCGTGCTGGCCGACGCCAGCGGAGTGCGTGCAGCGCCGATGATGTGACGCAGAGTGCGATCCGGAAGCCACACGCGGTTGACGCGGATGCGGGGCAATCTTCACTGTCCCGCCTTTCACACGGCACCCCAAGGCTTTGGACATCTCCCGCGACCTGCCCCTGGACCAGATACTGCGCGGCGACTGTGTGGAGATGATGCGCATGCTCCCCGCGGCCTCGGTGCACTGTGTCTTCGCCGACCCGCCCTACAACCTGCAGCTGCGCGGCGAGCTGCGCCGGCCGGATGACAGCCTGGTCGATGGCGTGGACGACGACTGGGACCAGTTCACCGATTTCGCCGCCTACGACGCTTTCACCCGCGCCTGGCTCACCGAAGTACGCCGCCTGTTGCGCAAGGACGGCACGCTCTGGGTGATCGGCAGCTACCACAACATCTTCCGCATCGGCGCCATCCTGCAGGACCTGGGGTTCTGGATCCTCAACGACGTGATCTGGCGCAAATCCAACCCGATGCCGAACTTCCGCGGCCGCCGCTTCACCAACGCGCACGAGACGCTGATCTGGGCCGCCCGCCAGCAGGACAGCCGCTACCGCTTCAACTACGCCGCGATGAAAGCCCTGAACGACGATTTGCAGATGCGCAGCGACTGGCTGATTCCGCTCTGCACCGGCGAGGAACGCCTGCGCAACGCGCACGGCCTCAAACTGCACCCCACGCAGAAACCCGAAGCCCTGCTGCACCGCATCCTGCTGGCCAGCACCATGTCAGGTGATGTGATCCTGGACCCGTTCCTCGGCAGCGGCACGTCCGCCGCCGTGGCCAAGCGCCTGCACCGCCACTTCGTCGGCATAGAGCGCCACCCGGCCTACGTGGAAGCCGCCTGGGGCCGCATACGCCGCATGAAGCCGGCAGCCCCCGAGGCGATGGAAGCCACGCCCTCCCGCCGCGACGCACCGCGAATCTCTTTCGGCAGCCTGGTCGAGCGCGCGCTGATCACGCCGGGCACCATACTCACCGACCGCCAGCGCCGCGTGGCGGCCACCGTGATGGCGGACGGCACGCTCGCCTGCGGCCCGCATCGCGGGTCCATCCACCAGGTGGGCTCTGCCGTGCAGAACGCGCCCAGTTGCAACGGCTGGACGTTCTGGCATTTCGAGCGCGACGGGGCGCTGGTGCTGATTGATACGCTGCGTGGTAAGTAAGAAAGCAAGGCCTTCTTTTTTGAAAAAAGAAGCAAATCCTTCTGCTCCTGTCGCTGTTTCATGTGCCTGGGTTTCTCTGAGGCACCTGGCTGGTGCAAATGCACGGAAGCAAAAGTTTTGGTTTTTTTTTCGAAAAAGAACCGCTTCCTTCCTTTCTAACCCCCAGCGAAACCCCTACCACACCAACCGCGTCATCCGAGCGGAAGGTCCACCATGTCATTTCCCGTACGCGGCGGAACAGCCGTCATCACCGGTGCCGCCAGCGGCATAGGCGCGGCACTCGCCGCCAACCTGGCCAAGCGCGGCGCACATCTGGCGCTGGCGGACCGCAACGAGGCCGGCCTGGAAACGGTCGCCACCAGCGCACGCGCCGCCGGCGTCACCGTCAGCACCCACGTGCTGGACGTCTCAGACCGCGCGGCCCTCGAAGCCCTTCCGGAAGCCGTACTCGCCAAGCACGACCACGTCACCATCCTGGTCAACAACGCGGGCGTAGCGCTCGCCGGTGACTTCGCCGACGTGGCGCTCACCGATTTCGAATGGCTGTTCGACATCAATTTCTGGGCGCCGGTTCGCCTGACCAAGGCGTTCATGTACGCGCTCACCCGCGAGCCCGCTTCCCATATCGTCAACATCTCCAGCCTGTTCGGCATCATCGCGCCGCCCGGCCAAGCCGCCTACTGCGCCGCCAAGTTCGCCCTGCGCGGCTTCTCGGAGTCGCTGCGCCATGAGCTGGGAGGCAGCCACGTCTCCCTTACAGTGGTCCACCCCGGCGGCATACGCACGGAGATCGCCAACAGCGCCCGCATCCCGCAGGGCATCGATCCGGTGGAGGCCCGTGCCCAAATGCAGGAGTTCAACAAGCTGCTGCGCACCGCTCCGGAAGATGCTGCCGAGCAGATCGCGCGCGCCATCGAGACCCGCGCTCCCCGCCTGCTGATCGGCAGCGATGCCCGCATGGCCGAGCGGCTGCAACGCCTCTTCCCGGTCACCTACTGGAAATACATCAAGCGCCAGACCGGCACCGTCGCCAGCCCCAACCGGAAAGCCACCTGACATGGCCAGCCTGCAAGCGCATTTCCTGGACCTGATGTTCCGTACCCAGATCAAGCCGAAGATGAAGGGCGTCTCGGACGTCATCGCCGTCCGCCGCACCATGGAGAGCGGCTCCCTGCCGCCACCAAAGGGTGTCACCTTCACCCAGGACACGGTCGGCGGCATAAAGGGCGAGTGGGCAAGGGCCACCGGCGCTCAACCCGAGGCCACGCTGCTCTATCTGCACGGTGGCGGGTATTTCGCCTGCTCCCCGCGCACCCACCGTCCGTTCAGCGGCACGTACGCGAAGCACGGTTTCGAGGTGTTCGTCCCCGACTACCGCCTGGCCCCCGAACACCCGTTCCCCGCGGCCGTCGAGGATGCAGAAGCCGCCTGGCAAGGCCTGCTCGACACGGGTCACGCGCCGGAAAACTTGACCGTCTCCGGCGATTCCGCCGGCGGCGGCCTCAGCTTGGCGCTGATGCTCACGTTGCGCGACAAATCACGCCCGCTGCCCGCTGCCGCCGCGCTGTTCTCGCCCTGGACCGACCTCGCCGCCACCGGTGCCTCCGTCGTCAGCAACGCCAGGCGCGATGCCATGTTCTGGGCCCCGGGCCTGGTGCGCGGCGGGGAGACCTATCTCGGCGGCGCCTCGGCCGACAACCCGATCGCCTCGCCGCATTACGCGCAGCTGCACGGCCTTCCGCCGCTGCTGATCCATGTCGGCGATCGCGAGATTCTGCGTGACGACAGCATACGTCTGGCCGAACACGCGCGCGCCGCCGGCGTCTCGGTGGAGCTGCGCGTCTGGCCGGTGGTACCCCACGTCTGGCAGTTGGCCCAGTTCGTGCCGGAAGCCCGCCAGTCACTGCAGGCGGCTTCCAGCTTTCTCAAGCGTCATGCCGCCTCCCATGCCTCGCCTGTGCGATCCGTTACGTGACTTTCGCGAAACCCGCCCCGCCGCTTGCCGTTTCCCGAAGCGTCACCACGCCGCAGGAGTTCTCATGGGTATTATCGCTTGGCTCGTCTTGGGCCTGATTGCCGGCTTCATAGCCAGCAAGATCGTCAACCACACCGGCGCCGGCGTCCTTCTGGACATCGTTCTGGGCGTCATCGGCGCCATGGTCGGCGGCTGGCTGTTCTCCACGTTGGGCGCCACGCCGATTACCGGTTTCAACCTCTACAGCATGTTCGTGGCGGTTATCGGCGCGATCGTCGTCCTGGTCGTCTATCACGCGTTGTTCGGGCGCCGCGCGACCACATACTAGGGTTCACGCGTTACCTCGTCGGGTGCTCATCGTCGAGCACCCGACAGGGCCCTCAAAGACACCGACAGGAACATGAAGCCCAGTTCCCGCATGTCGTCAGACAAGCCGAGCGCCTTCGGTGACAGCCCGCACGGATGGCGGAAGAAGATTTCCAACCTTTTCGCACGGCACAGAACTTCCAGCGGGACGTGCACGTGGAAAACGGTCTCGTCGTCTATCACCAGGTCCAGCAAATCCACGCCATTGATGCGCACCCTGAACGGGCGTGAAACCAGATGCGGCGGGCTCACGAACCCCACGCCCTGAACCTCGAGCCAGAACCCGGCAGTCAACGCCTCAGGCAACGGCATCACCAGGCTGCAACCTGCCCCTATCGACCAGGTGCCGCCTTCCTCAGCGTCCGAAAATCCCCGCAGGTCGCAGCCGGAAGCGTTGCCGTCCCTCGAAA
The DNA here is from genome assembly GCA_964242035.1 of uncultured Acetobacteraceae bacterium. Taxonomy (GTDB): domain Bacteria; phylum Pseudomonadota; class Alphaproteobacteria; order Acetobacterales; family Acetobacteraceae; genus BOG-908. Next base: position 8,845 of record CAXTCL010000027.1, on the reverse strand, counting down.
ATCTCAACTGAAACACCACCGGGCCAGGCGCCCGTGCCACCATCCGGTCACCCACGCGCCATGCGCTCCCGGCCTGGCTCGCCCGCACCAAGTCCAGGCCGCCCATGACCGCGTCAGGCGGCACGTGGTAAGGTGCCGCGGCTACCCTCCCTGAACCATCGGCAGCCGAGACCCCTCGTATATCGGCAACCACGATGTCCAATCGCTGGAACAGCTTAGCGAAATAATCGTCGTCCCAGCCCAGTGGCCCGAGCGTCACCAGCCCGGTACCAGGCCGGGCGTAGATCATCCCGGCCAGGTTGGAGCCGAGATCTCCTACCACCACGTCGCTGCGCGCGAACGCTGCCACCTGGTCGATAAAATCCGCCTGCAAGGGATCCAGGTAACCCGCACCAGCCCTGTCCAGGCCGGCGCGTATCTCGCCTCCGTTCGCCAGAGGCCGCATGGACGGCGGCGCCCGCAGCACCGCAGTCAGCGCCGCTCGTGCACCTCCCTGCCGCACCGCCGGCAGGTCGCGCATCGCGGCCAGCAACCCCGGATGCATGTGCTTCCCGCTGACGCCGTCCATGTCGAACAGGCTCGCGAAGCGATAGGCCGCGTCGTGCCGTATGCCCAGCAGCCGCGCCGGCCCGATCCCGTAGGCGGCTAGAGACCCCAGGACCGACCGTGCGTAGTCCGGGGCATGGGCCGGCCGGTCCGCCCGGTCCACGATTCCCATAGGCACCGCGTAGAGCAGCCGCCCCGGGAAGCATCGTTCCGCAAGCACGATCTTCGGCAGCATGTCCAGCAGCCAGTGCCCCCAGCACCATTCGCCGGTTCGACAAACCAGCAGGCAGGGCGCGCCCACCTCAAGCGCGCCCTCCATCCGCCGCACCAGGTTCCGCCATGCCGCCGCCTCCGGCTCCGAAGAGCGCGCCTCATCCGGAACGGCCTGTGTCAGAACCCGGTAGGTCTCGCCGTCCAGGCATGTCCCGGCCGGATACTGCCCCAGCCGCACCGGCGGCTGCGTCACATCCCTGGCCGCAAACCAATAATGCAGCCGCCGTGCATACGCCGCATCGCCAGCCGCCGCGGCGTTCATGTGGACCAGCGGGTTGCAGGCGGTCAGCGTTACCCCCGGCAATAGCTCGGTACTAGCAACGAACGGGTCAGGAGCGTCCACTGTCACGAAAACCGTCCCAAGAAGCACGCCAGACGCCGCCTCCCGAGACAGCGGACCAAAAGTTTTTTGCTTCTTTTTTTCAAAAAAGAAGTGCTTTCTTCCTTCCCCCCAATACCGTCCCGGAAACGTCCTGCCATGGCCGACATCTACGATTTCTCCGCCAACACCCTGGATGGCACGGCCACCACCATGGAAGCCTTTCGCGGCAAAGTTCTCCTGATCGTCAACACCGCCAGCAAATGCGGCTTCACCCCGCAATATACCGGGCTGGAGGCGCTGCAGAAGAGATATGCTGCCCAAGGCTTCGCCGTGCTCGGCTTCCCCTGCGACCAGTTCGGTCACCAGGAGCCTGGCGACGCGGCCGAGATAGCCAATTTCTGCAGCACGAAATACGACGTGAGCTTCCCCATGTTCGCCAAAGTGGAGGTGAACGGCGCTCAGGCCCACCCGCTCTGGGCCTGGCTGAAATCGGAAAAAACCGGCTTCCTGGGCGGCGCCATCAAGTGGAACTTTACCAAGTTCCTGGTCGGACGGGATGGCACGGTATTAGAGCGGTTTCCGCCGACGACGAAACCGGCGGCGCTAGAGCCGAAGGTTGAGGCGGCGTTGAAGTAGGCAAGCAAGCAGTCCTTTTTTGAAAAAAGGACCAAAAAACTTTTGCTTCCCCGCCTGCACCACGGCATTGCCTGGTTCTGCCAGCACACGCTCTTGCAGAACCAGGCCGGGCCTTGATGCAGGCGCGGGGATAAAAGTTTTTTGCTTCTTTTTTTCAAAAAAGAAGGCCTTTCTTTCTTCCTGAATGACAACCCTGACCATCGACCTGGACGCCATAGCCGCCAACTGGCGCCAGCTAGAAGCCCAGCACGGCCAACCCATAGCCGCGATCGTCAAGGCCGACGCCTACGGCCTGGGCGCCGCCCGGATCGCCCCCCGCCTATACGCCGAGGGTGCGCGCCACTTCTTCGTCGCCTATCCGCAGGAAGGCGCAGCCCTGCGCCCGCTTTTGCCGTCCGACGCGATCATCGCCATCCTGAACGGCTTCTTCCCAGGTCATGCCGAGGCCTATCTCGCGCAGCGCCTCACCCCCGTGCTGGGCAACCTGGAAGAACTCGCCGCCTACGCCGCCTGCGCCGCCGCCCGAGGTCACCGCTTGCCGGCGATGATCCACGTGGACACCGGGATGAACCGCCTCGGCCTCACTGCCGAAGACACCGCCATCCTGCAGGCCAACCCAGCATCGTTGGCCAGCCTGGACATCAGCTTCGTCATGACCCACCTGGCCAGCGCCGAGCAGCCTGCCAATCCAGGCAACGCCCACCAGGCCAGCAGCCTGCACGCGGCGGCAAGCGGCCCGCTGGCCGGCATAGAGCTGAGCCTCGCCAACTCCTCCGGCCTGTTCCTGGGTCACGGCTTCGTCTCCCACCTGGCCCGCCCGGGTGCCGCGGTCTACGGCATCAATCCCACCCCCGCGCAGCCCAACCCCATGCGACCCGTCCTGCGCCTGACCGCCCCTATCCTGCAGCTCCGCCGCATCCCCGCCGGCGCGTCCGTCGGCTACAACGCCATCTGGACCGCCCGGCGCCCGACCATCGTGGCCACCGTCTCCGCCGGCTACGCGGACGGCTACCACCGCGCGCTTTCCAACCGCGCTGAGGCCGCCGTCTACCGGCCAGGCTTTGACGCTGCCCGCCTTCCGCTGATAGGGCGTGTCTCCATGGACCTGGCCACCTTCGATGCCACTGACCACCCAGGCCTGCGCCAGGGCGACTTGCTGGAGCTGATCGGCCCCGCCGTGCCGCCCGATGAGGTGGCTGTCTGGGCGGGGACGAACGGCTACGAGGTGCTGACCTCGCTGGAGCCTCGTGGCGGTCGCGTGTATTCGGCGCTGTGAGTAAGCAAGAAAGCAGTTCTTTCTTGAAAAGAAGAACCAAAAAACTTTTGCTTCGGCTGTCGCCGACTACCAAGACAGGTCCGCGACAGCCGGATAAAAGTCTTTTGCTTCTTTTTTTCAGAAAAGAAGGCCTTCCTTGCTTAGGCTCACAGCAATGAACGCCGTAGGCGCTCTAGGAAGAAACGTCCTCTCCCTGCTGGGCGGCGCCGGTGCCATGGTGCTGTTCGGCCTGTCCGGCATCTCGCACCTCATTCGCCCGCCCTTCTACGGCCGCCTGTTCCTGCGCAGCTTCATCGACTACGCCTATTTCAGCCTGCCCGTGGTCGCCCTCACCGCCGTCTTCTCAGGCATGGTGATAGCACTGCAGAGCTACACCGGCTTCTCCCGCTACGGCGCCACCAGCGCCATCGCCAACATCGTGCTCATCTCGGTGGTCCGCGAACTCGCCCCCGTGCTCGCCGGCCTCATGGTCGCCGGCCGCGTCGGCGCCGCCATGGCCGCCGAGCTCGGCACCATGCGCGTCACCGACCAGATCGACGCCCTGCGCACCCTGTCCACCGACCCGATGAAATACCTTGTCGCCCCCCGCCTGCTCGCCGGCCTCCTCGCCCTGCCGCTGCTGGTCCTGGTGGCGGACGTCCTGGGCGTGGGCGGCGGCTTCCTGGTCGCCACCGCCAAGCTCGGCTTCGAACCGCACACCTACATCACAAACACCGTCGCCTTCCTCAACACGGCCGACGTGATCCTCAGCGTTGTGAAAGCCGCGGTGTTCGGGATCATCGTCAGCCTGATGGGCTGCTACTACGGCTACAACAGCCGCGGCGGGGCCCAGGGTGTGGGTGCCGCCACCACCTCGGCCGTTGTGTCCGCCAGCATCCTCATCCTCGCTTTCGACTACGTGCTGACCGAGCTGTTCTTCTCCCGATGACCGATACCCCGAAAATCCGCATACGCGGCCTGCGCAAGGCTTTCGGCGCCAAGCAGGTGCTGGATGGCATAGACCTGGACATCGCCCCCGGCACCTCGATGGTGGTCATCGGCGGCTCGGGCTCCGGCAAGTCCGTGCTGCTGAAATGCATACTCGGCCTGGTCAAGCCCGATTCCGGCACGATCGAGATCGACGGCCAGGACCTCGCCAAACTGGACCAGCCGGCGCGAGATGATTTGCGCTCGCAAATCGGCATGCTGTTCCAGAACGGCGCCCTGTTCGACAGCCTGCCCGTTTGGGAGAACGTGGCGTTCGGCCTGCTCGCCCAGAACCAGGTCACCCGCGCCCAGGCCCGCACACGCGCGTCCGAAATGCTGGCCCAGGTCGGCCTCGCCCCCGGCGTAGGCGCGCTATACCCGGCCGAGCTCTCCGGCGGCATGCAGAAGCGCGTGGGCCTGGCCCGCGCCATCGCCGGCGGTGGCCGCATCCTGTTCTTCGACGAACCCACCACCGGCCTGGACCCCATCATGGGCGCCATAATCGACGGCCTGATCGTCGATTGCGTGCGCCGCCTGGGCAGCACCGCGCTGGCCATTACGCACGATATGGCCAGCGCCGCCCGCATAGGCGACCGTGCCGCCATGCTGTTCGGCGGCCGCCTGGTCTGGCAGGGCGAGGCCGCCCACCTGCTGGACAGCGGTAACCCGATGGTGGACCAGTTCACCCATGGGCGCCGGGACGGGCCGATTCAGATGGAGCTACGAGGCTAAAGAAGAAAGCAAGCAGTCCTTTTTTGAAAAAAGGACCAAAAAACTTTTACGCCGCTGTCGCTGAACTTTCCGGGTAGGTCCGCGACAGCCGAGTCAAAAGTTTTTTGCTTCTTTTTTTCAAAAAAGAAGGCCTTTCTTTCTTCTGCGCTATTTACCTGTAGCCAGTCCAATCCTCCAGCAAACCCGCTTCAGCCCCGCCCATGCGACGCTTCCCACTTAGGAGAGTTCAACCCATGCGTCTGTCCGTTCTCGCGCCCGCTTCCCTGGCCTGCGGCCTGCTAGCCATCGCGCCGGCCTCCGCCCAGGCGCCGCAGGGCGGCGGCGACGGAGCGGAACAGGTCGTCGGCCTGTTCAGCGCCACCTGCCTGAACTTTGCAGGCGACGTGGCCGCCCTGCGCGGCTTTCTCGAGCAGCAAAAAGCACCGCGCATGCCGCAGCAGGCCGAGACCGCCTTCCTCGCCGGCCGCGCCGGACAGGCGTTCGATACCAGCTATCAGACCACCAAGCTCGCCCTCGTCTCGCTGGATGACGGAAGCTGCGAGGCGGTAGCCGAGCACGCCAACGGTGCCAAGGTGCTGACCGTGCTGAACCAGGCCGCCCAGGAAAACGGCGTGGCCCTGGCCCCGCTCGGCGGTCAGCCGCCGAATGGCAAGCCGGGCGTCACCCAGACCGCCTACGGCCTGACGCTCGTCGGCCGCCCGATGCACATCCTCGTCTCCACGGAGAAGCCGGCGCCGGAGGCGGTGCTGACCTTGGTCCCCAAGTGACCCTGCAAGTCCAGCTCGCCTGCACCGGCTTCGCCCGGTCGTTGCGTTTCTATACGGACGTGCTGGGCTTCACCACCATGCGCTACGCGCCGGAGGCCCGCCGCGCCGAACTGGAGCGCGACGGCGTGGCCATCGAGATACGCGAGGGCGCGGCCGACGGACCGGACGCTCCCACCTACCCGTTCGGTCGTGGCGTCACGCTGATCGTATGGACGCAGGATGCCGAAGCGGTGCTGAGCGGTGTCGAGGCGTATGGCGCGCGTCTGCACCAGCCGATGGCCGAAGCCTGGCGCGAGGAGGAGGGGCAGCGCGTCGGCCACATCGCGTTCGAGGTGCTGGACCCGGACGGCTACGCGCTGCGCTTCTGCCAGGCGCTGCCGCCGGCGGGGCGGTAAGGAGGCCAAAAAACTTTTACTCCTCCGCCTGCGAAGCCTGACGCGCCGTATCTGCCAGCACGCAATGACGCAATGCAGAACCAGACAAGACCTTTATGCCAGCGTCAGGAGCAAAAGTTTTTTGCTTCTTTTTTTCAAAAAAGAAGGCCTTGCTTCCTTACGAGCCACCGCGCCGCCCGCGCAATCGCAAAAAACAGACATTCAAACACCGAGTCGTAAAATTCATTACGATGTTGACGAACGCAGGCGTCCCGCGTTACACCCGATTATCGAACCGGGGACGAAATAAATGTATCGCTTCACATCTCATGCGTTTCTCGCGGCCGTCGCAGCGGTGGCGACACTTGGCTGCACCACCCAGGCGCGGGCCAATCTTATCACGAACGGCACCTTCTCCGCCGGCGGCCAGCCCAGCCTTGCCGGCTGGACGGCGAGTGCCGCGGGCGTCGGCGCCACGAGCGAAGCCAACTTCAATAGCTGCTGCGGCGGAACGAACCCGAGTGCCAACGACCTCGTCCAGTTCGGCGGCGGGCAGACATCCGGCGGCACGTTGTCCGAGACGTTCGCCACCACAGTGGGCAAGGCCTACACGCTCTCGTTCCTCTACGGCACGTTCGGCGACAACGAACCGCAATCGCTGGCGATCACCGTAGGCAATTTGTCCACCAGCATCACCGACCCGACGGGCACGTCCAACTTCGCCAACCTCTTCAATTCGGAAAACTTCCTGTTCACCGCGTCGAGCGCCACCAGCACGCTGACCTTCCGCGACACGTCAGCCGGCGGTTCCAGCGCTGACGGCCTTCTGGAAAACGTCGTCGCAAATGCGGTCGCGGTGCCTGAGCCTGCGTCGCTGGCGCTGCTTGGCCTTGGTGCGGCCGCGATGTTCGGGGCGCGGCGGCGGGCTCGGTAGAGGAAGCGAGCAAGGCCTTCTTTTTTGAAAAAAAGAAGCAAAAAACTTTTGGTCCCTGTCGGCGGCTTTTGAAACAGCGCGCGGCAGCGGACCACAAGTTTTTGTCCGGGCTGCTTGCTTTTCTTCCTATGGCGCAGATGGCGTCAGCCAGGCTAACCTCTCTCCTCAAAAGAGAACTGCCTACTTGGCCAAGCCACAAACGCTTTTCGTCTGCTCCGCCTGCGGCGCCGCCTATCCCAAATGGTCCGGCAAGTGTGATGCCTGCGGCGAGTGGAACACCATCGCCGAAGAACGCGCCGAAGCCCGCCCTGGCGCCCCGCGCAAACCAGGCGGCCGCGTCACCTTCGTGGGCCTGGAAGGCCAGGCCGCCCCGCCGCCCCGCCTGCTCTCCGGCATCGGCGAGCTGGACCGCGTGCTCGGCGGCGGCCTCGTCGCCGCCAGCGCCATCCTCGTCGGTGGCGACCCCGGCATCGGCAAATCCACCCTCATGCTGCAGGCGGCCGCCGCGCTCAGCCGCGCCGGCCAGCGCGTGCTCTACATCTCCGGCGAGGAATCCATCGAGCAGATACGCCTGCGCGCCCGCCGCCTGGACCTGGACACCGCCCCCCTACAGCTCGCCGCCACGATCAACGTGCGAGACATCGGCGCCTCCCTGGAAGCCGAACCAAACCTCGCCATGGTCGTCATCGACTCCATCCAGACCATGTGGCTGGACAACATCGAATCCGCCCCAGGCACCGTCACGCAAGTGCGCGCCGCCGGCTTCGAGCTGATACGCCTGGCCAAGCAGCGCGGCTTCAGCCTCATCCTGGTCGGCCACGTGACAAAGGAAGGCAGCCTCGCCGGCCCACGCGTGCTCGAACACATGGTCGACGCCGTGCTGCATTTCGAAGGCGACCGCGGCCACCAGTTCCGCATCCTGCGCGGCACCAAGAACCGCTTCGGCGCCACAGACGAGATCGGCGTGTTTGAAATGACCGACCGCGGCCTGGCCGAAGTCGCCAACCCGTCCGCCCTGTTCCTCGCCGAACGCCGCGGCCACATCGCCGGCAGCGCCGTGTTCGCCGGCCTGGAAGGCACCCGCCCCGTGCTGCTCGAAGTCCAGGCGCTCCTCGCCCCGAACGCCGGCGGCGCGCCCCGACGCTCCGTCGTCGGCTGGGATGGCGGCCGCCTGTCGATGCTGCTGGCCGTACTGGAAACACGCTGCGGCCTGAAACTCTCCGGCTCGGACGTGTTCCTAAACGTCGCCGGCGGCCTGCGCGTCACCGAACCCGCCGCCGACCTGGCCGTGGCCGCGGCCCTAACCTCGGCCGCCACAAACCAGCCGACCCACGCCGGCACCGTCTATTTTGGCGAGGTTGGCCTGTCCGGCGAAGTCCGCCAGGTCGCCCAGGCGGACGCCCGCCTGAAGGAAGCCCAGAAACTCGGCTTCGAACGCGCCGTGCTGCCGCGCCGCGTGGCGCGCGGCGGGCGGGCGCCAGCGGGGGAGGGGATGCGGCTGGACGAGATCGGGCATCTGGGCGATCTGGTCGAGCAGTTTTCCGTGGAGGGTGCGTAAGGAAGGAAGGCCTTCTTTTTTGAAAAAAAGAAGCAAGAAACTTTTGCCCCCCGCCTGCACGACGGCCCGGCCAGGTACTGCCACACGAGCGCCTGCGGAACCAGCGCGGAACGCAATGCAGGCGGGGCTGCGCAAGTCCCGCGTCCCAGCAGCAGGCCAGTCCCGCCCTTACCTCACCCGGCAACACACCCCATACATTCGCCATGGCACCACCCCTGCGGGGGCATGCCGATGGAGAACGGGTTTGGCCTCTAGACCGAACGGCTCGCGCCGAAGCATCGCAGCTGCCGCCACGGCAATCCTCCTGGCCGCCGCCGCCCCGCCTGTGCAGGTCACCGGCGCCTGGACCCGAGCCACAGCACCCGGCCAGGACAGCGGCGCCGTCTATCTCAACATCACCGCCACCGCGCCGGACAAGCTGCTCTCCGCCGCCAGCCCGGATGCCCAATCCGCCATGCTGC
>CAXTCL010000026.1:0-27084 GCA_964242035.1 uncultured Acetobacteraceae bacterium | reverse complement strand
ACCCAGTTCTACAGTCTGGCGAAACAAACCATCACCGGCGTGGACAGCCCGAAACACGAGATCCCCGCCGGCGCCTGGGCCTGGGCCAACTGCACCACCACCCCCTTCCCAGGCACCCCAGACCCCACCCGCATCTGCCTGAAGAACGGCTTCGACCCGTCCCTCCTCTACGAAATGGTCTTCACCGCAAAGGACCCCCTTGTCCTCGGCGTAGGCTACGCCGCCACGCGCGACATCATCAGCTTCTTCCGCCACAACCGCACAGACAGCACCGGCACCGCCAACCCCATCGCCGGCGCCGTCTCCAAAGTAATAGATGTCGGCGTCTCCCAATCCGCCTCCTTCATCCGCTCCAGCATCCATCTGGGCTTCAACGCGGACGAATCCGGCATACAGGTCGCCGACGCCGCCTGGCCGCAGATAGACGGCCGCCAGCTCTACATGAACATCCGCTTCGCCCTGCCTGACGTGATTACCAACCTCTATATGCCGGCCGACGAAGCCCCCGTTTGGTGGGCGGACTACCCCAATCTCGCCCGTAACCAGCCCCCCTCCGGCATGCTGGACCGCTGCACCGGCACAAACACCTGCCCCGAAATCCTGGAGACCTTCGGCTCCAACGAGATGTACGAAGAAAAGATGTCCCCAGACCTGGTCGGCATGACCGCGGTCGCAGACATCCCGCTACCCGCAAACGTACACCGCTACTACGAGCCCTCCACCACCCACGGCGGCGGCGCCGGCGGCTTCACCTATTCCCCCACTTTGCCCCCCGCCGGTGCCTGCACCTACCCCGCCAACCCAAACCCGGAATACCTGACGAACAACGCCCTGCAGGCAGACTTCATCGCCTACCTGACCCAGGGCACGCCGATGCCCCCCAGCGCCTACCCCACTTTGGCCAGCGGCCAGCTCGTGACCCCGACCACAGCCGCCCAATCCATCCTGAAAGTCCCCGGCTACCCCTATGGCGGTCTCGCCTTGAACCATCCGGAAAAGTTCGGCTTCGGCCCACGCCTGGACTATTTCGACCAGTCCGGCATCATCACGAACCAGCCCCCCACAGTGCAGGCCGTCCTCCCCGAACTCGTCCCCGCCCTGAACAAGGACGGCAACGAAACGTCTGGCGTCCCCTCCGTGCTGCTACAGGCCCCGCTCGCCACCTACAGCGGCTGGAACAATTACGCAGTCACGGCCTTCAAGGGCCAGCAATGCAGCCTGACCGGCTCCTCCTTCCCGCTACAGGAGACCAAGGCGTTACGCCTGGCCGCAAAAGACCCGCGCGCCTCCCTGGAAGAACGTTACGGCACCCATGCCGGCTACGTCTGCGTCGTCACCACCGCCGCGGACAAGGCCGTCGCCTCCCGCTTCCTGCTCTCCACAGACGCCACAACGGTCATCTCGCAAGCACAGGCCAGCAACGTGCTGACCGACATCACGCCTACCGCCGATGACCAGGCGCACGCGGCGAAGCTCTGTAAGTAGAAAGAAAGGCCTTCTTTTTTGAAGAAAAAGAAGCAAAAAACGTTTGTCCCCCCGCCTGCACCAAAGCCCGACCTGGTTCTGCCAGCGCAACGCTCGCAAAACAGCCACGAACGTCATGCAGGCGGGGAGACAAAAGTTTTTTGCTTCTTTTTTTCAAAAAAGAAGGCCTTACTTACTTCCGAGTTGCCAACGCAAAAACACGTGCCCACCCGGAGCAACCACGGATGACTCCCTTGCTGCTACGTCAATGGCACGGCTACCTAGGCGCCTTCATAGCGCCCAGCGTCATCTTCTTCGCCCTAACCGGCGCGCTGCAACTATTCAGCCTGCACGAGGCGCATGGTGGCTACCACCCCGCGCAGATCGTCGAGAAGCTCGGTCGTCTGCACAAGGACCAGGTCTTCGAGCTGGATCACCATCCGGATCCGCCGCAAGCAGCATCCCAGAAGGCGCCAGGCCCGCCCAAGCCAGATAACGATGACCAGCCTGCAGTCTCCACCTATCTCCTGAAATGGTTCTTCCTCGTGGTGGCCTTGGGCCTTGTCGCTTCCACCGTGTTCGGCATCTGGATCGCACTTACCAAACCGCGCGGCAGGAGTGCCACGCTCGCGCTACTCGCGGCCGGCTTTGCCATCCCGGTGCTGCTGCTTATCGGTTGAGCGACGGCGCAAGCAGCGCAAATCACAAAAAGCAAGCAGTCCTTTTTTGAAAAAAAGGACCAAAAAACTTTTGACTCCGCTGTCGCGCGCTGTGGAAAAATCCGCGACAGCGTTCCAAAAGTTTTTGCTTCTTTTTTAATAAAGACGGCCTTCCTTCCTGTTACCAAAGTCAGTCCCGATGCCGACCGCCAACGACGTCATACCGATCGCCCCAAGCCGAGCCGGCTGCTCGATCCGCCGTATCATCTCCTCGATCTCGCACGCCGGCTGCGGCCTGCTGAACAGAAACCCCTGCGCCTCCCGGCATCCCGCCGCGGCTAGCCGGGCAAGCTGGTCCTCTGTCTCCACGCCCTCCGCCGTCGTCACCATCTCCAGCCCCGCGCACAGGCTGACCACGGCGCGAACGATCGGCTCGCTCTCGCGCGATACGCCAAGCTTCTGCGTGAAACACCGGTCGATCTTCACCTTGTCAAAGGGAAAGCGCTGCAGATAGCTCAGCGACGAATATCCGGTGCCGAAATCATCCATCGCTATACGCACCCCAAGCGCCTTCAGCCGGTGCAGCGTGGCCAGCGTCTCCTCGGTATCCTGCAGCATCACCGTCTCGGTGATCTCCAGTTCCAGCCGGGACGCCGCCAGACCCGATCGGCGCAGCGCATCCGCCACCGCCTGCACCAGGCTCCTGCTGGCGAACTGGGCCGGGGAGAGGTTGACGGCGATCTTCTTCCCGCCCGGCCAGGACGCCGCCTGAAGGCACGCCTGCTCCAGGACCCACTCGCCGATCGGCACGATCAGGCCGACCTCCTCCGCCAGGGGTATGAACTTGTCGGGCGAGACCAGGCCGCGTTCGGGATGACGCCAGCGCAGCAGCGCCTCGAACCCGCCCACGCGACGCGAGGCGATGTCCACGATAGGCTGATAGAACAGCTCGAACTCGTCGTTCGCCAAAGCGCGGCGCAGGTCCAGTTCCAGCTTGCGTCGGAGCTGGGACTGCGCATTCATCTCCGGCCGGAAGAACAGCCAGCAGCCGCGGCCCTCCGCCTTCGCACGATACAGCGCCAGGTCCGCCGACCTCAGCAATACATGCCCGTCCAGGCTGTCATGCGGCGCGATCGCGATGCCGATGCTGACGCCTATGGCCATCAATTGGCCGTCAATCTCGAACGGCGCGGCAAGCACCTCTACCAGCCGGTCGGCGAGATGGCCGATGTCGCGATGCCCGTCGGCACAGGCGGCAAGTATGGCGAACTCGTCGCCGCCAAGCCGCGCGAGCAGGTCCGTCTTGCGAAGGCTGCCCTGCAGCCGCTTGCTGACTTCGCAGAGCAGGGCATCGCCCATCTGGTGACCCAGCGTGTCGTTGACCTCCTTGAACCGGTCGAGATCGAGGCAAAGCATCGCGAACCCGTGCCGCTCGCCATCATCCTGGCGTGCCCGGGACAAGAACGCCTCGAGTCCCCTGCTGAAAAGAAGGCGGTTCGGCAGGCCGGTGAGCGCGTCGTGGTGCGCGATGTGCGCGATCCTGGCTTCCGCCTCACGCTGCTCGGTCACGTCGATGACCACCCCGAGCGCGCGCAGCGGAGTGCCGTCCAGACCGTATTCCATCCTGACCCGGGCCTGAATGTGCCGTACCTGACCGCCTACCAGCACGCGGTAATCAACCGCGGCATACTGATCACCGCTCGCCAGCACCTGGCGCAGATAGGCCATCACACGCGGATATTCCTCTGGCAGCAGCTGGGCATACCATTCCTGCGCCGTGATGACCCCGAGAGTCGCCGGAAATCCATACATCGCGCGCGTGCCTGCACCCAGATAGACGAGACCCGCCATCAGATCGTGGCGGAAGTCGCCGATACCGCCGATTTCCAGGCTGAGGCTCAGCAGCGCCTGCGACTCCCGGCTTTCGGTCACGTCGATCACCACGCCGATCGACGCCAAGGCCCGGCCATTCGCGTCGTAGCTATAGCGGGTGCGAACCTCCAGGTGGCGTACCTGGCCACGCACCGGGTGGTGGATACGGTAGTGGTAGGTGATGTCCACAACCCCCTGCGCGAACGCGTCCGCGGCTTCGGCCCGCAACCTTGCCCGGTCCTCGGGCAGTATCGTGGCGATCCAGACCTCGTTGGTGATCGGCGCGTCACCGTCGGGCAAGGCGTGCAGGGCGCGCGCATCCGGGCCGCATTGGATCAGGCCATCCACGAAATTGTGCCGGAACGTGCCGATATGGCCGGCCTCCATGCTCAGCCGCAGGAACGCCTCGCTCTCGTGCAACCGCTCTTCGGCCACCCGACTGCCGGTGATGTCGCGAACCATGGCGAACAGGCGTGTCGGCTGGCCGTCCGGACCGCGCCTGCAGACGATCACACCCACATGCGCCCATCTGGAGCTGCCATCCGGGCGGATGTAGCAGAGTTCCGCGTCCCACCGGCCATGGGCGAGCACGGCAGCACGGCGCTCCTCGCCCACCGCAGCGAGGAAGTCCGGACGGACGATGTCCTCAGGTCGCAATCCGCCGAGCAGCTCCGCCTCCGTGCGGCCGCTCATCTCGCAGAAACACCGGTTCACCCGCAGGAATTGCCCGTCTATCGCGTCCGTCTCCGTAACACCCACGGTTTCGGTCTCGAACACTGCGAGCAGCAGCGCGTCCCGATCCGCCAGGACAATCTCAGCATCCTGTCCCAGCCAGGGGTGATGGTGGCTCCTTCTGTGAGGATGGAAATAAGCGCGTGTCGCCGCCGACATGAAAGTCTGGCTCCAGGAAAGTTTCTATTTCAACGCATTTCAGTGAACGCCGGGTAAACCGGGAGTACGCGCCCGGCTCGGGTCCGACAGCCAAAAACAACTAATAACAGATCGTATCGGTCTAGTGTAAAAAAAGAAAGCATGACGTTCTTCTTTGAAATTAGAAGAAAAGCCTTGTTCCTCACCTTTGTAGCCACGCGACTGCCGCGCAAGATGCCAAATAGCTGGGCAGCAGGGCCGCAGAGTTTTTCGCTTCTTTTTGAAAAATAGGACGCTTTACTTGCTTTCCCGGCATCGCCGCCCGAAAACCGAGGCAAACGTTACGAGAAATACACAAAAATGCTCAACGCTACGCCGGCAACAACGCCAGCCGCCGCCAGATGACCGTTTCGCTGGGCACTCCCCTGACCCTCGCCCACCTGCGCCGTCCGCCGCCACGATTGCAGGGATCGTCGCCTCCCGCCGCACCACCTACGGTGTGAGCGCACCATGACGGAAAGGCCCGAGACCTGACCGGCGACCCAGAACAAGCCGGAAAGCTTGCCTCATACCGCCCCCCCCTCCCGGATAACGCCCCGTGCCGGAACCCACCTCCCGCCGGACATCGCCGCCCAACTCGCCAAGACCAGCCACCAGCTCATCGACACCGACTGGCACCGACGAAGCCGCACCCAACCCGCGCCGGACCGCTCAAGGCGGCTCTGCGCGCGCTGGTGCGGGAGCTAGGAAGGAAGCAGTCCCTTTGAAAAGGACCAAAGGACTTTCACTCCCCTCGCATCCGCACCAGCCGGATGCACCAGGAAACGCCGAAGCGGCTGCGCGTCGGGAGACCAAAAGTTTTCTGCTTCTTCTTCCAGAAAAGAAGGTCTTGCTTTCTCCCTCCATCCCGCCATTTTCGCCCGCCGAAGGGAACAATCCCCCGCTCACGAGGTTGTGCCGTCGTCAACCGGCGCTCCGTCGCCGAACCAAAGGATACAAAAACCATGACCACCACCAGGCGCTGGGCCGCCATCTCCACCATCCTCGCCGGCGCCCTGTTCGGCGCCGCCACCCTGCCCACCCCCGCCTTCGCCGGCCCGGACCAGCAGGCCACCGTGGACCACGCGCTCGGCACCCTGCAGGACCTCCGCCGTGACAAGGAGTTCGGCAACGCCCGCCAGATGATGGCCACCACGCGCGCCGTCTTCATCGCCCCGCGCATCTTCAAGGCCGGCTTCTTCTTCGGCGGCCAGGGCGGCACCGCCGTGCTGATGGTACGTGGCGCCCACGGCTGGTCGGACCCCGCCTTCTACACCATCGCGTCGGGCAGCTTCGGCCTGCAGATCGGCGCCACAGAAAGCGAGCTGATCCTCTTCATCCGCTCGGAAAAGGCGCTGCGCGCCATCATGGCCAACCATTTCAAGATCGGCGCCGACGCCGGCCTCGCCATCGCCACCCTCGGCTCGGAAGTCGAAGGCTCCACCACCACCCATGGCGGTGCGGACGTCATAACCTGGGCGTCCTCCTCGGGCGTCTATGCCGGCATCTCGCTGGAAGGCTCCGCCATCGAGCCGCAGACCGAAGCCGACGCCAACTACTACGGCCGCCCGGTCACCACCTCGGAGATCGTCATGGGCCGTGGCGTCAGCAACCCGCAGGCCAGCGCCCTGCGACGCGCGCTCGCCAGCCTGAGCTGACGCGTCCTCCCTCTGACGTAGTTGCCGGAACCGTCGCACACGGTTTCGGCAACCGCTGATGAGTCCGCACGTTTCCAGTCGGTGCGCCACAGAAGCGCATGATCATCAAAGGACGCCAGACATGCCCAAGACCACGCATCACGAGGCCGCCGAACACCACGAAAAGGCCGCCAAGTCCCACAAGGCCGCCGCCGAGCATCACGACAAGGGCGATCACACCGCCGCCCACACGCATGCCACAGAAGCCCACGGCCACTCCACGAAGGCCCACGAGAGCACGACCAAGGCGCATGCCAAGACCACCGAGCACGCCAAGTCCAAGAGCCCGGAACACGCCAAGTAACGCGTAACGGCCTCAAGTCACATGAAAGCCGCCGGCGGCATTGCCCCGGCGGCTTTTTCGTAGGCGGACGGTTCTCCTCGACAGAAAACCCGGACATCTCCGCGCCGCCTTGCCGGCTGACGTCCACGCCGGAGGAGGGTGCACCTGGCACCCCCTCGTCAAAAGCTCACCTGCAACGATACGGGTGATAATAGCACCACCCGCCACCACCGCCCGGGGCCGCCACGATACAGCCGCTCAACGGCACCGCCGCGGCCAGCAACAACATAATCGCAATCGCTCTGCTCATCACACGCTCCATATTCCGGTGACCGGCAAAACGCCCTCCCCGACCGGCAGGTTGCTGTAACGATCGGCAACCACCCGCAAACCACCGCTTTTCCACTGGCGCTTTTCCACTGGCGCCCCGCACGCCTTGGTGCCAAGCTCGGCTCCAAACCGCCCAGTATGTGGAACGCCCCGCATGACGCCAGGAACCCAGATAATCCTCAGCGGCACCCTCACTTTCGGCGTGCCCCTGGCCCTTGCCGTGCGAGACCTACTCTCCAACCGCCGCGCCCAGGGCGGCTCGTGGGACCCTGAACCACCCAAGCCGCAGCCCCCGGCGCCGTCCGGTGGCGGCAACCAGATAACCACCCGATCGCTGCCGCAATGCCTGATAGATGCCGCCACCATCCGCCACGCCGCCCCCCCTGCCCGCGTGCCGGAGCGCGTCTGATAGACCCGCTTGCCCGCCCTCCTGCACGCCGCCCCTGAACCGCCCACGCCGCGCCGCGACCCATGTTCGCCGCCATAACCGCCAGCGCCGCAGCCGCGGCCGCCACATGGGGCTGGCGCCGAGCCCGCCTCGCCGCCCGTCCTGAATCCTGGCCGTCCGACCTCACCTTCGCCCGCCAGCTCAGCCTAACCAAAGCCTTCCTGAAGCAGAACGGTTGGAGGCTGCTGGAACCGATACCGCCCATGTATGTCCGCGCCCATAAAAACGGCGTGGCCCTGGCCCTCGTCATGCACACCGAGGAGACCCTCTCTCTGCCAACGCTGCTGAAAGACGGGACCGCCACATCCGCCCCGACCGGCATCATCCTGGGCATACTCAGCCAGCAGACCCTGGACCCCGAGTTCCAGAAAGACGCCGCCCGCAACGGCATCTACGTCATAAATCCCGCTGACCTCCGTCACATAACCACCCACATCCGCCGCGCCGCGATCCGGAAGCGGCAGATCATGGAGGCGGGCTTAGGCGAGCCTGCGCCCTCGAAGGCCGCTCCCAGCGCCCAGCAGGTCTCTCTCATGGTCAAGTGAACCCAGGACGGGCGAAGGAAGCAAGCAAGGCCTTCTTTTTTGAAAAAAAGAAGGAAAAAACTTTTACTACCCGCATTTGCGGCGGCCGTACACATCAGGAAATGCGAAAGCGCCTCGACCGCGAACGAGACAAAAGTTTTTTGCTTCTTTTTTTCAAAAAAGAAGGCCTTCCTTGCCTAAGCCACAAATGATCAGAACGAATCCCGAAACGTCAGCCCAGCCGTCAAAGGCCGGTTCCTGAACGCCGACTTCAACTGCGTCGCGAAATGGTCCGCGAACGTCGCCTCCAACGCGTTGTTTATCCCGTTATTGTCAAACGCATTGTTCACGAAAGCCACGATCTCCGCCGACCCCACATGTATCCCCGCCCGCATGTTCACCAAGCTGAAATTGCCGAACTTCGCGCCCTTGTCGGCGAAGTCCGTGGACTCCTCGCCCACGTAGTTCTCGTCCACCCGGAAATACGACGGATAGCGCAGCACGTCGAAGTTCAGCTGCGCGTAGTCCGTGATGGTGAACTGCGGTGCGGCCGGCAGCCTGTCGCCGGTGAACACGCCCAGCGCCCCCGTGGCCCGCACCAGCGTCGGATCGTTCGTGGCGATCTCCGCCCTGTTCAGCGAAACCGAGGTCCCCACATCCAGCCAGCGCGTGGGCGAGGCCGCGATCTCGCTCTCCAACCCGTAGGAATGTGCATTGCCCGCGTTCTGGATATACAGGTTTCCCGCCGAACTCTGCGTCGGTATCTGGATGTTGGACCAGTCGATGAAATACACATCCGAGTTGATGCGCAGCCGCCCGTCCAGCAGGAACGCCTTTTCGCCCAGCTCGTAGTTCCACAGCGTGTCGGACGTGTAGGAGGCCGGTATCCCGGGCGAGAAACCGTAAGTCAGGTTCGGCCCCCCGGTGCGAAAGCCGCGCGAGATCTGCGCATATATCGTGAGGTCAGGCGTCGCCCGGTAATCAACCGCAAACCGCGGCGTGATGGGGTAACCCTTTTGGCTGCCGGGCGTCACTACAGGAACCGAGGACAGCGAGTCGGTAAACGTGAGCCCGGTCGTCTTCGTCACGAACGACACCTCCGTCCGGCTCGCCCGCAATCCCAGAGTGAAATCGAACTTGCCGGCGGTGTAGGTGCCCTCCCCGAACAGCGCCTCTTCGGATTGCTGCTGCGTGGCCTGCAGATCGCCCAGATCACCAAACGCCGGCTTCGGTCCGCCCAGCAACGATCCAAGATAATTCTCCGTCAGCGAGGAGAAGATCGTCTGCCCCGCAGACCCAGTGACGTGCTGGTAGAACGCCCCGATGGTATATTTGAGCGGCCCGTCGCCCTCGGACGCCAGCCGCACCTCCTGGGTGAACGTGTCCGACGAGCTGAAATCGCGGCCGGCATCGGGCCTGTTCAGATCCCCTGCCGGCGCCCCGAACAGGCTCAGCACCAGGTTCTGGTAGCCCGAAAAATCCAGCGACCCGCCCGACTCGCGGACCGCGTACGTGGTCGAGTCGAACAACTGCACGTCGCCAAGATCGTAGCTCGCGGCAAGGTTGTACCCGACATACTGCGCATACTGCCCCGCCTCGCTCAGCGCATCCTCGTCGCGCGCCGGATCGATGTTCGGATTGCTCGTCCCATAGATAGACCGCCCGTCGCTGGACCCATACGCATTCTCATGGATGAACGTCAGCAGCACGTTCAGCGCCTGCGTCGGCTGTGCATCCACCAGCACCCGCCCGCCCCAGTTCCGCAGATCGTTCACATCGCGCTGCCGCGTAACGATGTTGTCGATATACCCGCTGGCGAACCGGTCATACCCCACCACACGCACCGCGAGCTTGTCAGGCACGATCGGAAAGTTCGCTTCCAGGTTCAGCGAATCGTTCGCCCCGCCATTCTCCGTCCCGCTGCCCGTCAGATCGACCGTGCCGCCGTAGGTCTCCATGTCCGGCTTGTTGGTCAATATGCGTATCCCGCCGCTCAACGATCCCGATCCGAACAGCGTCCCCTGCGGCCCGCGCAGCACCTCCACGCGCTGTATGTCGAACAGCGGAATATCCACCGCACCGCCCTGCACGGCCGCGCTCTGCGCGGGTATGTCATCGAGGTACAGCCCGACCGTCGCCTGCTGCGCCCCCTGGTTCGTGCTCGCACCCGTGCTCACGCCACGGATGGTGGGGTTTTCCTGCGCCACGCCCTGGTTGTTCAAATTCAGGCCCGGCGCCAACTGCGCAATCCCGCCCAGATCATCCGTGCCGCGCTGCCTGAGCTCCTTGGCACCCACGGACGTGATGCTGATAGGCACACGCTGCAGCCGCTCCGGCCGCCGCGTCGCCGTCACGATCACGTCCTCGATCGCCCCTTGTGCAGCGCCAGGCGCCCCCGGGCGAGCCGCACCAGGCGCGGTCGGCGTCAGAGCCTGCGCTGCCGGCGCCATGCTCTGCTGGCCAAAACACGGCTGCGCCACGCCCAGCACGGCCACCGCGCCCACAAGCCCTGATATCCTCACGCGCGCGCCCCTAACCAAGCCAAAATGGTACACTATCCAGGCGAACGCGACCGGGTAAAGCGCATTCGGAAGGAAGCAAGCAGTCCTTTTTTGAAAAAAAGGACCAAAAAACTTTGCTCCCTGTCGGCGCGAATTTCAGCATCCGCCGACAGGGACCAAAAGTTTTTTGCTTCTTTTTTAAAAAAGAAGGCCTTCCTTCCTTCGCTCCTCAGAACCCAAACATATGGTCCAGCGAAAACCCACCCCGCCCGTCATCCAACCCATGATACCCAAACAACCGGCACGTCCGGTCACGCACCAGCACATACCCACGCTCTCCCGCCCGCATCAGCGCCGCCGCCCCAAACACCTCATGCGGCCGAACCAGCACCGACCCCGAGCACGCAACCCGCAAAGCCTCGCTCGCCACAACCTCCCCGTCGCCGCCCACCAGCTGCAGCTCCGTCGTGGAAAACGCATGCCAATCCGCGCTGGCCGGATAGATCAGCACGGCAAAACTCCGCCGCACCCCGATCCCCAGCTTCAGGAACAGCCGCGTCGTCAATCCCGGCGGCGGCCCCGAATAACTCTGCGGCTCGTCCTTGTACGTCATCGCCGTATTAAAGATGTGCGCCCCGAAACTCGTATCCGCCGCATGCCCGCTCACCCGGTGCTCATAGCGGAACAACCCATGCATCCAGCCGTCCGCCTCGCCGCCGTCGCGAAAATCATAGACCAGCTCTGCATGTCCCGCCTCCGCCCCCAGCTCCGCCAGGTCCAGCGCCACCGAATGCCCCCGCCCCAGATTGCCCAGGAACCGCTGCGCCGTCAGCCGACCGTCCTCGCCAAAAACATCCAGCCGCAACGGCAGACTATCCTGCCACTCCGCCATTGGATTAGGCTGCACGATCGTGCGGAACTCCGCCGCCGGCAACACAGGGAACGGCAGGATATACCCACGCCCCAACAGATTATGCAGCGTGCGTATGCCAGGATCAGGCCGCAGATCCGCCCGCTCCACATTTACATGCGCAATACGCGAGTGCCCGGACTTCAGGATCTCATAGCGCGGCCGCACCACATGCCGCCCCGTGCGCAACTCCAACTGCGCCGGCCAGGCCACCTCAGGTAGCAAGTCGCTGACGTCAACAGCCAACGTCGCAAACGGCGCCACCTCCTGCGCCAGAGCCACCGGCCGCTCCGCCCCCATCCGGTCCAGCGTTATCGCACCGGCCGGGATCGCCGCCGCATGCGAGTTCTGCACCCACAGCATCACCCGCTCGTC
This sequence comes from uncultured Acetobacteraceae bacterium, assembly GCA_964242035.1. Classification (GTDB taxonomy): domain Bacteria; phylum Pseudomonadota; class Alphaproteobacteria; order Acetobacterales; family Acetobacteraceae; genus BOG-908. The sequence continues at coordinate 15,112 of CAXTCL010000026.1, read as the reverse complement.
GTACCCGGGCGCCGGCAAACCCGCATACCTGTCGGCCGGCCAGGCGTTCGCATCATGCGTCACCGACAACCCCAAATCACACCCCTCCCCCGCCTCGCCGTAGACATCCAGCGCATACTTCACCACGTCATGCCCAGCCACCCCGATGGCGTGCAGAAACAACTGCCCCGTAAACGCCCCTAACCCGAACCGCGCCCGCACCTCCCGGCTATCGATCGAGAACCCGCCTGCTCCCACCGGCAACTCCTCCTCCCAGGTCGCCAGCACCGCCCCATCCGCGCCGAACAGCCGCAACCACAACCGAACCGCCCGCGCCCCATACCCCGCCCAGTAGTTCGCACTCGTCAGCCGCGTATGCCGCCCGTCCTCGTCGCGGAAAAACGCATGGTTGGTCGCGAAATTAAGCCGGTCCAGATACCCGCGCGCCGTCAACATCGCCGCAGGCAACCGCGTCCCATCCAAAGACACCACGCGCACGCCCGCCGCGCACACCCCCCTTACCCGCTCCTCTACCCGCCCGGTCTCAAACCCCGCAATCAGCAAAGTCGCAGCCCGGCACTGCGCCAGTTCCGTCACCGGCCGCGCCGCCACCCCAGCCAGCGCACCATCCAACGCCGCCACATCCTGCACGTAATACGCGGTGGGCACCGGCATGTCCGGATGCAGCGCATACAACGCCGCCGCTATCCCCTCAGGATCGAACACCGCCAACGGCCCTGCCGCCCGCAGCTCGGCCGCGAGCGCCGCAATGGCCTCAGCCGCCAGCGGATGCGTAAACGCCTTATACAAAACGTTCCCGCCACGCCGGGCGTCAAAGGTCTGAATGTCGAGCAACTGCAAAACTCCGAGAAAGCAAGCAGTTCTTTTTTGAAAAAAAGAACCAAAAAACTTTTACTATTGCTGTCGCGGACTCAGCGGACAAACAAACGCACCATCAACAGCCAACGAAGTGAAACTCTCTACTACTTCTTTCAAAGACACTCTGTTCGTGATAGCCGCGAAAAAAAAGCAGAAAGCTTTTGTCCGGCTGTCGCGGTTCTTTCCAGTCTCGCGCGACAGCGGAGTCAAAAGTTTTTTGGTTCATTTTTTAAAAAAAGAACTGCTTACTGGACTTGCTTTTCGCGTTCCAAAGTAGAGCGCCAAATGTTCACAATCTCAACCGCCGTCTCACCTCCGCGCCAGCCTGCGCCGTATCGTCCAGCGGCGCCACCGGCCAACTCTCGAACCGCCCCGAAAACGCCCGAACCCGCCCCATCTCCACCAACCCTCGCCGAAACCGCCCGATCCGCGCCGACCGTCCAGGCAGATCGGCCAGCAGCACAGGCGCATGCGTCGCCACCGCCTCGGACACCATCGAGATGCTGTCCACCGTCACCACGATAGCATCCGCCAAAGCCAGCAGCCCAAAATACGGGTTCTCCCCCGTCATGTCCCAAACCCACCCCCCGCGCGGCACCAGCGCCTCCCGCAACAGCCCCCGCACCACCGCCGGCGTCCGCCGCGACGCCGTCAGCGCCACCCCCACCCGATCCCTGCCCATCATCCCCACCAGCGCCCCAGCCAGTGCCGCCCCCTCCGCCGCCCCCAGCCGAAACCGCCCGTTGCTCCCCCCAACCAGCACCGCCACCAACGGCCGGGGCAGCCCCGCCAGCCGCGCCCCCCAAATTGCCCGCGCCGCCTCCAGCCGCGCCGGCGTCGCCCGATGCAGCGCCGTACGCGTCACGATCACGTTCGCCCCAGACAGCCCGTCATGCGCGTTGGCCACCACCAGATCGAAATGCCGCAAACTCATCCGCGGGTTCTGCACCTGCACCACCACGCTCCCGCGCTTGTGGCACGCCGCCCCCACAGCCCCCGCCGTCCCCCCAGCCGTGAACAGCACGCCAGGCGGCGGCTCGCGCAGTCCCACGGCCCGCAACGGCGCCGGCCAGACCGCCGCCCCCACCCACGCCCAGGGCCGCCTTGGCCGCAACGCCACGATCTCCGGCGTAAGCCCCGCCGCCTCCGCCAAGCCCAGCGCCTGCGCCTGCAATCCGGCGTAGGGCTCGCACAAGATCCGGCTCTCGATCGGCATGCGCGGCGTTATGTCCCCGGCCAGGCAAGAAAGCAGTCCTTTTTTGGAAAAAAGGACCAAAAAACTTTTGCTCCCTGTCGGCGAGCGCTTCACCACGCGCCGACAGGGACCAAAAGTTTTTTGCTTCTTTTTTCCAAAAAAGAAGGCCTTGCTTCGTTTTCCTTGACTTCCGCACCCCCACCCCCCATCATGTTGCGGCGCGGCATAAACTGCGACCGTTCGCTTTCAGAGCCTGGCCGGTTTCCGTTCCCCTACCAATCGCGCCGGCTTGCGGTCCTGCCGACCGCTCTTCCGCCCCGGCATCGCCGGGCGCGGCACTGAAAGCACACCTACACCAATGACCGAATTCTCCGAACTAGGCCTCGCAGCCCCGCTGCTGAAGGCCCTGGCCGCCACCGGCTACACGACGCCCACCCCCATCCAGGCGCAAGCCATTCCCCACCTCCTGACCGGCGCGGACCTGCTCGGCATCGCCCAGACAGGCACCGGCAAAACCGCCGCCTTCGCGCTCCCCATCCTGCACCGATTGATGGCCAAGCCGCGCCCCTACGAGCGCAAGACCACACGCTGCCTCGTCCTCGCCCCCACCCGCGAGCTCGCCGCCCAGATCGCCGAGTCGTTCCGCACCTACGGCCGCCAGACCAGCATACGTGTCGCCCTCATCTTCGGCGGCGTCCCCAAGGGCCGCCAGATCACCTCGCTGGCCAACGGCGTGGACGTCATCGTAGCCACCCCCGGCCGCCTGCTCGATCTCTTCGGCGAAGGCCACGTCCGCCTGGACCGCACGGAAGTCCTGGTCCTCGACGAAGCCGACCACATGCTGGACCTGGGCTTCGTCATCCCCATCAAGCGCATCGCCCGCGAGTTGCCGGCCGTCCGCCAGACCCTGTTCTTCTCCGCCACCATGCCAAAGGAGATCCAGGTCCTCGCCGACGCCATGCTCAAGGACCCCGTCCGCGTCAGCGTCACCCCCGTCGCCACCACCGCCGAGCGCATCGAGCAGAGCGTCGTCTTCGTCAACCAATCCGAAAAGCGCATCGTACTGACGCGCATGCTGAAGAACCCGGACATGGGCCGCACCCTCGTCTTCGCCCGCACCAAGCACGGCGCCGACCGCATCGTGCAGCACCTCACCGCCGCCGGCCTGTCCGCCAGCGCCATCCACGGCAACAAGAGCCAGGGCCAGCGCGAACGCGCCCTCGCCGACTTCAAAAAGGGCTCTGTCCCCGTCCTGATCGCCACGGACATAGCCGCCCGCGGCATAGACGTAGACGGCGTCACCCACGTCATAAACTTCGACCTGCCTGACGTCCCCGAAGCCTACGTCCACCGCATCGGCCGCACCGCCCGCGCCGGTGCCGCCGGCCGCGCCATCAGCCTGTGCGACGACGGCGAACGCGCCCAGTTGCGTGGGATCGAGAAGCTGATACGGGCGCGTCTGCCGATCGCGGCGTAAGCAAGAAAGCAAGGCCTTCTTTTTCGAGAAAAAGAAGCAAAAAGCTTTTATCTAGCTGTCGCGGTTCTGTTCTTCACGGCGCGACAGCGGAGTCAAAAGTTTTTTGCTTCTTTTTTTCAAAAAAGAAGGCCTTGCTTGCCTAATGCTCCGCCGGCTTAGGCCCAGAAACAGGCCGCATAAACGGCACAAGCAAAGCCGCCAGCGCAAACGCCACCATGATCGCCCGGAAAGCATCCGCATAAGCCAGGGTCGCCGCCTCGCGATACGCCATCAACCAAAGCTGCTTCAGCGTCGCCGCGTGCGTGTCCAGCCCGCCCGCCACGCCGAACCCGCTCCGCCGCTGCGCCACGGAAGACGCGAACCGCACCATCGCCCCGTTGGCCGGTGTAAGGTTGGACGCGATCGCGAGGAAATGCGTGTTCGTCGCGGTGTTGATGATCGCCGCACTGGCCGCGATCCCCACCGCGCCGCCCAGGTTGCGCATCATGTTGAACAGCCCGCTCGCGTATTTCAGCCGCTCCGGCGGCAGGCTGCCCAGCCCCAGATTTACGCTCGGCGCCACGGCAAACACCTGTGGAAACCCCCGCAGCACCTGCGGCACCAGGAACTCCGCCCCGCTCCACTGGCTGGTGATGAAACTGTAGCGCCACATCGCCACGCTGAAACACCCCAGGCCCGCCATCATAAGCCAGCGCGCGTCAAACCGACGGGACAGCATGATGAACACCGGCGTGCCGATCAGCGACGCCACCCCCGTGGAAAACACCGCGATCCCCGTCTGCCACGCGCTGTAGCCGCGCACGTAGCCCAGGAACAGCGGTGTCAGGTAGATCGTCGTGAAGATGCCGATGCCGGTCACGAAAGACAGCAGGCACCCCAGCGCGAAATTGCGGTTGCCGAACGCCCGCAGATCCACCACCGGATTGGCGAAAGTCAGGCTGCGCCAGGCAAACGCCAGCAGCGACAGGCCGGCCACCCACGCGCCCAGCCGTATGCCCGGGTCGCTGAACCAGTTCCAGCGCGTGCCTTCCTCCAGCACGTATTCCAGCGTGCCGAGCCCCACCGCCATCAGCGCCATGCCCAGGTAATCCGCACCACGCAGCAGCGACAGATCCGGCGTATCGATGCGCACCAGGAACGGGATCGCCGCGGTGATCGCAAGCCCCGGTATCAGGTTGATGTAGAACAGCCAGTGCCAGTCAAGCGTGTCGGTGATCCACCCGCCGATCACCGGCCCCAGCGTCGGCGCGATCGAGGCGATGCTGCCGATCACCGCCGCGGCGTACACGCGACGCGCGCCGGTGAAATAATGGAAAGACGACGTGAACACCGTCGGTATCATCGACGCGCCGAGCATGCCCTGCAGCGCGCGGAACACGATCATGCTCTCTATGTTCCAGGCCAGGCCGCACAGCAGGCTGGCCAGGGTAAACCCGGCCGCCGATGCGGCAAACAGCCACCGCGTGGAGAACACGCGGGTCAGCCAGCCCGACAGCGGAATGACGATGATCTCGGCGATCAGGTACGCCGTCTGCACCCAGCTTATCTCGTCCTGCGCCGCGGACAGCCCGCCGCCGATGTTCTGCAGCGACGAGGCGACGATCTGTATGTCGAGCAGCGCCATGAACATGCCCGCGCACATCACCACGAACGGCAAAATCCCCGGCGACGCCGCCGGCGTCACCGCCCGGCCTGCGTATCGACGCTGACCACCACGGAAAGCCCGGGCCGCAGCCGGCCGAGCACGCCATCGCCGCCGTCCAGCGCGATGCGCACCGGCACGCGCTGGACGATCTTGGTGAAGTTTCCCGTGGCGTTCTCCGGCGGGATCACGCTGAACACCGCGCCCGTCCCCGGCGCCAGGCTGAGTACGCGGCCGTGGAACACCCGGCCCGGTGCCGCGTCGGCCACCAGCGTGGCAGACTGGCCGGGCCTGAGCGCGGCAAGCTGGTCCTCCTTGAAATTCGCATCCACCCAAAGCCCGCCGGCCGGCACCACGGACAGCAGATACGTGCCCGCCGCCACATACGCCCCGGCCCGCACCGCCCGGTTGGCCACATAGCCCTCCGCCGGCGCGCGTATCTCGGTGTAGCCGACATCGAGCGCCGCCCGCCGCAGGTCCGCCTCGCCTTGCGCCAGCATCGCCTGTCCCTGCGCGATCTGCGCGTCCAGCACGTCCAGTTGCCCGCGCGCCGCCTCCAGCGCCGCCCCTGACGACGCCCGGGAAGCCTGCGCCTCCGCCGCCGTGGCCCGCGCGCGCTCCGCATCCTGCAAGGACCCTGCGCGCGTCACCGACAGGGTGGCGTAGCGGGAATTGTCGATCGCGGTGAAAACGGCGCGCGCGCTCCTGCCGGAAAGCTCCGCGCCCGACTGCCGTATCATAGCCACCTGCACGCCGCGCTGCGCCCGCAGCCCCTGCAGTGCCGCCGCCTGTGCCGCCACCAGACCACGCGCGTGGTCCAGCGCCGCCTGGTAGTCGCGCCCGTCCAGCCGCACCAGCACCTGGCCCGCCGAGACATGCGCGTTGTCGTCCGCCAGTATCGCGGTGACGAACCCCGCCACGTGCGGCGCCATCGCCGCCACGTCGCTGCCCACATAGGCGTCGTCCGTGCTCTCCACGAACCGCCCGTGCCGCCACCATTCCTGGCCAAGATAGCCGGCCGCGCACAACCCCGCCGCGCAGAGCACGCCCACGACCAGCCGCCGTCCCCCCTTGCGGCGCGACCCCCTGGACATCCGCAGCCCGGCCGTCCCCTCCGGCGGCAGCGCGTTCACGCCCCTGCCTCCTGCCGCCCGCCCTGGTAGCGCCGCAGCACCGCGCGCGACGCGGCGGGGCCTGGTGCCGCCCGGAACGTGGCCGGCGTCATCTCCCTGCCGCTCACCCGGTCCACCAGGACCGGCTCCGCGCGCGCCCCGCTTTCCGCGTCCACCAGCACCACGCTCTCCCCCTCCGGCGCGAAATGCCGGTTGCCGAAGGCCAGCATCGCCCACAGCACCGGGCGGAAATCCTCCCCGCGCGGCGTCAACACGTATTCGTCGCGCGGCGGGTGCTCGCAGTAGCGCCGCCGTTCCAGCAACCCCGCCTCCACCAGGCCGGTCAGCCGCCGCGTCAGCATGTTCGGCGCGATGCCGAGGCTCTTCTGGAACGCATCGAAGCGCGTGGTGCCCTGCGCCGCATCGCGCAGGATGAGCATGCTCCACCACTCGCCGACATGCTCCAGGCTGCGCGCGATCGGGCACGCCATGCCGTCGAAACTCTTGCGCTGCACCACCCACCTCACCGCGTCACTTGCACGAGAATAGCCACGTTACTAGCTTGATGCAAGTCTTCCGGCCACCGCCGGGAGCGCAGGAGACCACGCATGACAACCTCCCTCGGTAAAGCCCTGATAACTGGCGCCTCCTCGGGCATTGGCGCCACTTACGCCGAACGCCTCGCCCGCCGCGGCCACGACCTCATCCTGGTCGCGCGCGACGCCGTCCGGCTCGCAGCCCTCGCGGCCCGGCTCACCGCCGAGACCGGTCGCGCCGTCGAGACCCTGCCGGCAGACCTCACCGACCCCGCCGACCTCGCCGCCGTCGAGGCCCGCCTGGCCACCGACCCGGCAATCACGCTCCTGCTCAACAACGCCGGCATCGCGCTGAATGGCGGCCTGCTGGACAGCAGCGCCGCCCAGGTCGAGGCCCTGATCGCGCTCAACATCACCGCCCCCACGCGGCTGGCCGCCGCCGCCGCCCGCGCCTTCGCCGCACGCGCTTCCACAGCACGGGCCACCGGCACCATCGTCAACATCTCCTCCGTGCTGGCCCTGGCGCCCGAGCTGCTGGACGGCATCTACAGCGGCTCGAAAGCCTACCTGCTCAACCTGTCGCTGGAGATGGCCGCCACGCTCAAGCCCCGCGGCATACACGTCCAGGCCGTCCTGCCCGGCGCCACGCGCACTGACATCTGGGCCCGCTCCGGCAAGGACGCCGACGCGCTCATGCCTGGCATGGTGATGGAGACCGGCGACCTGGTCGACGCGGCACTGGCAGGCCTGGACCGCGGCGAGACCGTCACCATCCCGCCGCTCGCCGATGAGTCGCTCTGGACGAACTGCAACCAGGCCCGCCTGGCGCTCGCCCCGAACCTCTCACGCCGCGACGTCGCCCCCCGCTACCGCGCCGCCGCCTGACCGCCGCCGCTCCGGGTGGGCCATGCCGCTTCCCACCCGGCAGCCTCCACACCCACCCCTCACCGCCAGACCCGCCGCCCAACCCCCACAGCCAGGCTCGACACCCCGTCCACAGTCCACCGCATGTCCCCCCAACGCCCCCGCACCACCCCAGGCCGCCCCTCACGCATACCCGCCCTTAACAGCCGCCACCGCAACGCCGCCCCCAAAGCCGCACATTCCCGCCCGGAAAACTCCGCCCCCACCCGCGCGATGATCGCAAACAGCCGGTCCAGCGTCACCGCATCAGGCACCGGCAGCCGGTCGCTCAAATGCCGCACCACCAACTTTGCCGCCTCGCCCGCCTCCGCCCCGAACCAGGGCGCATACGCCCGGCTCAGAACCACCTCCGCCCGCTCGGCCATCTGCGCCGCCATCCGATACGTCGTGTTGCTGGTGTGCCAACGATATTGCGTCAGCACCCCGTCCAGCCGCGCCGCCTCCCCATACAACAGCAGCCGGTGATACAGGTCGAAATCATCCGCCGGCACCGCCGCATCGCGCAGCACCGCTCCATCCTCCATCACGCGCAGCAGCGCGCTGCGCCGGAACATCACCGAGGACCAGGTCAGCGGATTGCCCAAATGCAGCAGCATACGCATCCCGGCCGGGCTCACATGCGCCACCTGCTCCGGGTCGCTCGCCACCCCGTCGCGCAGGATCTCCACCGCCGTCCCCACGAAAACCACCTGGCTGTGCCCGTCCAGATACGCCACCTGCCGCGCCAGCCGCTCCGGCAGGCTCACATCGTCATGGTCCAGCACGGCCACATACGCGCCCACGCAAGCCGCGAGCCCGATATTGCGTCCGCCGGCGATCCCGCGGCACGAATCGTTGCGTATCACCCGCAGCCGCGTATCGCGCACCGCCGCCAGTATCTCCGGCGTAGAATCGGTCGAGCAATCATCCACCACCACCAGCTCGAAATCGCCAAAGCTCTGCGCGAACACGCTGTCCAGGCTCGCCCCGATCCAGGCCGCCCCGTTACGCGTCGTCATCAGGACGCTGACACGCGGCGCGCTCACGCCGTCTCGCCGGCGACGAACCCGCTCGCCCATGCCCACTGGAAGTTGTAGCCGCCAAGCCAGCCCGTCACATCAACCGCCTCACCGATCGCAAACAGCCCAGGCACCGCGCGTGCCTCCATGCTCCTCTGGGACAGCGCCCGAGTCGACACCCCGCCCAGTGTTACCTCAGCCTTGGCATAACCTTCAGTACCGGAAGGTAACAAACGCCAGCAGCGCAGCGCCGCCTCCAGCGCCAGCAGCTCCTTGTCCGCAATCTCACCGACCGGCCCACTGGCCCGCGCCGCCGGCAGGAACACATCGGCCAGCCGCTGCGGCAGCGCCTCGCCCAGCAGCGCGCGCAGCCCCGCCTTCGGCCGCGCCCGCTTGCCCGCCCGCAGGAACCCCTCTGCCGCCCCGGGCACCAGGTCGATCTCCACCGCCTGGCCCTCCCGCCAGGCCGAGCTCACCTGCAGGATCGCCGGCCCCGACAATCCCCGATGCGTCACCACCATCCCCTCGCGGAACCGCACCCCGCCACATCCCGCCTCCACCACGGCCGAGACCCCCGCCAGCCCACCCAGCGGCTCCAGCGCGTCGCCCGCCAGAGTCACCGGCACCAAACCAGGCCGTGGCGCCACCATCGCCAGCCCGAACTGGCCCGCCACCCGATACGCCAGCCCCGAAGCCCCGATCTTCGGTATCGACAATCCCCCGCTCGCCAGCACCAGAGACTCCGCCTCCACCTCCCCGCCGCCCAGCCCCACCCGGAACCGCCCCGAATGCGACACCTCCCCCACACGCTCCCCCACACGCACCACAGCCCCCGCCGCCGCGCACTCCGCCAGCAGCATCGCCACGATCTGCCGCGCCGACCCGTCACAGAACAATTGCCCCAGCGTCTTCTCGTGCCAGCCGATCCGATGCTTCTCCACCAGGTCCAGGAAATCCCGCGGCGTATACCGTGCCAGCGCGGACCGCGCGAAATGCACGTTCTCCGAAAAGAACCGCTCCGCCACACAGCCCGTGTTGGTAAAGTTGCAGCGCCCGCCGCCGGAGATCAGTATCTTCTCGCCCGCCTGCCTGGCATGGTCCACCACCAGCACGCGCCGTCCCCTGCGCGCCGCAATCATCGCGCACATCAGGCCGGCCGCACCGGCGCCTAGGATCAGGACGTCGAACTTTTCCACGATGCGGGTGGAGGTGCCGTCAGGTCGGCAAGAAAGCAAGCAGTCCTTTTTTGAAAAAAAGGACCAAAAAACTTTTATCTCCCCCGCATCGCCAACGTGCGTGTTTGTCCGGACGCGCCCGGGCGCCGCAAATGCGAGGTAGCAAAAGTTTTTTGGTCCTTTTTTTCAAAAAAGGACTGCTTGCTTTCTGCCCCGAATCAACGATCACCGCCGTCCAAGCCCAAAACAAAGCTTCTTGCTGCGCTTGGTGGTTATTCCTCTTCTTCCTTTCCAGCCACCGAGAACCACCCAGCCAAAAGGCCCCACAGCCCCGCATGTCCGAAACCCTGAACCGAGACCTGGCCCTACGCGCCGTGGACCAAGGCGCCCGCGCCTACTTCGCCGACCGCCGCACCCGCGTCGCTCCCTTCGTACGCGCCCATTTCTCCCTCCCGGGCACACTCAACCTCCATCGCGCCGCCCTGGGCTGGGACATCCTCAAAGCCCCCCTCAACCTCACCCTGGCCGCCCCCCAGATCGTCCTCCACCTCACGTCCGCCACCGCCGGCAAACTCGGCGCCACCCGCCTGGCCACCCGCCTCCACCGCTCCCTCATCCTGCCCACCGCCGTCACCCGCCAGGTCGAATGGCTCATCCAGACCGAGCTCCTCGAGCTTCCCTACGCCCAACCCAACCGCGAAAGCAGCAAGGACGCCCTGGCCGCCGCCATACTCGCCACCCCGGACCTGCAATCCGCCCTCGCCGCAGCCCTGCCCAACCTCACCGCCCACAGCGCCGACCCCGCCTTCCAGGCCCGCCTCGCCGAAGCCCTGCAAACCTACGGCCTCTCCCGCGCCGCCGCCGCCGAGATCACCACCGGCCTGATGAACCTCAGCATCGGCGCCCTCACCCTGAACAAGCTCACCCCAGGCGCGGCCACCTTAGGCCCGGCGCTGGCCGGCCTGATGGCCCACCAGACCGCCATAAGCGCCTTCCCCCTCGGCGCCTCCCTGGGCAGCGCCTGGTATACCCTCTTCCCCGCCGGCCCGTCAGCCGCCCTGCTGGCTGCCACCACCGGCACCGTCATGCTCGCCGCCACCACCTTCGCAGCCTTCGCCGGCGTGGTCTCCGACCCGATCCAGACCGCGCTCGGCCTGCACCAGCGCCGCCTCACCCGCCTCATCGCCGGCCTGGAGCGCCAGTTCTTCGACCCCGTAGCCCCAGGCTTCGCCGTCCACGACCACTACGTCGCCCGTCTGCTCGACGTGTTCGACATGCTAGGCGCCGCGTTGCGCCTGGCTGGTATCTAAGCAAGCAAGAAAGCAGTTCTTTTTTGAAAGAAGAACCAAAAAACTTTTTCTCCCTGTCGGGTGTCTTCTGGTCAGACATCCGACAAAGCGACTAGCTCGATCCACTGCGTATCCGGATCAGAAAGAAGACAAGCCACCAAGAACACCAAGAAGCCGTTCGCTCCGAATTGCCGTGACCGCAATGACAGCGTCAGAGCAGTCGTCTCTCGAACTATATAACAAAGCCTCTTGGTGCTCTTGGTGGTCAGTCTTCTTCACCCCACCAACCGCGCCTGCCACTCACAAGACACGCCCTCCGATCCTGCCGAACCCGTAACGCGCTACTGCGGCTGCGGCGCACCAGGCATGGCAGGCATCGCCGGCATCCCACCCGGCATCTGAGGCATCCCGCCAGGCATCTTCGGCATTCCACCCGCCCCAAATGCCCCAGCATTGCCCGCCGCAACCTGCTTCACATTGGCCGCCATCTGCTGGCACATCGCGCTCTCCGTAGAGTGCCCGCGCGAGGCCATGTCGGACAACGAAACGCTCTGCCCGTTTGCCGCGATCGTCCCCGCCTTGCCCGTAGCCTCCGCCGCCGCGGTGGACCCGGCATAGGCCGGCAGGCGCGAAATCACGCCCTGCTGCGCCAGCACCGCGCTGCCATCCGTGTAACCCTGCGCCTGACAATACTCCAGCACACCCAACTGGTTGGCCGCGCTCTCATGCGCCATCGCCATCATATCCGTCTGCGCCAACGCCAACCCCGGCACGCAAACGCAACAAGCAACCAAAATACCGAAACGCATCATCATGCTCCCGTAATCATATAACCCAGCGTTGAAACTCGTCACGCACCGGGAAAGTTCCTGCCCCGGCAAACCATTGCAAAAGCAAGCAAGGCCTTCTTTTTTGAAAAAAAGAAGCAAAAAACTTTTCCTACCCCGCATCTGCACCAGCCGCGCCCCTCCGGATACACCGAAGCCGCGTAGCGTCACGGGACCAAAAGTTTTTTGCTTCTTTTTTTCAAAAAAGAAGGCCTTCCTTGCTCCTGACCCCACCCCCAGGACAACCCATGCGCAAGCGCACCCTAGCCGCCACCGCCATCCTGGCCACCGGCCTCTTCGCCCTCTACGCCTGCAGCGAGCGCGCCACCCTCCCCCTCGCCGCCGGCACCGGCCCAGACCCGCTTCTCCCCCCGCCGCACCCCGGCCTGCTCCCCACAGTGAACGTCGCCCCCGCCAAAGGCTGGCCCCCAGGCGCCGCCCCCACAGCCCCCGGCCTGCACGTCACGGCCCTGGCCACCAGCCTGGACCACCCCCGCTGGCTCCTCACGCTCCCCAACAATGACGTCCTGGTAGCCGAATCCAACGCCCCCGCCCGCCCGCAGGACGCCACCGGCATCAAGGGCTACGTCGCCGGCCTGATCATGAACCGCGCCGGCGCCGGCATGCCCAGCCCCAACCGCATCATCCTCCTCCGCCCGCAACCCGCAGGCGAGGCCCGGAAATACACCCTGCTGGCCAACCTGAACTCCCCCTTCGGCATGGCCCTGGTAGGCAACACCCTCTACGTCGCCGACACCGACGCCCTCCTCGCCTTCCCCTACACCGAGGGCGAGACCGCCATCACCGCCGCCCCTCGCAAGATCACCGACCTCCCCGCCGGCCCCATAAACCACCACTGGACAAAGAACGTCACCGCCTCGCCCGACGGCACCAAACTCTACGTATCCATAGGCTCCAACAGCAACGTCGCCGAAAACGGCATCGCAGCCGAAGCCGGCCGCGCCGACATCTGGGAAATCGACCCCGCCACCGGCGCCCACCGCCCCTACGCCACCGGCCTGCGCAACCCGGTAGGCCTGTCGTGGGAGCCCACCACGAACGCGCTCTGGACCAGCGTCAACGAACGCGACGAAATCGGCAGCGACCTGGTGCCCGACTACATGACCCAGGTCCACGACGGCGCCTTCTACGGCTGGCCCTACAGCTATTACGGCCAGCACACCGACGCCCGCGCCAAACCGCCCGCCCCCCAGCTCGTCGCCGCCACCATCCGCCCGGACTACGCCCTCGGCCCCCATACCGCCTCCCTGGGTCTCGCCTTCGCCCGCCCCGGCGCCATGGGCCCGGCCTTCGCCGACGGCGCCTATATCGGCCAGCACGGCAGTTGGAACCGCGTCCCCCGCAGCGGCTACAAGGTGATCTACGTCCCCTTCACCCACGGCCACCCGGACGGCCCGCCCGTGGACGTCCTCACCGGCTTCCTCGACGTCAACGGCAACGCCCAGGGCCGCCCCGTCGGCGTTACGCTGGACCGCGACGGCGCACTTCTCGTAGCGGATGACGTGGGCAATGCCGTCTGGCGGGTCAGCGCGAAGTAAGGCAAGGCCTTCTTTTTTGAAAAAAAGAAGCAAAAAACTTCTGCTCCTGGCGCTGGCATAGGCACGCGCGCCAGTTATGCAGATGCGGGTTTCGGCAGAACCAGAGCGCTACACCGTGCAGGCGAGGGAGCAAAAGTTTTTTGGTCCTTTTTTTCAAAAAAGGACTGCTTGCTTTCTTCCTCCGCGAAAACCTTGGGCACCAGCCAACCAGGTGCTAACCTCCCGCCAACCCGCCACGATAGGCGGCACCAACGGGAGAACACACATGGCCTCCAGACGCATCTTCCTCGGCACCGCCGCCCTAGGCGCCGGCGGCCTCGTAACCCTCGCCGGTCTGTCCCGCGCCCAGGCCGACGACAAAGGCCTGCCAGGCCAGGGCGGCTTCGGCCGCAACGTGCAGCAGCTCTCGCCCGGTTCGCAGGTCGCCTACCACGACCCCAAGGACGTGGCCGAGATGCCGGACTTCGTGCGCTCGCTGGACGGCTCCAAACCGAAGATCACCTCAGGCGGCTGGGCCAAGGAATCCACCGAGCACCAGATGCCCGTCATGAAAGGCCTCGCCGGCGTCCACATGTTCCTCAACCCCGGCGCCTCGCGGGAACTGCACTGGCATGCAATCGCCGCCGAATGGGCCTACGTCATAGACGGCCAATGCCAGACCGTCGTCCTGGACCCCTCCGGCCAGACCGAAATCAACAATTACGGTCCCGGCGACCTCTGGTTCTTCCCCCGCGGTCACGGCCACTCGATCCAGACCATCGGCGACAAACCCTGCCACTTCATCCTCTCCTTCGACAACGGCGCCTTCTCCGAACACGGCACCTTCTCGATCACCGACTGGGTGAACCTGACACCCAAGAACATGCTGGCCACGAACTTCGGCCTCACCCAAGCAGCCTTCAACAGCTTCCCCACCGGCGAGACCTACATCCAGGCAGGCCCTGTCATCCCCGTGGCACAGGCGAAAGACGCGCCCTGGCCGAAAGAATCCACCCACAAATTCGCCCTGCTGAAAGACCTCCGCGCCCGTCGTGATTTCGACGGCGGCACCCTCCATTTGGCTACCGTTGACGAATGGCCGATCTCCACCACGATGTCGGGCGGCGTGATGTCGATCAAGCCAGGCCACATGAAGGAACTGCACTGGAACCCGAACGCCGACGAGTTCCACTTCTACCTGAAAGGCACCGGCCAGCTCGCCGTCTTCGGCTCCGGCGGCCGCGGCAAACTGTCAGACGTGAAAGCCGGTGACTCCGCCTACATCCCCGCCGGCTACGGCCACGCCATGATGAACACCGGCACCGAAGACCTGGAAATCGTCCAGACCTGGAACGCCGGCAAGTTCGAGGAAATTACCCTGAAGCACTGGATCGAAACCGCGCCGAAATACCTGGTGGCAAATAATTTCGGCGGCGTGCCTGAAGCGACGATCGACGCTATCCAGCAGGCGTGACAGCAAGAAAGCAAGGCCTTCTTTTTTGAAAAAAAGAAGCAAAAAACTTTTGTCCCTGACGGCTGCA